>JBFLVN010000361.1:0-3330 GCA_040758475.1 Bdellovibrionota bacterium
GAAGGCCTTCGCCGCGGCGCACGAAATAAACCGGATCGCTCTTTCCACCGAAAACGACTGGCTTGGAATCGTGGCGGCGGGGAAGACCTATTACGACCTGCGACAAGCGCTTTGGGACTTGGGATTGGACGACGCCGCGCTCCAGCGGTACGGCGTGCGGCTCCTTCAGATGCGCATGCTTTTTCCAATGGAGACCGGCCTCGTCCGGGAATTCGCGGCGGGGCTCGAAGAGATTCTCGTCGTGGAGGAAAAGCGCGGATTCCTGGAACTTCTCCTCCGCGACGCGCTTTATGGAAGCGCGGTGACGCCCCGGATTGTCGGCAAGCGCGACGAAGCGGGAGCGCCCTTCGTGCCCGCCAGCGGCGAACTCGATCCGGACCGGATCGCCCGCCTCGTGGCCGCCCGGCTTGGGCGGCGCGTACAAAACGATCCTTTGGCGTCCCGCCTCGCTCTTCTCGATGAGATCGACCGGCGGAGGGTGCCGGAGTTTCCCTCTCGCCAGCCCTATTTCTGTTCCGGTTGCCCGCACAACCGCAGCACGGTGGTGCCGGAAGGGTCCATCGCCGGAGGCGGCATCGGCTGTCACTTCATGGCGCTCACCATGGACCGGGACACCTTCGGCGTCACCCAGATGGGAGGCGAGGGGGCCCAGTGGACCGGCATGGCCCCCTTTACGGAGACACCGCACTTCTTTCAGAACATCGGTGACGGGACGCTCTTCCACTCGGGCTCGCTCGCCATCCGGCAGGCGGTGGCGGCCAAGGTCAACCTCACCTTCAAGATCCTCTACAACTCGGCCGTCGCCATGACAGGCGGCCAGGCGGCCGCGGGGGCCCTTTCCGTCCCGGACCTCACGCGCGAACTGGCGGCGGAAGGGGTCCGCAAAATCCTGGTCGTTTCGGAAGACCCGGGGGCCTATCCGCGTTCCTCCCGGTGGGGGGAGGGCGTGGAAATCTGGCACAGGGACCGGCTGGAAGAGGCACAAAAATTCCTGCGCGGGGTTCCGGGAGTCACCGTGCTCCTCTACGACCAGCGGTGCGCCGCAGAAAAGCGGCGACTGCGGGGGCGCAAGGAGCTGGCCGATCCCACCACCCGCGTGTTTATTAACGAAGCCGTTTGCGAGGGGTGCGGCGACTGCGGGGAAAAATCCAACTGCCTGAGCGTCCATCCCGTGGAAACGGAGTTCGGCCGGAAAACCCAGATTCATCAATCTTCCTGCAACAAGGATTATTCCTGCCTCTTGGGCGATTGCCCTTCTTTTCTTACCGTCGTTCCCAAAGAAAACGGCATGAAGCGCCCCTGGCTCGACGAACTCCCGGCCCGCTCTTTCGTGGAGCCGCAGCTTCCGGAAAAATCCGAATGGAATATCTTTCTCGTCGGCATCGGCGGTACGGGCGTCGTGACGGTGAACCGGATCCTCGGGGCCGCCGCGTTCCTGGAAGGAAAGCGTGTCCTGGGCCTCGACCAGACGGGCCTTAGCCAGAAGGGCGGGCCCGTCGTTTCGCACCTTCGCATCCTGGAGGATTCCCGGGACGCCGCCACCGGAGTTCCCACCGGCGGCGCCGATTGCTATTTGGGCTTTGACGTACTGGGAGCGGCGAGCGCGGTGAATCTCTCCCGCGCCGTGTCCGATCGCGCGGTGGCCGTCGTATCGACGGGCCACACGCCCACGGGCGCCATGGTCGCTTCGCCGGAAGTACACTTTCCCGAAACTTCTCTCCTTCGGGATGCCATCGATTCCTGGACGCGGGGAAAAGAAAATTTCTACTTCGACGCCCAGGACATCGCGGAAGCGGCGACCGGCGATCATCTCTCCACGAACCTCATCGTCCTCGGGGCGGCCTACCAGCGGGGGATCATCCCCGTTCACGCGGCTTCCATCGAGCGGGCCATCGGCCTCAATGCCGTGGCGGTTCCCTTGAACCTCGCCGCTTTCCGGTTGGGCCGTCTCGCGGTGAGTGATCCGGCGTGGCTGGCGAAAATTCCCCGGTACCGGCCCGGGGCCGTTTCGCCCTCTCCCCCGACGCCGCAGGCCCAGGCCCTCGTGCAGGGGATGGAGGTCACAGGGGAATTGCGGCGCCTTCTCGAAATCCGTATTTCCGAACTCACGGAGTACCAGAACGCCGCCTACGCCCGGGAGTACGCCGGTTTCGTGCAAAAAGTCGCCGCCGCCGAGCGGGCGGCGGTTCCGGGAAATACTTTTCTCTCCGAGGCCGTGGCCCGCCACCTCTTCCAGCTCATGGCCTACAAGGACGAGTACGAAGTGGCCCGCCTCCATTTGAAGGAAGATGTTCCCCGCGCCTTGGCCGCCCAGTTTCCGGCGGGTGTGCGGGTCCGCTACCACCTCCACCCGCCGTTCCTGCGGGCCATGGGGCTCAAGCACAAGATCGCGGTGGGATCGTGGATTCGCCCTTTCTTCCGCCTTCTCTTTGCCCTGCGGCGTCTGCGGGGGACGTGGCTCGACTTTTTCGGCCGCACCCTCGTGCGGCGTACCGAGTGCGCCCTTCCAGGCGAATACCGGGCCCTGATCGAAAAAGCCTTGGAAGACCTCTGCCCGGAGACCTACGGCCGCGCCGTCCGGCTCGCCCGCTTGCCGGGCCTTATTCGAGGATACGAGGACGTCAAACTCCGGGGGGTTGGGCGCTTCCGCGCCGAAGCGCGGGCCCTTGGATTCTAGGGTTTGTTGAGGCCCCCGGCTTCATCGGATATATCCCTGCCATCGGAAGATCGCTTTGAGACGAGGGCCGGGGTGGGCCGCGCGGGGGTGGGGGATTCGATGGAAAAAATCGACATCTTCGAAGGCATGGAGGGCTCGGAACTCCTCCAGAGCACCTTCCTCTTTCGGAACCTCTCTTTCGATGAAGCGGCGGCGCTTGCCCGGCTTTTCACTCCCCGGTCCTACCGCAAAGGAGAGACCCTCCTCGAACAGGATGCCATCGGAGAATCCCTCTACCTGATCGAAAAAGGCCGGGCCGACGTGACCAAGGGCGACGGCCAGTCGGAACTCTTCCTCGCGGAACTGGGCCCGGGAGAGCTTTTCGGCGAGATGTCCCTCATCGAGGACCGCCTCACTTCGGCGACCGTCAAGGCCAAGGAAGCGGTCACGTGCCTCGTCCTTCCCAAGGCCAATTTGAAGAAGATGATGGAGGGCGACGCCAGGTTCGCCCTCAAGGTTTTCCAGGCTTTCTGTTTCGCCCTCTCGGAGCGCCTTCGCAAGACGACGAACGAGCTTTTCGAAGCGCGCAAGAGCGGCGGGAAAAGCATCCCTCCCGCCGTGAAGGTGGAGGCGAAGCCGGCGGCCGGCGCTTCCAAGAAGCCGGCGAAGAAAGC
>JBFLVN010000362.1:0-3325 GCA_040758475.1 Bdellovibrionota bacterium
CGTCTCCCAGAGCAGCGTCGGCCTTCAGGATCGCTTCCTGAACGATCTCCGCGTCGGCGGGGGCGCACCAGAGATCGAACCCCGGAAGTCCGAGGCGTGGATTTTTCGCCGCTTGAACGTCTTTCTCGGCGATCTTCATGGAAGCGAGGACCATTTCCGCCGGTTCGGAAATGCCAAGGGCCGGAAGAATTTTTGCGGCGTCCTTCCCGGCGAGGTGGAAGAGAATCCACTGGGCCGTTTGATCTTCCATCTCCACGTCGTCGGCGATGATGTAGCGATCCAGGGTCGAGCGGACTTTTTCCACAAGGCTCGCCTGGATTTCGACGGCGAGTTCTCCGGGGAACGCCCACACATAAAGGTCCGTGAGAATTTTTCCCTTTTCGTTGCACAGGAGCGCGTACTTCCCTTGACCGCTTGCCAGGGCTTTCACATCGTGGGTGACCATGCCATTGAGGAAACGCACCCGGTCCTCGCCCCGGAGGACGAGGACGCCCCGGGAGAGGCGAAAGAGCGTTGTCGAGGATCGGGAAATGGGTGCCATCGCGGAAGTTAAGTAACGCTTCGAGAGCGTGAGGGAAAGGCCGCTTACCCCACGGCCTTGCGAAGGAGGTCGTGGAATAGTTTTAGCGGCGGGAGGGCCTGGTCCGAGAGGCGCATGAAGTCCCAGTAATCGATGTGCCGCGTGCAGCGGCCATCCTTACCGAGTTCCATCCAGGAAACGCCGGGGAGCGTAAGCGGCGCGGGGGAAAGGGGCGGCTTGAAGGTCATCTCCCAGTGGAGGGCGATGGCCTCGGGGGATTCGGTGGTGCCGAGGAATTTCGTGCGGACGTTTCCCATCTTTTGCCCCGTCCGGCGCATCATGGATTTGAGCGCCTCGCGCCCTTCCGTGCGCTGGATGGGGTCCTGGAACACGCAGTTTTCCGAATAAAGCTCGTCGATGAGCGCCTCGGCCTTTTCCGGGTCCGAGATACTTTCGAACATGGCCCGGATTTTTTCGGTCTTGCTGTTCTTTTTCTTGGCGGGGGATTTCTTCGTAGTCTTGGCCATGACAGCCCTCCGGTCAGTTCTTGTAAAGTCCGTTTTTACAAACGGATTTTCACGGACCTTAGCGGCCTTGGGGGCCCGTGGGTAGCGGGTTGAATTTTTTTTCCCTCCGCCGCACTCTTGGGCGTGGCGCGCTGGAGGGACCGTTCGTGACAGCCTCTGTTCCTTATTTGACCCACGAAAGGGAACTCACGGAACCCGTGAATTTGTGCCTCCCGGATGGGAAGCTCAATCCCGAGGCCGTGGGCTGGTCCCGCAGGCCCGTCCAGCGCTGCAATCTCTCGGGCTCCTGGGGGCGCAAGAAGCGCTGGGACTTCTGGTGCATGACGAGCCCCGAGTGCGCCCTCCAGTTCACCTACGCGAACCTCGATTACTTCGGCCTGGCATCGGTCGCCCTGACGGATTTCGAGACCCACCGGTTCGTCGAGCACGCGGCCATCGTCCCCTTCGGTTCCGGATTCAAGCAGCCCGAAAAAGTAGGCGGCTGGGATATTTCCTTCGACCGCATGGGCTTGAAACTAAACGTCCGCGAAGAAAAAAACGGGACGCGCTTCGGGGCCACTTTCAGGAACATCAAGCGCGAAACCCTGGAAGCGGATGTTTTCATCGAGTACCCCAAGAACCACGAAACTTTGAGCGTCGTGATCCCCTGGAGCGATTCGCGCTTCCAGTTCACTTCCAAGCATAACACCCTTCCGGCTTCGGGTTACGTGAAAGCCAAGGGGCGGCGCTATGAGTTCGCGCAAAACTCCTACGGCTGTCTGGATTACGGGCGGGGCCTCTGGCCCTATAAGACCGTGTGGAACTGGGGGAGCGCCTCGGGGACTTCCGATGAGAAGACGGTGGGGCTTCAGCTCGGCGGCAAATGGACCGACGGCACGGGGATGACCGAAAACGCCCTGTGCGTGGACGGCCGCCTTCATAAATTGGGAGAAGACCTCGTTTGGGAATACGACCGGAAGGATTTGAAGAATCCCTGGAGAATCACGGCGCCCAAAACGAGGCGTGTCGATCTGACATTTAGGCCGCTCCTCACGCGGTCACTAAAGCTCCCGCTCCTCGTGGCGGGGGCCGAGCTCCACATGGGCTTTGGGCATTTCAGCGGAACCGTACTGACCGATGAACGAAAGCCCGTTCACGTAGAAAAACTCCTGGGATGGGCCGAGGAATTTACGGGCCGCTGGTAAAAATTACGCCCCCGCCGCGGCGGCGGTAGCTTCGCGCTTTTTCTCTTCGCGCTTGCGGGCTTCCAAATCCAGAATGGCTTTGCGGATGCGGACGTGCTTGGGCGTCACTTCCACGAGTTCGTCGTCGCCGATCCATTGAAGGGCGCTGTCGAGCGTGTGTTTCCTCGGGACGTTCAAAGGAATGTCGATTTCCTTGTTGGCCGAGCGGTGGTTGGTCACGTGCCGCTTCTTGATCGGATTGCAGGCCAGGTCCGCCGGGCGGGAGTTCTCCCCCACGATCATGCCCGCATAAACCTCGTCGCCGGGCGTAATGAAGAGGAGCCCGCGCTCCTGGAGGTTCTCGATGGCGTAGTGGGTCGAGGGGCCCGTATCCAGGCTGATGAGCGATCCGGAGACGCGGGAGGTGATCTCGCCGGCCCAGGGGGCGTAGCCCACGAAGCGAGAGGCGAGGATGCCAAGGCCCCGGGTGTCGGTGAGGAATTCGTTCCGGTAACCGATGAGGCCGCGCGTCGGGATCTTGTAATCGAGCCGCACGACGCTCGTTCCGGCGTTATCGACGCTTACAAGTTCGCCTTTCCGGCGGGCGAGCTTTTCGATCACGACGCCCTGGTATTGATCCGGAACGTCGATGACGAGTTCCTCGAAAGGTTCAAGAGTTTCCCCCGCCGGGCCTCTTTTCGTGATGACTTCGGGACGCGAGATGCACATCTCGATCCCCTCGCGGCGCATCTCTTCGATGAGGATGCCGAGGTGGAGCTCGCCGCGCCCCAGGACTTTGACGGCGTCCGAGCGTCCCAGGTCTTCCATGCGGAGGGCCACGTTGACGCGGAGTTCCCGTTCGAGCCGGGCCTTTAGTTCTCGGATCGTCACGGGCCGGCCGTCCTTGCCGGCGAAGGGGCCGTTGTTGATGCAGAAGAACATGGAGACCGTGGGTTCCTCGATGTCGAGCGGAGGGAGCACGGCCTGTGAATCCGGCGTGGTGATCGTATCGCCGATGGTGAGGTCGCCGGGCGTGTTGATCCAGACGATCTCGCCCGCCGAGATTTCATTGACTTCCTTTTGCTCCAAACCCTGCGTTTGCCAGAGGTGGGCCG
>JBFLVN010000363.1:0-3324 GCA_040758475.1 Bdellovibrionota bacterium
TGGGGACGTGCCACCCCCCTTCGGCGAGCTGGCGGGTCAAGGCGATGCCGTCTTTATCCGGGAAGTGGGCGGCGGCAAGGAGGATGTCGGCCGGCGTCTTCGCATCGCAGGCGTGCATCACCGTCTCGCGGGCGCTTCCGGCTTCGCGGATGTCGCCAAGCCCCCGGATGGCCGCCACGACGGCGCCGCGCGAGAGGGGATCGGCGTCCGCGACGACGACCCGCGGCGGGCGCACGTCGATCTCGCGGGCGACGAGCTGGGAGACGATCTGGAAATAGGCTTCGTCCACCGTGTGGAGGTCGAGCGTCGCGAGGAATTCGGCGCCGCCCCCCTTGGCCGACTGGGTGGATTCGGAAGAGCGCACGGAACCGGCGACGTGGGTGTCCTTGGGGAAGGGCTGGCCCAGGCGGATGTCCACCCAGGAGCCCCGGTCCAGGTTCACGGCGACGCGGATCGCGATGGTGGAAAACTCGGCGGATTCGAGGACGGCGGCCCGTTCCCGGCGGCCCGTGAGGACGAAAGCTTCGCCCCCGACGGTGATGCGGTCCCCGATGAGGTAATCCTCGGGCGGGGGCGAGACGTCCGCCCCCTGGTCCGCCGCTTCGACGCGCTTCGTGACCGCCATGATTCCCTGGCCGATCTCCTGAAATCTTCGTTGTGCCGGTGAAAACCGCTGCGGCCGGGAGTCTAACTGGCGGGGAGGAAGATACCAATTGGGGGCTCCCCCAAAGGGGGAAGGGACTCCTCCTGCCCCGTTCTCCAAACAGCGCACGTTTTCGCTGAGCGGCGCTCAATCAAGTCCGCAGCCTCCCGCCGGAAGGCCGGGAAAGCCTTCTTTGGCCCCCTGACCGCGGTCATGGGAGAAGGGCCGCCGGTGCAGGACAATTCTTACCAATTGGAGGAGGAAAATTCCCATGGAAGAAATCCGGCAAGGGCGCCAATGGTCCTTATCCACTGTTGCCACGTTCTGGTCTGCCCTCGCGCTTGCCGTGGCGATGGGGTTTTACGCCGTCGTCGAAGTGGCTTTCCTCGGCCGCCCCCTCGCCGAGTCCTTTCTCGCGCACGTGGCCCACGTCGCCATTCTATCGGTGTTCATCCTGACGGCGATGGCGTTCGTGGTTTACGAGAAAGTCACCAAGCCCGTCGCCCGGGTAAACGCCTACCTCTACCGGCTCGGAGCGGGCGATACGCTTACCCCACTTCCTTCGAGCCGCGTCGTGGAACTCGACCAGCTCTCGGCCGGCATCTACGCGATGATGGGGCGGATGCACGCGGGGCGGCCGGGGCTCGCGCGGATCGAGGCGGAAAAGGCCCTGGGTGACCTGAAAGCGATCGCCGGCGAGTTGCAGGGAGCACGGCCCGAGGAGAGCGCCAAAATTCTGGACGCCGTGATGCGCCTTGGTGCGTGCGTGGCGAGCATCCAGCAGATCACGCGGAAGTAAGGGAAATTTTTATGAAGAACCAAACAGTCTTGGCGCTGGCGATCGGGGCGGTTCTTTCTCTGGGGAATGGCGCTTGCGCCGGTTTGGGCGGCGGCCGCCCGGAGACCCAATCCGCAGAGCCTTCTTTACAATCCTGTGCCGTGGAGAAAAAGAAATTCCCGCGGATCGAAGGCCGGGCGTTTTATCACCTGCGCAAGAAGTCCGAATGCGAACGAGAGCGGGACACAAAGTGCGAGACCCGTTGGATGGGACTTTGCAAGCGGTAGTTTTTCTTCCCTGATATTCAATCACTCCCGCTCCAGTACTTCCGCCTCTTCGCATGATTCGGTGTGCCCTAGCTGGCAGGCCGTCCGGAAGGCGAGGAGCGCGGCGCCCGGCTGCCCCCAGCCGGCCTTGGCCCTTCCGAGATAGAAAAACCCTACGGCTTCGTTCGGGTTGGCCGCCACAGCCCGTTCGAGGAGAGGGATGGCCTGGCGGAACCGGGCCCGCCGGGTGAGGAACGCCCCCAGGTTCACGAGGGCCTGGGTGCTGTCCGGGTCGAGGGCGAGGGCCCGCTGATAGGAGAGTTCGGCGGCGTCCTTTTCTCCGAGAGTTTCCTGGCAGGCGCCGAGGCTCACGAGTGGGCGGGCGTCCTTGGGCGCAAGGCGCACGGCTTCTTTAAAGTACGCAAGCGCTTCCCCGCATTTATTTTGGGAAGCGATGACGAGGCCCATGTTGTAGTGGGACTCGGACCGTTCCGGCGCAAGGCGGATGGCTTCCCGCAGGTGCCCCAGGCCTTCTTCCGGTTTGCCGCCATGGACGAGGGCGAGGCCCAGGTTCTCGTGGGCTTCGGGGGAATCGGGATAAAGATCGATAGCCCATCGGAAATGATCGATGGCTTCGACCGGATTTCCTTCCGCAAAGAGGATCGCCCCCAGGTTCAAATGAACCCGGGCGTTCTCGGGCCAGTGCTTTAGGTTGTCGCGGTAGAGGGCTTCGGCCGAGCGCCAATCCCGATTCCGCAGTGCGGTCGCGCCACTGGAAGCCAGCACAAGGACGAGCCCCGCCCCGATCGCTCCGGAGCGGGAGAGGGTTTCCTTTTCGACGAGCCGGAAGAGCCCGAAGGCGGCGAGGGGAATCAGCAGGGCGCTCGGCCCGTAGAGACGATGCTCGAAGACGAGATCGAGCGGCAGGAAGAGCGTCTCTGGCGCAAGTACTCCGAAAAACCCGAAAGCGCAAAAAAAGAATAGTGGAGAATATTTGCGGAGCTGGAAGGCGGCAAAGAGGATCGCGCCTAGAAAAGCCAAAGCGGGCAGGGTGGTCCAGGGATCAAAAAGCCCCTCGGAGGGTTTCATTCCCCAATCGATCGAAAGCCCCGCGGGAAAAACGAGAAGTGAGAGAATCGCGGCGTACACCCTGCCAGCCGAGAGGAATTTGGTCCAGGGCGTTATTCCCGTGACGGCCGCCGGGCCGTGGCCCATCCCCTCTATCCCCATGCGCCAATAGCCGAAGGCCATGCCGATGGGAGGGAGGAGGGCGAAGGCCAGAATCCAGAGGCGCTTTTCGCGTCCGTCTTTTTCACCAAAGGCGAGTTCGTAGACCATGGCCAGGGCGGGAAGCGCACCAGCCGTCTCCCTGCAACCGAGGGCGAGAAGATAAGCGATTCCCGAGAGTGCGAATTCGAGCGGCCGTCCCATGCGCTTTCCGCGAAGATAGAAAAGCGCTGCGGCGGAACTGAAAATTCCCGCCAGCAGAGTGATTTGCTGGGAGGCATAAGTGACGGCCTGGGTCTGCACGGGATGGACGGCCCACAGGAGCGCCCCGCCGAAAGCGGGGAGAATTTTTTTCGCAAATTCCAGCAGCACCAAGAAAAGAAGAACTGTCGCCACGGCGTGAAGGAGAT
>JBFLVN010000364.1:0-3315 GCA_040758475.1 Bdellovibrionota bacterium
TCGATCTCGTGGGGATTTCGAACGTCGTCGAGCCGGGGCCGGAGGCGGGCGTCCTCGAAAAGTGGCTGGAAAAGGGTTACGCGGGCGAAATGGGATATCTCTCGGAACGCCTGCGAGAGCGGCGCGACCCGCGGGAAGTCGTCCCGGGAGCCAAGAGCATCCTTTCACTTGGGATGCCCTACCGGACCCCTGAAAAGAAGGAAGCCTCTCCCAAACTCACGGGACACGTGGCCCGCTATGCCCGGGGCCGGGACTACCACCTTCTCATCCGGGACCGGCTTCACAAGCTACGGCGGCTTATCAAGGAAGAGCTTCCCGGCGTGCGGGTCTACGTGGGAGTGGATAGCGGCCCCGTGCTCGAACGGGCCAAAGCCGCCCGGGCGGGCCTCGGATTTCTGGGCCACAACACCATGCTCATCCACCCCCAGCTCGGTTCCTATCTATTCCTCGCCCAGATCATTGTGGACCGGGAACTGGAACCCACGCCGCCAGTGTCCCTCCCCGATTGCGGAACCTGTACCGCTTGCTTGGAGGCTTGCCCCACGGAGGCGTTTCCCCAAAAAGGCGTATTGGATGCAAGACGCTGCATTTCGTATCTGACGATCGAACACCAAGGGGAAATTCCAGAAAGCATCCGCGGCAAAATGGGGGACTGGGTTTTCGGCTGCGACATTTGCCAGGAAGTCTGCCCCTGGAACCGGGAAACTTCTTTCACGAAAGAAAAGGACTTCCACCCCCGCCCCGGCCACTCCCGGCTCGATCTGGAGAAAATCCTCGTCCTCTCCCAAGCCGAGATGAAGGAAGAATTCCTCGGAACGCCCATCTACCGGACCGCAGGCCGCAAGCTCAAACGAAACGCCCTTGTGGCTCTTGGCAATTCGGGCGACAAGAAAGCCATCGCCGTTCTTGACGAGTTCCTGGAAAAGGAAAACGATCCGCTTCTCCGCGAGCACGCCTTGTGGGCGAAGCGGCGGCTCGCAAAGAAAGCGGCCCGGGGAACGCGCCGCAGGGGGAAAGAATCGTGAGCGAAGCCGCCAGCGCGAACCAACGCCTCGTCCTCGAATTCTTCCGACTTTGGAGCCGCGTTTACGACAGTCCCCTCTTCCAGTGGGTCTATTTCGGCCGCGTCCATTCAAAACTTCTGGATGCCGCAAACGGGCTCTTACCCAAAAACGCCCTGGACGTGGGGTGCGGCACGGGAGAGCTTCTCTTCAAATGCGCGGCCCGCTGGCCCAATGCCCATTTCACCGGGGTCGATCTTTCGCCTGACATGCTCGCGAAAGCCCGGACCAAGAACTACGCCGCCAAAGTCGACTTGGTCGAAGGAAGCGTCTACCAGCTCCCATTTCCGGATAGCACGTTCGATTTCGTGACTAATTCCATTTCTTCCCACTATTACCTGGAAGCCGAAAAAGCTTGTTCGGAAATCGCCCGCGTACTGGCGCCAGGAGGGATTTTTCTCCAAGCGGTTTTGACAAATGGAATCCTTCGCCACGTGCCAGGCCCCTGGAAGGATGGTTTTGAAATCCCGGGGGCCGTCTACCCATCGCCCGACCGACAGGAAAAACTCCTGCAAGAAGCGGGACTCGTTGTGCGTCACAAGGAGCGCTTGCCCGTTGGCGCCTGGCTCTTTGAATGTCAGAAACCCTGAGAGGAAGAAAATGACCCAGAAAATCCATTACTCGCTCGAAGGAAATGTGGGCGTCATCAAGATGGACGACGGCAAGGCCAACGCCCAGAACCCGGAATTTTTCTCCCAGATGCTCGCCGCCCTCGATCAGGCGGAAAAGGATAAAGTGCGGGCCCTCGTGCTTACGGGCCGGGAGAAATTCTTTTCGGCGGGATTGGACCTCAAGCTGCTTCCGACCCTTTCCCCCGATCAGCTCGTCCAGGCGCTTTCGGGCTTTGGAAAAATGCTCGAGCGGCTCTATCTCTTTGGCGCGCCGACTATCGCCGCCGCAGGGGGCCACGCACTCGCAGGCGGGCTCATTCTTTATCTCACCTGTGATTACCGGATTGCCCTGGACGATCCCTCCCACCAGTACGGCCTCAACGAAATGAAGAACGGCATCCCCCTCTCCAATTTCATCGCGGCCATCTGTCAGGGGCAGATCCCTTCCGGCGTTCAGACCGAGGCCGTTCTTCTTGCCCGCATCTACACCGTCAAGGAAACCTTCGAACGGGGGATCAGCCACGAAGCGGTCTCCTCTCCGGGAGTGCTCCTGCCGCGGGCCATGGAAAAGGCCAAAGAGTTTGCCGCGCTAAACACGGGCGCTTACGCCCTGACGAAGCGTCGCCTCCGGGGCCCCGCCTTCGAGGCCGCCAAAGCCCGGGACGCCCAGGAAGGCCGAGGTGGGATGAACCCCTTCGCCGGACTCGGCCGGTAGAATCCCCTTATCCTGGCTTTGAGACTTTCCGGTGGTTAACTTGAGGAAGGCCGCGCGCCGCTTCCGCCCATGAGCAAGGACACCCTTAAAATCCGGGTCGAGGACATCCCGCCCGAAGGACGACAAGTCCACATCGAAGAGCCGTTCCTGGAAGGAAAAAATCCCCAGGGGACCTACGATACGCGCTCCCTGGGGATGGAAACGCAGGCCCCCATCCGGGCGGATCTGGAAACCGAACGCGTGGGAACGATCGTCCGCATCCGGGGCCTCGTCCATTTCCCCTATACGATGCCCTGCGCCCGCTCGAACGAACCCGTCCCTTGCGAATTTTCCGAGCCCTTGGACATCACCCTGCGGCAGGCGGCCGTGGAGCGCCTCCCCGCCGGTTCCAAGGCGGGGGATTCGGACGACGAGGACGAAGGCATCGCGCTCACCCAAGAAGAGATGGATGACTGGACCTACACGGGCGAGGAAATCGACCTGGGGCCGATCCTCTACGAGCACATCGCCTTAAACTTGCCGGTCAAAGTGGTTGCCGAACGCTTTAAGGACGCCCCCGAGCTCGCCTATTCCGACGGGGAGGCCCCGGGCCGCCAGAAGCCTTTTGAGGTCCTAAAGGGCTTGAAAATCGAAAAGCCCTAGGGTAGAAAGCGCCCCTCTTTGGCTCCCCTGAAAGCCGGGGGAGGAGGGCATTTATGGCAACTCCAAAACGCAAAACCAGCAAATCGGACAAAGGCCGCCGGCGGGCCCACGACGCCCTTAGCGCGCCGGGCATGGTCGAATGCCCCCAGTGCCTAAGCAAGACTTACCCGCACCGTGCTTGCATCCACTGCGGTCACTACAAGGGCCGGCAGATCGTCGTGATGGAAGAAGCCTAAGAAGCCTTCGGAAATCCTCGAATCTCCAAGAACGCGGCCCCCTGGGGCCG
>JBFLVN010000365.1:0-3309 GCA_040758475.1 Bdellovibrionota bacterium
CGCGGGGGGCCGGTTCCGGGGCTTTGCGCCCGGCCCACGCGCTTCGTTGCCGATGGCTTGTCTCGGCCTTTTCGTATTCTTCCTCCGTCATCCACACCCAGTAGCCCTCCATCTGGCGGCTGTAGATGCGCAGGTAGTCCTTGGCCCGGTAGAGGGCTTTTTTCCCAATCCCGAAGCCGGCCGCGGCGGCCAGGATGGCGGCGGCGGAGCAGGGGCCTTCCCGGAGGGTCTCCCGGAGAAAGACCTCGGCCTGGCGGTACTCGAAGGAACGGACCGGGGCCCCTTGGACCTCCCGGGCCGTCGCCTCGACGGCGTTGATCCACCGGTAGCGATCCATCTCCGGGTCCCACCCGTGGACGAGCGTCTTTCCCAAGGGGGCGTGGACGGATTTGAGATGCCCTAGGAACCGGCGCGTGGGGTCGTCGGCGTCCTGGGAGGCGACGAGGACGGAGGAGACGGCCTTGTCGAAGGCCCGCGCCAGGTTTTTTTCCCGCTTTCCGCGCGGAGTTTCCCGGATGGCGAGAATGGCGCAGTTCACCGATTCGGCCAGGAACGAGAGCTGTCTCGAAAAGCGCTTCACCCCTTCCAGGCCCCCCGCGGCCGCTTCCCTGTCGAGAAAGTCCTCGATGCCGTCGAGAACGAGGAGCTTGGGGGCGTGCTTCCCCACGAGGTTCAGGATTTTCTCGAAGTCCGGGGGCGCCGGGGTTTCGCCCTTCGCCTTCTGGCCGGACGCGAGGGAGGCGCCGTAGACCAGGACGTTTTCGAGGGGGATCTTGGAGAGCCGGAGGCGCTCCAGGAGGACTTCGGCCGGATCGCGGCGGGGATTCAGGAAGAGGACTTTCCCCGGCCTTTCGTATTCGAGGCGGTAGTCCGCCGTCCGGCCGAGGAACCCGGTGGCCACGTGGCCGGATATCTGGGCGGCTAGCCAGGTCTTTCCGCTGCCCGGCCCGCCTTCCAGGACGCAGAGGCGCCCTTCGGGAAGGTAGGGCCAGAGGAGGAAAGAAGTCTTCTTGGGGGAGACTTGGGAAAGGGAAACGGCCCCTTCCGGGGGCGCGGGATCGGGATGCGTCACGGGTTTTTCTCCTAAAAGCGGTTCAGGGGCCAGGAAGGACCGGGAGTAAAGGGTTGATGGACCGGCGTGAACGAAGGAGAAGCGAAGCTAGAATCATTATAGAACGCTTTCAGAAGAGAAACAAATTAAAACGGATTTAATGAAATATTAGGGGGCGGAGCAATGGAGAACGTTTTCGGACGGCTTTGGACGGCTCGCTTCGGGAATAGATTAATTAAAACAGCGCCAGCACCCGTTTGGGCGCGTTATACGGAAATCGGTTCGGATTTCAGACAAATCCGCCGTTTTCCCCGGCCGCCTCAACTTGGCTTTAAATTAATCCATTCGGCCGCGCATCGCGTTTAAAGCGGTTCTTGGGCGCGACGGCACGGGGATTGCTGTATTGGCAATCGGCTCGAAGGAGGGCCGCAGGCCCATGCAGGGATTTCCACGAATCATCGTGGGTTACCACGGGTGCGCCCGGTTGCTGGCGGAAAAACTCCTCTCCGGCAGAATGCCGGTCCGTCGCTGGCCCACGAGCGAGAATGCCTACGACTGGTTGGGACGGGGCATCTACTTCTGGGAGCACGCCCCCGCCCGGGCGTGGGAATGGGCAAAACAGCGGCACGGCAAAAACGCGGCCATCGTGGGCGCTGTCCTGGTGCTCGGGGATTGCTTTGATTTGACTGAAATCGAATTTACGAAACTATTGGGAGCCGCCTATCTGCGGTTGCGGCGAAATTTTGAAAGCCATGGGGAAAACCTTCCTCGAAACGCGGGGAGGACTCCTCTCCGTGAACGGCGGGAACTTGACTGCCTTGTCATCAACTACTGCATCGAGGGGATTCAAGCTGCTTCTGGCCCGCGCTACGATACGGTGCGCTCGCCTTTTTGGGAGGGGCCGGAGGCGTTTCCTGGCTCCATGTTTCAGCGGGAATCTCACATTCAAATCGCCGTTCGCAATCCGAATTGCATCAAGGGGGTTTTCCGTCCAAACTATTAATTATGGCACTTGATCCCACTCAAAAACGATTGGCTGAACGCAGCCGCATCGCCCTTCAAAAGGCGTTGAGAGGACCGGCGGAAGATAGCTGGAAGTTCCTCCTTCAGATTGGCCTTATCGACAAGGACGGCCGCGTCCAGATGGGGCCGCGCCGCAAGCGCTCTCCCGCCGCCCGCAAGACCCGCTAACGTCTGATCCCCCGGGCATTTCCAGACCAGGCCGCGCCGGGGTTTTTTGAAGCGCCCGCGTTCTGGGCTGTCCCGGTCCTTTGCTCTCTTTGGGTAGAAAACGCATCAAATTAATTTGAGAACCTCCAAAGACTCACCGCGTCAACCGTTTGGGGGCAGGCAGTTGTGGGCCGGGAGAGGGGGGCGTATCCTGGGGGTTTGAATCCGGCATGGCCGTTGCGAGGCGCCCGTTTGCGCGCGGAGAGAGGCCATGGTGCGCAGTCCAGAGTTCACGGAGGCCATGCTCCGCCAAGAGAGCGGAGAGGTTTTCCTCTCGGGGATTCAGGCCCTTCTGCGCCTCCCCCTCGATCAGCACCGCGCCGACCGGGAGCGCGGCTGCTCGACGGCCACGCTCATCTCGGGCTACCGGGGCTCGCCGCTCGCCGGCCTCGACATCGCCCTCGAACGCCACAAGGGCCTTCTCCAGGAACACCACGCCGTTTTCCTCTCGGGCTTGAACGAGGAACTGGGCGCTACGGCCGTTTACGGGAGCCAGCTCGCCAATCTTCTTCCCAACCCGCGCTACGACGGCGTTTTGGGGATGTGGTACGGCAAGGGGCCGGGCGTCGACCGTTGCGGCGACGTTTTCAAGCACGCCAATTATGCGGGGATCGGGCCCTTGGGCGGCGTCCTGGCCGTGGGCGGGGACGACCCCGCCACCAAATCCTCGAGCATCCCCTCCCATTCGGAGATCGCTTTCTACGACGCCCTCTTCCCCGTCCTTTTTCCGGGAAACGTCCAGGAAGTGCTCGACCTGGGGCGCCTCGGATTCGAGCTGTCGCGGTACTCGGGATTGTGGGTGGGTTTCAAGATCGTCACCGGCGTGGCCGATCAGGTGGGTACGGCGAACGTTTCGCCGGACCGCTTCCGGATCGTCGATCCCGGGTTCCTCTACGAGGGCCGCCCCTGGCAGCCGCGCCAGAGTGCCGTGCTCTATCCGCCCCTCACGCTGGGGACGGAACGGGAAATCCACCTGGGCCGCCTCGAAGCGGGGGGGGCCGTCGCCGCGGCGCCCGACAGAAACCCGA
>JBFLVN010000366.1:0-3301 GCA_040758475.1 Bdellovibrionota bacterium
CGGGGGCTTTCCATCGAAAAGAAACCCGCTTTGGAGGAAATCCATCCCGGAAAACTGGCCGACATCCCGGCAAACGAGGCGGAAAAAGCTTTTACCCGCGCTTTCGACCCCCAGGACGATCCAAGCCGCGTCCGGTTCCTGGGGGGCGAATCCCTCGCCTCCCTCCGGGACCGGGTCGTTCCGGCGTGGCAGCAGATCGTGGAGGATGGTTCCTGGAAAACTCTTCTCCTCGTCGCCCACGGCGGGGTAAATCGCGTGATCCTGGCCCACGCCTTGGGGGCGGGCTTTGAGTCCTGGGCCCGCATGGAGCAGGACGCCGCCTGCATCAACATCGTGGACGTGAGCGGAAACCCCTCTCCCCGATACGTCATCCGGGCCGTCAATTTCACTCCCTACAATGCCGTGAAGGACGGGATTTTCGAGACCACCATGGAACGCCTCTTCCGCCAGTACAAGGGCCGGGCTTGATCTGGTGGGCAAGGGGGGGCAGTAAGGGCCTTTCTTTCCCCCGAAGATGCCCCAACGGCTCAAAAACGTGATTTGGATCACGCTGGCATTTTGGGGTTAAATCGTATAAAAACCTCCTTTGCCCCTGTTCGGGGCATCTTTTTATGCCTTCTCCGCCAGGGTTCTGACGTTTGGCGGAAATACCGATCAGGATCGAAGACGGGGAATGGCCCATTCTCCCTACAAGCGCTGTATTTTTTTCCTGGCCGACGGTGCCCGGGCGGATGTCTTGCGCCGTCTTTCCGCGGCCGGGGAGCTTCCGGAGATTTCCAAGTATTTGACGGAACCCGGCACCCTGGCGGAAGCGACGAGCGTTTTCCCCTCCACGACGGGCCCGGCCTATCTTCCGTTCCTCACGGGCCGCTACCCGGGCCCCTGCAACATGCCCGGCATCCGGTGGTTCGACCGGAAGGCCTATGCGACCGATTCCCCTTTCACACTGAATAGAACGCGGAGCTACTGCGGGCTTTCGAGCCTTTTGATCAACTCCGATCTTTCGCCCGATATCCCGACCGTTTTCGACTTCGCCAAAAAACCTTTCAACCACTACAACCCCATCACGAGGGGGATTTCGAAGGACCGGAACCGTTACCGGGCGGGCCTGGCCCACGTGATGGCCCACTACACGGCCGATCACTCCTGGACCCACCAGAAGATCATGGACGGGCTCGTCCGCACGGTGGCCGAGGATTTCGATTTCATTTTCGTTGTCCTTCCGGGCCCCGATCTCCAGGGCCACTACAACCAGCCCGAATCCAAGCAGGCCCTTGCCGCCTACCGGGAAGTGGACGAAGCCGTGGGCCGGGTAGGGGACCTTCTCTCCCGGATCGGCTGGCTCGAAGATACGCTCCTTTTCCTCTCGGCCGACCACGGCATGACGGCCACCCACACCCACTTCGACCTGGATGGATTCCTCGATCGCAAGGGTTTTCGGGCCTACTACCATCCGAACGTCTTCCGCTACTGGACGAGCGCCAATGCCGCTTCGATGGTGAGCGGCAACTCCATGTCCCATCTCTATTTCAAGAATGGGAAGGGCTGGATGGAGCGCACGCCTTTTGAAGAGCTCAATGGCGGTTCCATCGGAAACGTGGTGGACGACCTCCTTTCCTACGAAAGCATCGACCTCGTTTTCGGCCCTTCGGCCGATGGCGCCGTGCGCGTCAAATCCCGCCGGGGCCAGGCGCGGATCGAAAGAAAAGCGGACGGCCAGTTCGCCTACCGGGTCGAGCGCGGCGGCGATCCCTTCGGCTACGGCCCCCTTCCCGCCGTGATGGGGGAGCGGGAAGCCCTGGCCCAGACGTTCGGGAGCCAGTACCCCGACGCCATCGTCCAGGCCCTCCAGATTTTCGATTCCCCCCGGGCTGGCGACCTCATCATCTGCGCGAGCGATGGCCACGACCTTCGGATGCACAACGAGCACCCCGAACACCGGGCGAGCCACGGGGCTTTGACGCGCCACCAGATGCTCGTCCCGTTCCTGACCAACCATCCCCTCGAAGCGGCCGAGCCCATCCGGACGGTGGATTTCTTCCCCACGGCCTTCGGCCTTTTGGGATGGGATATGCCGGCCGTCCTCGATGGCATCGACCTCGTGGAAGCCGCTCGGAAAAAGAAAGCGGCGTAAGGAAACAACATGGCTACCAACGGATCGATCACGGCTTGGGAAAAGACCAAGGCCGCCTTCAAGTGGGCCGACGCCCAGCTCTACGGGCGCCCCCGGCTTTTGAATTTGGAAGTCACCAAGAAGTGCAACGCCCGCTGCGGCTTTTGCCCCTACTGGATGACCAAGACCGAAGAAGTCCTGGACGACTACGCCCCCGTCGTTCAGAAGTTCAAGCCCATGGTGGTGACGGTCTCGGGCGGCGAGCCCACGCTCCGCAAGGACATCGTGGAAGTCGTCCGCGGCATCAAGCAGAGCCAGCGCTTCGTCTACGTCCAGATGATCACGAACGGCTCCCTGATGACGGAGGAACTCGCGAAAAAACTCTTCGACGCGGGCCTCTCCCAGATGACCTTCTCCGTCGATTTCCCCGACGAGCGGCACGACGTGGGCCGCGGGCTTCCGGGCAACCTGGAGCGGATCAAGAAGCTCTGCCGCGTCATCCCCTCCTACGGGTTCGACCGGGTGGCCTTCAACACGTTCTTCATGAAGGACAACCTGGACAGCGTGATGGACACGGCCAAACTCGCCTACGACCTCGGCGTGTGCATCTCCTTTAGCGCCTACACGACCTTGAAAACCGACAAGGACGAGCAGATGGTCCCGGCGGAGCGCATCCCCGAGATGATGGAGACCGTCGAGAAGCTCATCGCCATGAAGCGCCAGACCCACCACATCCGCAATTCGGACCACTACCTGCGGATGATCCCCCAGTACTTCGCCAAGGGGGGCATCGGCGGCTGCGAGGCCGGCAAGAAGTGGATTCACGTGACGGCCGACGGGCATGTAAAGCCCTGCAGCGAGCTCGAAGTGATCGCCCACTACAGCGACTACACCGAGCGGGATCTCGAAAAGGCCAACATCTGCGACAAGTGCTACTTCGCCTGCCGGGGCGAATCCTCCGCCCCCGTGAACCTGGGTCGCGTGCAGGAACTCTCCGGCCGCCCGAATTTTGGCGAAGCCCTGGCGTTCTAGATTTTCTAAGGGCCGGGGCCTTTAAGGCTCACCTCACCCCCTGACCGACCATCCCCCGGCGCTTGCGCGCCGCCCCCTTCCTCACGAAGAAGGGGGCCAGAATTTTCTGACCCTCTTCCTGTTGAGGAAGAGGGTGGCCGCCCACAGGCGGCCGGG
>JBFLVN010000367.1:0-3301 GCA_040758475.1 Bdellovibrionota bacterium
ACCTTCTGGACTGCTTGGTTCAGTGCGGGCCCTTCGGGCACTCTCCCGGACCCCCTTCGGGTGGAGACGCAAAGAAGGAATTTCATGGAAAAGCGCGAATATTCCGGCGGCAAGCTTTTCCTCGAAGAACTCGAACCGGGAATCCTGCGGCTCACGATCAACAACCCGGAGCGCCGCAACGCCCTCGATTACGAACTCATGAAATCCCTGGGCGCCCTCCTGGCCGACGCCGGGGCCCAAGAAGACGTCCGCGTCCTGATCGTCACCGGGGCGGGGGACCAGGCTTTCTGCTCGGGCTTCAACATCGGCACCATCCGCACCATGGAAAACCAGGACCCCCAGGTGGGGGCGGACACCCTGGTCGCCACGACGCTCTCGCGGCTCGAAGATTTCCCCGTCCCCACCATCGCCGCCCTGAACGGCCACACCTTCGGCGTGGGCGGGGAACTGGCGGCCACCTGCGATTTTCGGATTTCGAACGGGCAGGGGAAATACGGAATGCCCCCCGCCAAGCTCGGGCTCTGCTACCATCACGAAGGCCTGCGGAAATTCCTGGACCTCGTAGGGCCCAGTGTGGCGAAGGAAATGTTCTACACCGCCGAACCGCTTCCGATGGAAACGGCCCACCGGGTGGGGCTTGTGAGCCACCTCGTAGCGGCGGCGGAGTTCGATTCCTTCGTGAGGGAGTTTGCCAGAAAAATCGCCCGCGGCGCGCCGCTCTCGGTCCGTGGAATGAAGCGGTCCTTCCAACTCCTTCTCAAGGAGCCGCCCATGGGCTCCAAGGCCATCGCCGAGTGCCTGAGCTGGCAGGCGAGGTGCTTCCTGAGCGCCGACCTTCTCGAAGGTCGGGCCGCTTTCCTTGAAAAGCGGGAACCCCGCTTCAAGGGGAAATAAGCCATGGCCGAAGTACGCCCCCTTACGAACGCGGCCCCGGGCCAAGGGGCGCTCGCGCGGCTTCGGGAAAACGTCTCCCGCGTCATCAAGGGGAAGGACGAGGCGATCGACCTGTGCGCCGTGGCCCTGGTGGCGGGCGGGCACGTCCTTCTCGAAGACATCCCGGGCGTCGGTAAAACCACCCTGGCCCGCGCGCTCGCCAAATCCGTGGGGGCGAGCTTCCGGCGCATCCAGTTCACGGCGGACCTTCTCCCGTCGGACCTCCTTGGCGTTTCCGTCTGGAACGAGCAACGCCGGGAATTCGAATTCCATCCGGGCCCCGTTTTTCACGAAATCCTCCTGGCCGACGAACTCAACCGGGCGAGCCCCAAGACCCAGAGCGCCCTCCTCGAAGCCATGAACGAGGGGCAGGTGAGCCTGGATGGCGCCACCCACCGCCTCCCCGAAGTTTTCCTGGTCCTCGCGACCCAGAACCCCCACGAGCACGCGGGGACGTTCCCCCTTCCCGAAAGCCAGCTCGACCGCTTTCTCCTTTCGATCGACCTCGGCTACCCCTCGCCGGAAGCCGAGCGCGAGATGCTTTTGACGCTCCGGGGACGGGGGGACGTGGACGAGCTTTCCGCCGTCGTCCCCGCCGCCGAACTCCGCTCCCTCCAGCGGGAGGCTGAGATGGTGAAGGTCGATCCCTCCCTGGCCGATTACATCCAGCGCCTCTGCCAGAGGACGCGGGAGCACCCGGCCCTTTCGCTCGGCGTAAGCCCCCGGGGCGCCATCGCCCTCCGGCGGGCGGCCCAGGCCCGGGCCATCCTGGAAGGGCGCTCCTACCTCATTCCCGACGACGTGAAGGGCCTTGCTCCCGCCGTCTTCTCCCACCGGGTGCAGCTGCGCGAACGGCTTTCCTCCGCACGCAAGGCGGCCCGGGAGATCGTCGAAGCGATCGTCCGGGAGACGGCGGTGCCTCGGTAGGTCAAGCCGGTACCGCGCCGGCTGGTTCTTTCTTCTTTTTTCCAAGCAACCACTCGATGGATTCGAAGAACTTGATCCTCGCCAGAGGTCCGTTCAGCCACCCGGCCGTGATGCAGTAATGCCGGTCGAAGGGGGCCGTGTGGTGAACCTCGTGGTGCTTGGGGGAGAGGATCGCCCCCCAGGACTGGAGCTTTTTTACGAAGCGGGGCGGCCTCTCCTGGTGGGCCCATTTGTGGATCTGGTTCGTCGCCAGGGTCGAAAGGGCGTGGGAGAGAATGAGCGCGGGAAAGAAGAATGCGCTGGCATCGCCCGTTTCCGGCAGGAGCCACTTCCAGGTGGCGAGCAGCACGGGGAAAGAGAGAATGCAGGCCGCGCCGTTCACCTCGATGAAATCGTGGCGGGTGATGCCTTTGGGGTCCACGTGGTGCTCCCGGAAGGGACGGATGAAATTTTTGCCGAAGTAGGGGGTTTCGGGGTCACCGAAGTTGTCCGCTAAAAAGTGGATGAGGCCCGAGGTGAAATCCGAAAGGACGTACCCCGCTGGCAGGGCGCAAAGCGCCACCAGCAGGGCCGCCGGATGGTGGATCGCCAGCAGAATTTCCACCGCGATCAGCGCCGAGAGGACCAGGACGCCCGCGATGGCGCTGCCTTCCAGGAACCGTTGGGCCTTGCTCTGAACCGTCGAAGTTTTCATGCCTGATCTACGAATCATCTTTCCCGCCGGATGGGGGGCTAGGGGCCGGGGCCTTTGAGGTGTGCTTCATCTGTGCCCCTCTCCCCTTGGGAGAGGGTGGCCGCAGGCCGGGAGAGGGCGGCATCCGTGTGACCGGCCCTCTCCTGCTCCTTCGGAGCACCCTCCCCCAGAGGGGGAGGGGCAATTTCATCCGCTTCTTCTTTTGCTTTTTCCGCGCGGAACTGCCGCAGGATTTCGTTGACGAATTCCACTCTCTTCTGCCGGGCCGCCTCCTCACACTCCGGACACGGCGCCTCCGGCTCGGGCGGGCCGGGGGGCGTGGGGTCCAGGCAGTAGAGCCCGGTGGTGCAGGAATCGCTGTAGCAGAGGTAGTTGTAACCGCTCCGCTGGAAGCGCTGCTGGTCGGTAAGCGGTTCTTTTCTCTTGGGCTTCCAGTTGTAGCCCCCCGTGCAGGCCGGGCTGCTCCCCAGGTAGACGTGGGGGGATTTCTTGTGGACGCGCTTTTCGGCCTCGACGCGCGCCCGGGCGAGCGCCCGCTGCACTTGGAGGACGAAGTCCGAGAGGAGCTTTTCTTGTTCGCCCTTGTCCTTCTTTTTCTGGGCTTCGAGTCCCAGGCCCCAGACGAGCCAGAAGTCCTGCAGAGAGAGTCCTTCCGCGAAGGCGGTCACGTGGGGCGTGGCGCCCTCCTCCACCTCGCCGCAGATCTTCTGAACGAACTCCGCCGAGCGCAAAAGGGCCAGGGCCTCC
>JBFLVN010000368.1:0-3181 GCA_040758475.1 Bdellovibrionota bacterium
TGGCGGGATTACAAAACAGCTTCGGGCCGAAGTCCTTTCAAAGAGTTCCTCGACGCACTCTCCGATGCCGACATGGCCGAAATCTACGGTGCCCTGAAAGACGTTGCCGAAGAAGGTTTGCGTGCTGCCCGCCACTTGCGCGGAGATATTTACGAAGTCCGGGTGGATGGCGAAAACCAGGCTTTTCGAATCTTGTTCGCCCCCGAGGGGCGATTCGGGCAGATATTCCTGGCGTTGCACGCATTCAGCAAGAAAACGCAGAAAACCCCGCCCCGGTTCATTGACTTAGCGGAACAGCGGCTTTCCGATTGGCGCCAACGCGGGAGGATGCGTCAAAGCAAGGGATAAGGCTTTTTCTTGAACGCCGTATCGTTTGAGATATACTATCGGTGCTTTCGCTTTCTCCGCAAGAGGAACCCATGCCCAGAGATTTGCTCGACCAAATCATGGCCGAACGGGCGGCGAAGAACCCCTGTTTCCCCGAATTGGCGGAAGCCGCCTACCAGCGCCGGAAGCTCGCACGGGAGCTCGCAGAAAAGCGGGAATCTTTGGGCGCCAGCCAGACGGCCGTTGCGGCACTGATGCGTACCTCTCCTTCCGTCGTCAGCAAGCTCGAAAGTGGCGCGGACACGAAGCTCTCGACCCTCCAGAAGTACGCTCAGGCGATGGGGCTTGAGTTGAACATCACCATCAAACCCCGCAAGCGTTCCGCCAGAAAGCGCCCATCGCCTCAGCATGCGGCCCGCTAATTCCCCCTTGCCCCTCTCCCCTCTCGCTAGGTAGTCTCTAGTCTTCTCCAGGTGAGGGCCGCGAGCGGCCCGGACGTGCTTTCCAAACCAATCTCCAAACTCTTTGCTTTCCTTTGGCCCCTGGCCGCGTTGTTCTTTCTCGCCGTCTCCCCGGCCCGCGCCCAGATCCCGGGCCCCGAGTTCGATACGCTCCAGGGTGCCAGGAGCATGGGCCTTGGCCGGGCTTTCTCGGCGCTCGCCGACGATCCAAGCGCCGTACGGATCAATCCGGCGGGCCTCTCCCAGGCCCAGGCCTTTACGGCGGGTGTCTCCTACCAACGCAACACGGACGAGCTGAACCAGCACTCCTTCCACCTTGTAGACGCCAAGACGACTCAGATGGCCGTGGGCCTTAGCTATTCGATCGTCAACGACAACGTGCTCGCCGTGGCCGGCAACGACTACGACGACGCGCCGGTCTTCAGTTACCTGTCGCTCGGCCTCGCCGATTCGACCATCGAGAAGTTCAAGCTGGGCCTCACCGTAAGCTGGCTCCGGGTGGACAATCATCTCCCAGACGTGCCGACAGCCACCCACGACATCGAACTCACCGTGGGCGCCCTCATCCCCTTCAAGGATTTCTTCGGCCTCCAGATCGGCCTCGTGGGGAGAAATCTCCTCGGTGAAAACGACCGTTACCTTGCCCGCCATTTCGAGGTCTCCGCCGCCGGGACGCCGTTCAAGATCCTCCGCTTCGCGGGGGCGGTTCAGATAGATGCGACTTCCAAAGAAGACGCCGACATGGGGTACGGCTTCGGCGGGGAAGTGGAGTTCGTCAAGAATCTTCGTGTCCGTACAGGTTTTCGGAGAGATGTGGGAACCCGGGATCACTTCCTGGGGGGCGGCGTGGGTTTCGAAGGAACGGAAGGCGGCCTCATCTACGCCTACGAGCGGAACCTCTCCCTCGATACGAACCAGCACATGGTGGAACTTTTCTTCCGGTGGCTGTAAAGCTCCACCGATCCGATGAAATCTTCCGAGAATCTCCTCCCCGGCGTCCCGCGCCTCGCGGGCCGGGAGTGGCTCGTCCTCCTGGCCGGATGGCTCGGGTGGGGCTTTGCCGTTTACGACGCCCTCCTCTTCAACTACATCTCGGCCCTCTGCGTTCCGGACCTCCTTGGCCTTTCGCCCGGTGATCCGGGCGCCAAGGGGAAGATCACCTTCTGGACCGGGGCGCTCACGGCGCTCTTGCTGGTTGGATGGGCTCTTGGAGGAATCCTCTTCGGACGCGTGACCGACCGCCTGGGCCGGACCAAGACCCTGGCCCTTACGATGCTCACCTTCTCCGTCTTCACGGCGGCCTGCGGCCTCGCGCCGGACCTCTGGACGCTTTCGATCTTCCGGTTCATCGCGAGCCTGGGCGTCGGCGGCGAATGGGCCGCCGGGGCCGCGCTCGTGGCGGAAGTCATGCCCGCCCGGGCCCGCGTGTGGGCGGGGGCGGTCCTCTACACGGCTTCCCCTGCCGGGCTCTTCCTCGCCACCTTCGCCAATCAACTGCTCACACAACAGATACCGGCACTCGCCGCCGACCCCAGCCTTGCGTGGCGCGTCGTGTTTTTATCGGGACTTCTTCCCGTTATTCCCGCCGCGTTCATCGCGGCGAAGATCAAGGAGCCCGAGCGCTGGGCCGCCGCCGCGCAAGATGGCCACGGGAGCCTCTCGGCCCTCTTCGCGCCCAAGCTACGGCGCAAGACGCTGGGCGGCCTCGCCATGGCCATGACGGCGCTCGTCACATGGTGGAGCTGCAACGCCTTCATCCCGACGATCGCTAGATTCCTGGCGGATGAAGTCGTTCCCCTTCCCCCACCGAATGAACTCCCGGCGCTTCGGACGCTGTTCGTCACTCGCGCTACGGCGACGTTCAATCTCTGCGGACTCATCGGAACCATGCTCACGGTACCGCTCGCGACGCGCTTCGGACGGCGGCCCATGTTCCTGGTCTATTTTCTCGCGGCTTCCATCCTCATCGCGCTCGCTTTCGGCGCGCCCCTCGATCCCCACGCGCGGCTCTATTGCATGGGGCTCGTGGGGCTTCCCGTGTTCGGGGTCTTCGGATCGTTCACATACTACCTGCCGGAGCTATTCCCCACGCGCCTTCGGGGGACGGGCTCGGGCTTCTGCTACAACACGGGCCGGATCGTGACGGCCGCCTTCGCCCTGCTGATCGGATTCCTGGGGCAATTCAGCACGAGCCCCCTCCACCTCATCCGGTGGGTCGCGCTCGCGCCGCTCGGAGGGATCGCGATCCTGCTGCTTGGACTCGTGGAAGAAACGAAGGGGAAAGACCTGGAGTAAATATGAAATGCAGTGAACGATCAGGAACTGGCTAGATTCTAGACTAAATTCCGGCCGAAATCAATCCGACGCAAAAAAAAAGCGGGGAGGAGTTCTGG
>JBFLVN010000369.1:0-3150 GCA_040758475.1 Bdellovibrionota bacterium
CCTCCCCCACCCCACGCCGGTTTTTCGAAGATGGGGGAAATTATAAAAGCCCGATCTCTCTTCGACAATGAAAACAAAACAATTTCCGTTCTCTGGGAGGAAACGCGAAAAGCGATTAAAGCGCCAGCAAGCCCAAAATTAAGAGAACTTGCCCTCTCCCCGTCCTCCGCCAACACTTGTGATTACTAGGGATAAGGGAGTTTCCATGAGCGCCCGCGGTTTCTTTTCCCTTGGAATTTTTGTGCTCTTCGCCTTCCCCCTCCGCGCCGAGGGGCCCCAGGGGGTGGCCGTCTATCCCTTCGCGGCCAAGGGCGGGGCGGACGGGGCCACGGCGGAAGCTCTTTCGTCCCTCTTCTCCCTAAAACTCCAGGAAGCTTCGGGCGTGCGGATCGTGGCCGAGGACGTGATTAAAGACCTGGCGCGCCAGCAAGCCCTCGAGCAGCAATGCGGCACGGAGGCCTGCCAGATCGACCTGGCCAAACAAGTCCATGCTCAAAAGCTCGTCCGGGGAGAGCTTCTCAAAGTGGGCGGTGCCTATTACGTGACGGCGCTCGTACTCGATCTTTCTTCCAAGAAAACCCTTTTCACCGACAAGGTGACGGGCGCCGAGGGGGAACTCCCCCAACTAGCCGAGAATTTGGGAGAGCGGGTGGCGGCGTTTCTTTCTGGCAAGGAGCTGCCGCCACGCTTCGAATCGGTCCTGCTTCTAAATGGCGCCTCCACAGCCCCCGCCCTCCAAATCGTTCCCGCCGTTGCCGATGTTCCAGAAACCACCTCGGCGGCGGCGCCGGCCTTCTGGCAAGGCGGCATGGTGGAAGTCCCGGCCGGGGAGTTCTGGTACGGCTGCGACAGGAAGAAAGACCCCGAGTGCGGCAAGAACGATCTTCTCGCCAAGCCTTTTTCGCTAAAAGCCTTCCGCATCGACCGGACGGAAGTCTCCGTGGCGGATTTTTCCAAGTGCGTAGGGGCGGGGGCCTGCAAGGAGCCCGAGACGGGGCCGCCGTGCAACTGGAGAAAGCCCGGCCGAGAGAACGATCCGGTCAACTGCGTTTCGGCCAAAGCAGCCGAGGCTTACTGCCGCTGGCGGGGGAAGCGGCTTCCCTCGGAAGCCGAGTGGGAAAAAGCGGCCCGCGGCGAAGATGGAAGAAAATTCCCCTGGGGCGATGATCCCCCTTCGTGCCAGCTCGCCAATACCTTGAATTGCGGAAATGGAACCATGCCCGTGGGGAGCCTTCCCGCCGGGGCTTCGCCCTACGGCGCCCTCGACATGGCGGGGAACATCTGGGAGTGGACCACGGGCACGGGCGAGCCCTATGTGTGGAAAGGCGGCGCCTGGACCAATTACGCCCAGCACGCCCGCTCCTCCTTCCGGCGGTGGGACGATCCGGGCCCCCAGAACGGCGGCGTGGGATTCCGATGCGCGGAGTCTCTCACGCCGATCCAGATCAGGAATTCCCGCAAACAATAAAAATGGCGCCGCGAGAAGAGGCGCTAAGCAGGGATCCGATTACCGCGCCGCCGCCTTCAAAAGCGTCTCGTTGATGACGGACTGGTAGCCGAGCCCCCGCTTTTTCCCTTCCTTCTTCGCCCAGGCCAGGGCCTGCGGGTGGAGGCGGATCGAGACGGCTTGGTAGCGCTCGCCCTCCGGCTTGGGCGGGCGGCCCAGCCTTTTCTGCGTCGCGCGGATGGCGCGGCGAAACATTTCCAATTCTTCGGGCGTTACTCGCCGGGCCCGCTCAAAGGGAAAATCGCCGGGATGCTTCTTTGGCCGCTTCATAAGGTCTCCTCTCTCGGGCGTTGGCCTTCCGGGCGCTGATGAGCCGGTAGCCGTTCGCGCGCCTTGTAAAAACGACTACCAAGAGTCCTGCCACTGATTCTCCAATGAGCCATTCCCGCACTTCTGATTCGGTCGAATGCGCAGGATCGGGCGCCAAAAACATCCACGGATCGTTGAAAGCCGTCATCGCTTCTTCGAACGAAATTCCGTGCTTTTCCAGGTTCGAGCGCGCCTTTACGGGGTCCCATTCGAACTCGAACTTTTCAGTATACACAGTATATCTCCCGCGTCCAGCCACCGTTTCTTTCCGGCTGAAAAAAGAGCGGAGGGGGAGGGATTCGAACCCTCGGAGGCTCGCGAAAGCCTCTCCGGATTATCAATCCGGCGCCTTTAACCTCTCGGCCACCCCTCCGCCGATAATTGCTCCGTAATAAAGACCGCCCCCTTGCCCAGCGATTCACCAATGGCCATCCTAAGGAACACCTCTCGGTACCCCCCCTTGATCCGGGCCCGGTGAGCGCGCGAACGCTCCCGGGCTTTTCGTTTCTGCGGCATAGGTAAAGAGCGGAGGGGGAGGGGCTTGAACCCTCGGGAGCGCCGGTGCCCCACCCGGCCCAAAGCCGGGCGCCCTCCGCCCGGGAGGCCACCCCTCCGCCGGTCATTGCAGAAGAACTAGGGGACGATCACCGCCGCGCAAACGGCCTCGTCGGTCGAGCCGTCGTCGAAGCGGATGCGGAACGTCCCCGCGCCAAAGAGCACGCTCGCCTCGATGTCGTAGATTTCCTGGTGGACGGCCCCGTCCACGTCCACCCGGCCGCACCCATCGTCCGTCCAGTCGAAGGCGCCGATGACCGTCGAGAGGCCCGTTCCGTCCTCAAAGACGGCGAAGGCGAAAGGCCCCGCCCCCGAGGCGCACTGCCACTCGGAGGTCTGGCCAGCGGCGCTCGGGCCGTTCAAAAAGGGCGAGAGATCGACCGGGGCGCAATCGCCGTCCCCGCCGCACCCGCCCAGAAACCAAAGAGAAAAGACCAGGGAAACAAAACCGAAGCGTTTCATAAGACAAAACCTCCTCTGCCCGGGCGCCTTTATCGGCCCCAAGCGCTTTGCGGTCCCCGTTATTTGGAGTTCCCGCCTTGGAGGGGAGTTAAAGCAAGGCTTGTACCAATTGATAAGCGCCTGAAATTACTTGTGTTTTACGAAATCGGCCTTTTTGATTTGTCCGGAATCCGAGCAAGGACGGGCCAAGTCAGCAACGAGGGTGTGATAAAACCATTTGGAATGCGGGAAAGCAGCCCGCAAGAAGGGGCCTTGGAAATGTATGAAATCCGAACCGGCTTCAAACGAAAAGGGCCCCGGAAAGGGGCCCTTGGTTT
>JBFLVN010000370.1:0-3131 GCA_040758475.1 Bdellovibrionota bacterium
TTTCTTTTCGGTTTCTTGCTTGGCGCCGTTCTGATCGGGCACCTGGGGCGGGCGGCCTTCGGTCACGTCGATGGCATCGGGCTCTTTCAGAGCCTTTTTAAAATTGCGGATTCCCTTGCCGAGGGCCGAGGCGAGGTCCGGGATTTTGCGGGCTCCGAAGAAGAGGATCGCAAGGCCGAGGATGACGAGAAGTTCGGTTGTTCCCAGCATTTTCGTGGCGGAACGGAGGGTCCTGGGACGCCGTCCCTTCTTTCAATCGTGGCAGGCGGGGGCGGTCAAAGTAAAGGAAGGGTCAGGCTTTGGCCGCTTGCCCTGGAATGTAACGGAGGACGGCCTCCCGGAGTTGGGAGACGGAAACGGGTTTCTTGAGGTACTCGGTAAAACCGGCGCTCTGGAGATACTCGTCCCACGGGCGGGCCGAGACGGCGAGGATCGGGACTTGCCGGAACTTGGGCCGGGCCCGGAGCGCCTTGGTGGCAAGCACGCCGTCGAGGCGCGGAAGGTTCACGTCCATGACGATGAGGTCCGGGTTTTCCTTGTCGGCCTGGGCGAGGGCTTCCTCCCCGTCGTAGGCGAAGACGAGGCGGTAGGGGTCGTTCTTGAAGGCCAGGACGTAGAAGGCCTTCACGAATGAATGATCGTCCACGACGAGGATCGTCTTCATGAGAAACGCCCAGTGCCCCCGGTGCCATTTTGGAATTGAAAGCACCTTACGATATTTCCCCCATCCGTGCAAAAGGGCGGGTTTTCCGCGGGGAAGGCCGCTAGACTTCCAAGAGGCGCCGGCGCGGTAATTCATGGACCCTCAGCCCCTTCACGAAATCCACGAACTCGCCGTCGCGGCGGCCTTGGGGTTCCTCGTGGGGCTCGAGCGGGAACGGGCCAAGGCCATTCCTGGAAAAACCCGCGTGGCGGGTGTCCGGACGCTCCCCCTCATTTCCCTTTGGGGCGTGCTGGCGGCGCGTTTCGCTGAAACCTACACGCCTTGGATCCTGGTACTCTCGCTGGCGGGATTGCTCGCCTTCGTCGGGATCGCCTACGCCTGGGAACTCCGGCAGAAGGGGACTTCGCCGGGGCTGACGACCTCCGTCGTCGTGGTCATTACTTTTCTCGCCGGCGTTCTCGTCCACGCGGGCGAGACCTTCGCCGCCGTCGTTCTCGCCGTCGCCATGACGGCCCTTCTCGCGTTCAAGCCCCAGATCCACGAATTCGCCCACGGCCTGACACAAGAGCATCTTCTCAAAATCCTTGAATTCGTCGTGCTCATGGCCATCGTCCTTCCACTTCTTCCATCGAAGGCCGTCGACCCTCTGGGGGCGATCGTCCCGCGGGAGATCGGCCTCATGGTGACGCTCATCGCGGGCATCGGGCTTGCCGGTTTTCTGCTCTTCCGGTTCCTGGGCGCGCGGCGCGGGCTTCTCTTTGCGGGGGCCATGGGCGGGCTCGTCTCCTCGACGGCCCTCGTCCTCTCCTTTAGCCGCCAGAGCAAGGAATCTTCCGGCGCCGCCCGCGATTTCGGGATCGCCATGGGTCTTGCCTGCACCATCATGTACGCCCGCATGTTCGTGGCGGGCGTGGCCGCGAATCCCGCTTTCTTTTCTCTGCTTCTCGTGCCGACGGGGGTGATGTTCGCCGCGAGCTTTTTCGCCTTCAAGCTCGTCCAGCGGACGAACGCGCCAGCGCCGCCGCCGGGCGACCCGGGCGTCCGCAATCCGACCGAGCTTTCGATGGCCCTCAAATTCGGAGTCTTCTACAGCGCCATCAAATGGGGCGCTTCCTTCGCGACCGAGCGGTTCGGGGGGAAAATCCTTTATCTCTTCGCGGCCCTCGCCGGCACGACGGACGTGGACGCCGTGACGCTCTCCTTTTCCCGGATGGCCGGAGGAGTGATCGACGCGCGCCTCGCCGCCGAAGGAATCGCCCTGGCGGCCGTCGTCAACACCCTCGTCAAGCTGGGCATGGTGGTTTTTCTGGCCCATCCGGACGCCCGCCGGATCGCGGCGCGGGTTCTTCTTCCGGGCGCCGTGGCCGGGATCGTTTCGTTCGTGGGGATGATCGCGTGGGGGTGAGGTTATCCACCCACGAATTCTTCACACGCTTTGGCTAGCAGTTCCGACACATCGATCTGGTTGGATGGATGGATGATCGTGTTCGCCGTCACGACGGCGCCCGCGCCCGCCGTGAGCAAATCCTCGTATGCTTTTTGCGCGAAAACGCCGTGGACCCCCAGGCAGAGGGGGGAAGGAAATCCTTCGGCGATCAGGTGTTTTACCGCCGCTACCATGGTCTGACCGGTCGAAATGATGTCGTCGACGAGCACGGCCGTCCGCCCTTTGTAGCGCCCGGCCTCCGGCGCGGAGACCTCCACCTTCCGGTCCCCCAGGCGCTTTTTTTCGAGGACGATGGCCGGCGCGCCGTTTCCCCCCGCCACGGCCTGCGCCCACTGGCGGCTCTCTTCGTCGGGGCCGATCACCAGGGGATTCTTCACGTTCTTTCCGATCCAGACCGAAAGCGCGGGCGCTGCGTGAACGGCCCGGGCGGGGATTTCATAAATTTCGGAGAGGGACTCCCGCCGGTGAAGGTGCGGGTCCACGGTGAGGAGCCAGTCAAAGGAACGGCTTACGGCTTTGGCGAAATAGGTGGAAGTGATCCCTTCCCCCGGCTGGAAGCGGGCGTCCTGGCGCATGTAGGAGAGGTACGGGGCGATGAGCCCCAGCCGCGCTGCTCCCAGGTCCCTCGCCGTTTCCGCGGCGAATAAAAGGGGGAGAAATTTCTCATCCGGCCGGTCCAGGGTGCAAAGGAAAATGACGCTCCGGCCTTTGGGGTCCGATTCGAGCCGCACGTAGGATTCCCCGTCCGGGAAACGGCGCGCGGTTAACTTTCCAAGTTCAGCCGAAAGGCGCGCGGCAATGGCGGCGCCCAAGGATTCATTTCCGGGAAGGGAAAAAAAGAGCGGCGGCTTCACGATTCCCCCACCGCGACGATTTTTTCCGGGTGCCGCTCCGCGTATTCGAGGGCATAAGAGAGTTCGCCGGGGCTTTCCGCGTGGATCGTAAAGAGGGGCTCTCCTGCCGAAACGTTTTCCCCCAAACGGGCGTGCAATTCGACCCCGGCGGCGGGGTCCTGGGGCG
>JBFLVN010000371.1:0-3127 GCA_040758475.1 Bdellovibrionota bacterium
TCGTCCAATCCGTGGTGATGGCTAGCGGCCTTGAATCGCTCACCGACCCCCTGGGGCGCCCGCTCGTCGTGCACCCCGGCTGGGGCTTTCGGGTCACTACGGCCATTACGCTTACGACCGGAACGGCGTTCCTCATGTGGCTTGGCGAGCGGATCACCGAACGCGGCATCGGGAACGGGATTTCCCTCATCATCTTCGCGGGCATCGCGGCCCGCGTTCCGGCGGCGCTCACCAACACCTACAGCGCCGTCGAGTCCGGCGAGATTCAGCCGTTTTCCCTCTTCCTCGTCGGCGGTTTCATGATCGTGGTCCTCTTCTTCATCGTCTGGTTCGAGCGGGCCCACCGCCGGATTCCGATCCAGTACCCGCAGCGGGTCATGGGGCGGCGGCTCGTACAGGGGCAATCCTCCTTCCTGCCGCTGCGTCTCAATACCTCGGGCGTCATTCCCCCGATTTTCGCGAGTTCGCTTTTGTTCTTCATCCCGACGATCGCCCAGTTCACCCAAGAAGTGCAGGCGCCCGCTGAAGGAGCGCCTCCTTCCGAGCAATGGTACTTCCGTTTCGCTTCGGGCTTGAATCACATCGCCGGATACTTCCAGCCCGGCGGCGGCTATTATGTTTACGAACTCCTCTACGGCGTGCTGATCGTTCTCTTCGCCTACTTCTACACGGCCGTGACGTTCGACCCCGTGGACGTGGCCGACAACCTCCGGAAGAACGGCGGCTTCGTCCCGGGCATCCGCCCCGGCCAGCGGACGGCCGAATACATCGACACGATCCTCTCCCGGCTGACTCTCATTGGAAGCCTCTACCTCGTCATCGTGTGCCTGCTCCCCTCGTTCCTTTCCCAGGGGGCGGGCGTGCCCTTCTATTTCGGGGGCACGAGCCTCTTGATCGTGGTGGGCGTGGCCCTGGATACGGCCCAACAGATCGAAAGCCACATGATTTCGCGCAATTACGAGGGGTTCTTCGGTTCCAAGAAGAGCCTCCGGGGCCAGCCCCGCCGGCGCATGGCGTAAGGGCCCCTTGCCGTGATGGGAAAGGAACTTATTTTGATGGGTCCTCCCGGCGCCGGGAAGGGCACGCAGGCCAAGCGCATGGTAAGCGCCCTGGGCGTGCCCCAGATCTCGACCGGGGACATCCTGCGCGCGGCCGTCAAGGCCCAGACGCCCTTGGGAGTAAAGGCCAAGGGCTTCATGGACCGGGGCGAGCTGGTGCCGGATGAGGTGATTATCGGGGTGGTGGAAGAACGCCTGCGGGCGGAAGACGCCTGCGGGGGGTTTCTCCTGGACGGCTTTCCGCGGACCATCGCCCAGGCCGAGGCCCTTGGGGATTGCCTGAAGAGGAACGGCCGGTCGATCCTGCGGGTCGTGAACCTCGAAGTGCCCGACCGGGACGTGGTCGAGCGCATCGCGGGCCGCCGCATCTGCAAGAAGTGCGGCGCCGAATACCATGTGAAGTTTTTCCCGCCCAAGAAGGCGGGTGTTTGCGACAAGTGCGGTGGAGAAACCTACCAGCGCGACGACGACCGGGAAGCGGTCGTCCAGAAGCGCCTTTCGGTTTACCACGCACAGACCCAGCCGCTCCTGGATTACTATAAGGGCCGGGGTCTGCTCCGCAGCGTGAGCGGGATCGGCTCCCTGGAGGAAGTGGGGCGGCGGATCAACGAGGCGATTGCCTGACCGAAGGGACGGCCCGGAGGCGGGCGTCTTTGGCAGGGTGGCGCGGTGATTGAACTGAAGACCATGAACGAAGTGGAAAAAATCCGGCGGGCCGGCAAGATCGTGGCCGACATCCTCCTGCGCCTCAGGGACGAGGTGAAGGCTGGCATTTCCACGCTCGACCTGGACCGCCTCGCGGAAGAATGGACCCTTGCGGCCGGCGCCAAGCCCGCCTTCAAGGGGTACCACGGGTTCCCCTGCACGCTTTGCACTTCGGTGAACGAGGAAGTCGTCCATGGAATCCCCTCCAGCAAGAAGATCCTGAAGGAAGGGGACATCGTGAGTGTGGATTTCGGCGTGCAGCTTGACGGCTATTTCGCCGACTCGGCCACGACCGTCGCGGTGGGGCCCGTCTCCAAGGAACTCGAGCGCCTCATGCAGGTGACGCGCGAGTCCCTGGAGAAGGGGATCGAACAAGCCCGCCCCGGGAAACGGATCGAGGACATCGGCCACGCCGTCCAGGCCCATTCGGAGGCCGCCGGTTACGGCGTCGTCCGGGAGTACGTGGGCCACGGCATCGGCCGGGAACTCCACGAGCCCCCGCAGGTCCCCAATTTCGGGCGGCCGGGCAAGGGCCTCCGGATTCAGCCGGGAATGGTCTTGTGCATCGAGCCCATGATCAATCTGGGGACCCACGAAGTCGAAGTCCTTTCGGACGGGTGGACGGTGGTGACGAAGGACCGCAAGCCGTCGGCCCATTTCGAGCACTCCATCGCGATCTTCGAGGATCGCACGGAAGTGCTCACGGCGGCGGCATAAAGAGAGCAGGGACGCATGCCGAAGGAAGACATGATTGCGGTCGAGGGGACGGTCGTTGAGCCGCTCCCCAATGCCATGTTCCGGGTGGAACTCCAGAACGGGCACAAGGTGCTGGCCCACATTTCGGGGAAGATGCGGATGAATTTCATCAAGATCCTCCCCGGGGACAAGGTAACGGTAGAACTCTCGCCGTACGACCTCACGCGGGGCCGTATCACTTACCGGGAGAAATAGGAGCGCGTCGTGAAGGTACGTTCGTCGGTCAAGAAACTCTGCGAGAAGTGCAAGATCGTCCGCCGCGGTGGAAGCGTGCGGGTTATCTGCAAGGCCAACCCCCGCCACAAGCAGCGGCAGGGATAACCGGAGGAAGTCATGGCACGTATTGCTGGCGTCGATCTGCCCCGCAACAAGCGGATGGAGGTGGCCCTCACCTACATCTACGGAATCGGCCCCGCCCGGGCGAAGGAAGTCCTTTCCAAGGCGAACGTCGATCCCAATCTCCGCACCGACAACCTGACGGAAGGGGACGTCTCCCGCATCCGCCAGGTTCTGGACCAGGGCATCCTGGTGGAAGGCGATCTGCGGCGCGAAGTCTCCATGAGCATCAAGCGCCTCATGGACATGGGGTGCTACCGGGGCCTTCGGCA
>JBFLVN010000372.1:0-3119 GCA_040758475.1 Bdellovibrionota bacterium
CCACGCGGAGTCCGTGTTTCTGGACGAACCCGGCGGGCACTTCGAGCACGTGCCGGACGGGGACCGGCGATTCGTAGCGGGGGAGGCTCCATTCGGGGGCGTTGGGGTCCTTGGGGGGAGGGAGGTTCTCGCTCGTGCCCGCCACCTTGCCCGCACGGAGCCAGAGGATGTCGATGGGAAAGCGCATCCGGCGCATCCAGAAAGTCTGGGTCTGCTCCTCGGGGAAGACGAAGTAGAGCCCGCACAGGCCGCAGAGCTTTTCCCGGTAGGAAAGGCCGATCCGGAGTTCTTCGGGGGCGGTCGCGATCTCGATCTGGATTTCCGGGCCTCCTTCAAAAGTGAGAGCGCCCCGGGGCAATTTTCCTTCCGTCGGGGATTCTTCTTTTTCTCCCGGTCCTGCCTTCTCTTCCGGGGGGCAAGCGGCGAGAAAGACGAGGGCGAAGGCGAAGAGCAATCCGCCGGATTTGCGAAGGACTTTCCGGAGGGCCATTTCCGGGATCAGGCCTTCCGGTAGATTTCCGAAGCGTATTTGCAGGCCGATGAATGAACGGAGGAGATTTCTAGCAGCGGCGGGAGGGCTGAGGCGCAATCGGCCTTGGCGTGCCGGCACCGGGGATGGAATGCGCAACCGGCGGGCGGGTGGATGGGACTGGGGACTTCCCCTTCGAGAACAATCCTTTTCTGCTTCGTCTTGGGATCGGGGACCGGGATGGCCGAAAGGAGCGCTTCCGAATAGGGGTGGAGCGGCTTCGTCACGATCTCCGTCGCGGGCCCCAGTTCCACGATCCGTCCCAGGTACATGATGGCGATGCGGTCGGAGACGAATTCGACGAGCCGCAGGTCATGGGCGATGAAGAGGTATGTGAGACCCAGTTTTTCCTGGAGTTCCATGAGGAGATTGACGATCTGGGCCTGGATGGAGACGTCGAGAGAGCTCACGGGTTCGTCGCAGACGATGAACCGGGGTTCGACCGCGAGCGCCCGGGCGATCCCGATGCGCTGGCGCTGGCCGCCGGAGAATTCGTGCGGGTAACGGGAGAGGGCTTCGGGCGATAATCCCACGAGTTCCAGGAGTTCGACGATCCGGTCCCGCCGGTCCTTCTTGGGGCGCAGGTTGTGGACGGCCAGGGGTTCCCCCACGATCTGTTCGACCGACATGCGGGGATTTAGGGAAGCATAGGGGTCCTGGAAAATGATCTGGAGGTCCCGCCGCAGGGCCCGCATCTCCTTGGAAGGAAGGCGCGTAATGTCCCGGCCCTCATAGAGGATTTCACCGGCGGTGGGTTCGATAAGGCGAAGAAGCGTCCGGCCGAGGGTGGATTTCCCGCAACCCGACTCTCCCACGAGCCCCAAGGTCTCGCCCGGGTAGATTTGGAGGTCCACGCCGCTCACCGCGCGGACGAAATCCCGGGCCCGCCCCCAGAAGCCCCCCCGTACGGGGAAGTGCTTGGTGAGGCCGCGAAGCTCGATAAGGGGCTCGGCCCCCTCGCGGGCGGGAAATTCTCGAAGGGCGGCGGCGGTCTGTCCCACGGGAACCTCTTGCAGATGGCCGGATTTATACAAGGATGCGGTGAAAAGGAGCAAATTAAGCAAAGAAATCAAGGGCTTTGGCTTTGCTTGCTGGACTCGCCGCACCGCGTCTAGCTCTGGCGTGGCTTTGGCGGTACACTTGTAAACAAATCTAAAGAGGGGTCCCGTTCTCCGGCGGGTGGTGACGCCGGGCGGGCGAGGGGTTGGCCAGGAGGGCCTTTCGACATGGGCACACAGGGACGGTGGCCGCTCGATCTTCGTCTTCGGCTTTTGTTCGCCGGGGGGTTTCTCCCCTTGGCTCTGCTGCTTGGGGTACGGGGCTGGCCCATTACCCTGGTGGCTTCCTACGTGACTCTCGTTGGGGCAGCGCTTTTTCTCCATCCGAGGCTGACGGAAAAAGGCCTTCTCGTCCTGCGGCGCGTGCTCATCGTTTCGGACGCCGTGGCTATTTCGCTCCTTACCTATTTGACGGGCGTCGTGGCCTCGGTGGCGGTGGCGTTTTATCCCCTCCTCATCTTCGGCGTGACGGTCGATTGGGGTCTTTCCGAGGGGGTCTGGGCCCGCCGGGTTTCCAATTACCTCTACCTTATCTTGGTGGCTGCCGTTTTCGCGGGGTTTCTTCCCTACGATCCCATCGCGCCGGAACTGGTTTCCTATCCCGCGCAGCTCTCGGCCCATCACCCGATCTGGCGGGGGCTCCCGCCCTGGATGGTTTTCGCCAGCGCGGCGCTCGTCGTGACCGGCGTGAACTTTTTCACCCACCGCTTCGCCGCCCACCTCGTCGCCCAGCGGCAGGAGGCGGAAAAGCTTCTCGCCCAAGCGGCGGGGCGCCGGGCGGCGGCCGAAGCCCTCGGAAGCGTCGCGACTTCGCTTGGGAATCCTCTCGAAGAATCCCGGTCCCTCCTGGCCTCGGCCCGTTCCGTTCTGGACGGCCTCCTCGGAGGAGAGCGCCTTGAAAACGTCAAGGCGGATTTGGAACTGGCGGCGCGGGCCTTGGAGCGGTGCCGCGCCCTGGCCGGGGACCTCGAAGGGCTTCTTCCTTCCCAGGAAGCGCCTTGGAAGGAAGTTCACTTGGCCGACTTGATTCACGAAGTCCGGCGCGAACTCTCCCGCCAGTACGGGTCCCTGGCTTGGGCCGTGCGGGAGGACGTGGAGCCCGACCTGCCGCCCGTGCGGGGGGATGTTTCCCTCCTTCGCCACGCTATCCGGTCGCTCATCGAGGAGATTCTCCTGGGCACTCCTTCGTCGGTGGCGGGGGAAGTGCGGCTCTCGGCGTTCGGTGAAGAGGGCCGGATCGTTCTCGAATGCGACCGGCGGGGTTCCCTGGGTTCCGCCAGCGCGGGGCCCCGGATCGGGCTTCTGCGCGAGATCGCGCGTTTCCACCGGGGGGATGTGGCCTTCGTCCCGCGGATGGAAGACGGGCAAGCCATTCTGCGCCTCTCGCTTCCAGCCGCGGCTTGACCGCCGTAGCCGGAAAGACGGAAACCGGGGATTTCACCAATTCCTGAAGGGTCTGTTGCCTTGCCGGAGAACGCCAAGGCCATTGCCCCCCTTGGCTTGCGCTCTTGGGGGCGGCGGGAACATAATTT
>JBFLVN010000373.1:0-3089 GCA_040758475.1 Bdellovibrionota bacterium
GAACTCCTTGATGGTTCCCGAGGCGGGCGATTCGATGGGCATCTCCATCTTCATGGATTCGAGGATCATGATTTCCTGGCCCTCGTTTACCTTGTCTCCGACCTTCGTAACGATTTTCCAGACCGTCCCGGTGATGTGCGCTTTGACTTCCGTCGCCATGATGTTTTCCCCCTTGGTCCGGCCGTTTTTTCCTTGCGAAACGGCCGTTGGGCGAAGTACGCTGCCACCCGAAACGGGGGCTCACGCCCTACCCGAAATTGCGCGGGACTAAACCACAGCCTCCTGGGGTTGTCAATTCAACGCCGCTCACTTTTCCGGTGGCAGCGGCCTTGTGCGTAATCATTTTCGCGATCTGGTTCGCCTCCAACCGGGACGGCGCCTTCCTCTTCGACGACCGGCCCAACATCGCGGAGAACAAGGCCGTCACAGGCTTCGCCCCCCGCTCGCTTGAGTCCTGGGAAAAAGCGGCTTTCCATTCCCCGGCGCGCCTCCGGCCCCTCCCCTATCTCACCTTCGCCTGGCAATGGCGACTCCACGGGCAGAATCTTGCCGCCTTCCATGCCGCAAACGACCTTTTCCACGGTCTGGCCGCGGCGCTCCTCTTCCTGTTCCTTCTGGAACTCTTCCACCGCCATCTCCCGAAGCTTCCGGGAAAAATAGAGCCTTGGCACCTCGCCGCCGCAGGGGCCCTCATCTGGGCGGTTCACCCGGCCCAGACCCAGGCGGTCACCTATGTGGTCCAGCGGATGACGGTGATGGCGGGAATGTTCTCCTTCGCCGCCCTCTGGCTCTACCTTCACGCCCGGCGGGTGAACTCGAAGAAAACTTATGCCGCTGCCGCCGCTAGTTATTTTCTCGCGCTCCTCAGCAAAGAAAGCGCGGCAGCCCTACCGGTCCTCGTACTGCTCTATGAACTCGTTGCTGGCAGTGGAGAGGACCCATCCGTCCGGCGCAAGCGCCTTATCCTTCTCTCACTCAGCCTCATGCCGCCCGTCCTGATGGCTACGGGCTATGCCGCCCTGAGCGGCGCCCATTTCGGAGCGGGGCAGCTTCCCGGAAGAACCTACACCTTGGCCGACCGGGTTCTCTCCGCGCCCCGGGCTTATTGGAAATACCTGGGGCTTCTTCTTTTTCCCAAGAACCTCGCCCTCGATCACGGAATGAGCGTTTCCCAGGGAATCCTTTCTCCCTGGACGACGCTGCCGGCATGGCTTGCGGGAATTCCAGTGCTGGGTACTTTTTTCTGGCTTCTTCGTTCAGATAAGAAAGTCGTAGCGCTAGGCCCTCTTTGTTTCGTCCTGGCTCTCGCTCCGGAATCCACTTTCCTCAACCTCGAACTCTTCTACGAGCACCGGCTTTATTTCCCGAGTGCTTTTCTTTTGCCACTCATTCCACCCGGATTTTTGCAACTGGCAGAACAGCGTCCGCCTTTCAAAATCGCCGCTGCCCTCGCACTCATCTTCCTTGCCTTCGCTGCTACCACAAGGACAATCAGCCGGAACCGTGACTGGCAATCCCCCGTCAGGCTTCTCGAAAAGAACGCCGTAGTTACACCCGAAAACGCCCGCGTTCATTACAACCTGGGGCAGGAATTTGTCCGGGAAGGAAAGATTGAAGACGCCCTCCCCCACTACCTTCGCGCCGAGGAGCTGGGCTACGCCGAAGCTCCCTTCGCCATCGGAACGGCCTACCACCAGCTCGGCAAAGCAGAAGAAGCGATGAAAGCCTACGAAAGGGCCCTCACAAAACACCCCCACCCTTCGGAGGTCTGGCTCAACCTGGGGCTCCTCGCGAAGCAGATGAGAGACCCGGAACGGGCCGAGAAAGCCTACACCCGCGCCATCCAAGAAGACCCCGAAAACGCCTCGGCCTATTCGAACCTCGGGAATCTTCTGCGCGAACAGGGGCGGTTAGATGATGCCCTCAAAACGCTCGATTATGCCGCCCAAAAATTTCCCGATCGGGGTGACATCTTCCTAAACCGGATGCTGGTTTTCATCCAGAAAGAGGATATGGCGGCGGCTCGCAAGGATTGGGAAAAAAGCCGGGAACTGGGCGTCCCGCTGGCGGATAAATACGCGGAATTCTTTAAAACCCCTTAAACGGGGCGGCCTTCGCCTACGATGAGGTGCCGCACGATGGGCGGGGCATCGACGGTCACGCGCCGGGCGCCCGAAAGATCGAAGCCGCTCTGCTCGAAAATTTTCCAGGTGTCCCGGTCGAGCTCGCAGCCACAGAAAACCTTTTTCCACATGGGGTTCAACCGGTGCTGCCACTGGGCCGTCCTCCGGCCGGGAGCCAGCACGTGTTCCACGAAAAGGAACCGGCCGTCTTTTTTAAGGACCCGGCGGGCTTCCCTGGCCGCGGCGGCGGGATCGCCGATGGTGCAGAACGTCAGGGTCGAAACGACGGTATCGAAGAATGCGTCCGGGAAAGGGAGTTTCTCCGCCGCCCCTTGCACGACTTTGACGGGAAATCCCGCCTTGTTTGAGCGTTTTTCCGCGATCTGATTCATCCCGCCGGAAGGGTCCAGGCCTACGAGTTCGTCGATCTTTCCGTAGTGGGGAAGATTCCTCCCCGTTCCGAAACCGATTTCGAGAACGCGCCCCTTTGCAGGCGATACGACGCCCGGCCGGAATTCCTCGAACTGCCGGATCAAAAGGTCGCAGACGCGGGGGAAGATTTTTTCTTCGTAAAAACCTGGCATCGAATTTCGATTATACCCCGTATTTTTCCAGAATCCTCTCAAGGGCTTCGATCGGCATGCTCTTGAAAGCCGTTTCGTTCGCCCCAGCGTGGAGGGCCTCGGCGTGCATGTGGGGCATGGAATAGTTCGTGAGCAGAACGATCGGGACGGATTGGGACTTGGTGCGGATTTCCTTGATGAACTGGACCCCGTGGCCTTTCGGGAGGGCGTAGTCCGTCAGAATGAGGTCGATCCCCCCCGCCTCGAACGATTGAACCGCCCGATCCAGGGAATAGGCCACGAGCGGCTCGTGCCCGAGCGCCTGAAGCATGCTCGATAGGCACTTGGCGGTCGGGACGTCGTCTTCGAGGACGAGAACCCGCATGACCCCTCCCGTTCCCCG
>JBFLVN010000374.1:0-3079 GCA_040758475.1 Bdellovibrionota bacterium
AGTTCGTCCATCAGGGCGGCTTCGCACTGGGCGCAGGGGAAGGGCATTTCACCCACCCTCTTCTCCATCGCCGCCTTCTGGGCGTAGTAGGAATTTCCCCCGGCGGCGCCGGAGCTTAAGTACCTTAGGGGATGGCTCTCAAAGTTCTTCTTCTGGCGTTCTAGTTCTTCCTGGGGGCTTTGGGCCCAGTGCCGGCACTCGCCCCCGCCCGGGCGCCCCGGGCCGCGCGTCAGGTACAGGTGCGGGTGCTTCGAGAAAACGGACTGCTCGGCCTTCATCCGGGCCTTGGCTAAAAACAGCGTCACCTCGTCCACGAGTTTTGCGAGGATTTCGTCCAAATCCGTCTGGTCTTGTTCTTTCTTGCGCGACGCCGCCTTCCCTTCGTACCAGAAGTGCCAGTAATCATCTTCCTTCATCCCCTGGACCTGGGCCGCCACGTGGGGGGAAGCCCCCGCCTCGATCTCCTTGCAGATATTCGGGAGAAAAGACTTCGAGCGGAGAAGTTTCAGGGATTTGGGGGAAGGGACGTAGGCCGGGCTTTCGGGAGGGCACACTGCCCCCTCCTCTCCGAGGGAGGGCGAAAAACCGGGAGCGGGGTGGTGGGGGCAAGGCATAAACCATCCACGGGGCGCAAAGGCCCCGGCATCGGGAAAACAGAAATGGACAACGGTGAATGGGAGAAGACGGGAGTGAATGAGGAAGCGGAATGAACGAATCGAACTAAAAAAGCATAGTATCCGAATAGGGGTTTGATGTCAAGCTCTTTCTCCTCGCGCCGAGAGCCGGGCCAGTTCCCCAAGATAATCGTCCAGGGAGAGACGGTGGGCGGCGGCGAGTTTTTGGAGCGAAGAGAAGCGCGGCCTCTGGCCGCCGGTCTCGATCCGCCGTACTTCCCGTTCGCTCAATCCCTCGATGCCCGCTTGCTTGAGATTCTTTTCTTCCCGCAGGGCGCGGATGGCCTTGGCGTAGCGCGCGGCTTCGCTCCGGATTTTCTGTTCCCGCTCCCGCCGGAATTTCTCATCGCACCGGGCCCGGATGGCGTCCAGGTCCAGGTCGATGTCGGCCTTCGGCCAGGAAATGCGGCTTCCCGTTTCGCTGATGACGAATTGCTCCTGCTCCGCCCGTGGCAGCCCCCCAACGCCGGGGAGCCGCGAAAGGGAGCAGGCGTAGAGGTGCGGCTCGCAGCTCCACACGAAGAGCCGGCCGTAGGCGACGCTGGCCGATGCGATCAGGCGGTCTTCGGCTTCCAGGGAATGGGCCCGGACGATGCGGCGGACTGCATTCGGGTCTTGCGCCGCATAGACGGTCGCTTTCGGACATTGTTCGCGTACATAGTTGGCCGCCTCGCCCGGCACTGCCCGCGTCCCGCTCCAGGGGTCCAAGATCGCAATCGCGACTTTTTGGCGCCGGGGGATGTCTTGCGGCCAATCGTCCGCCAAGGCGACGGCACTTTGGGGCGTTTCGATGAAGAGGCTGGAGAGGGCCGCCGGGCTGTGACGCGCGTGAATCCTCTTTGCTGGAATCCCCGCGAGCAGGGGTTTGATCTGGGGCCTGGCTTCGCTTCGGATGATGATTTCGTCCATGGGTTATCTCGCGGGCCCCGGGCTTTTGACCAGGACTTTTTCTCCCCATTCCTTCAACAAGGCCGCTCGATTGGCCTCCGCCAAGGCAAGGAGTTCCCGCCGTTCTTTCCCCGAAGGATTTCCATAAATCCCTTCGATCATTTCCTCGGGGCGTCTTAGGAACATTACCCGGCACTCCCATTCCCCCAGGCGCTCCGCGTGGAAGTGCGGGGGGAGGTGATCGTCGCTGTTGAAGAACAGGTAGACGCCCTCCAGGGCGACGCTTTGGACCTGGGGGCTCATGAGTAGGATAACCTACACCGGACAAAATTCAATAATATGTAGAATAATGTCCGGTATCTCTTATGGTGCTTTTCCACGGCTTTTCCTCGGACTGCCTCCGTCGAAATGGAGTTAGAGCAACGCCCGTGCCAATTGGCGGAAATCTTCTAACCCACGGACTTCATTAATGTTTTAGGGAAAATTGCAAAAATGAGGGTTTCGCGATTTGTCCGGAATCCGAACAAGAAAAGTTATCGAGTCTTGAACACCCTCACCCCCTCGGTAGCCGGACCGTGATGGTGGTCCCCTTGCCGAGGGTGCTTTCGATGTCGATGCGGCCGCCGTGGGTCTTGGCGATTTCGTGGCACACGTAGAGGCCAAGGCCCCGGCAGTCCCGCTGGGGGCGCCAGCCGCTGTAGAAGGGGCGGAAGACGTTCTTGAGGTGTTCGGGGGCGATGCCGCAGCCCGTATCCTCGCAGCGGAAGACGACCTCCCCCTTTTCATCCGTGAGCGTGGCTTTGATCTTTCCTTGCGCGCCGCCGAGCGACCGGACGGCGTTGTCCAGGACGTGAAGGAACATCTGCGAAATCTGGGCGAAGCTCCCGGGGTAGGGGGCCATTTCGGGCGGCACGAGGAGGTCCCCCTCGAAGGGGAGGGCGGAGTGCTTGAGGCGGATCGCCCGCACCGCGTCTTCGAGGATTTTCGCGAGCGGGATGGCCTCCCGGGGCTGGGCCGATAGTTCGGAGAGCTGGCGGAGGGTCTGGATGATCTGCCGCGCCCGGGCATGCTGCTGCTGGGCGAAGAGGAGGGCTTGCTTGGCTTCTTCGAGGGGAAGGGCGCCGTTTCCCGCAGGAGCATTCCTCGCCTCGTCGATCGACTCGATGGCCGTCGCCACGAGCGAGTGGGCGCTTCCGAGGGGGTTGTTTAATTCGTGGGCCGTGCCGTCTACGAGCTGGGCCACGGCGGCCAGGGATTCCTGCTGGATGATCCGCTCGCGGGTCCGCTCGGCTTCGAGGAGCCGGGCGTTTTCGAGGGAGACGGACGCCTGGTTGGCGAGAAGCCCTAGGAATTCGAGGACCGAGGGGCCGTAACTTCCGCCGCTCTTCTGGGGCCCGAGAAGGACGAGGCCCTGGAGTTGTTCGGGCCGACCCACGGGGAGGACGATCTGGGCGCCCCAGCTTTTTAGTTCCCGGACGGCGGGGAGGTGTTCCGGGCTCTCCGATTTTTCTTCTTCT
>JBFLVN010000375.1:0-3066 GCA_040758475.1 Bdellovibrionota bacterium
GCGGACGCCGTAGTTCGGGAAAAGGACCGCCTCCGCCCGGCGCTGGAGGGATTTGCTCTTGGCGCCGGGAGTTTTTACGCCGTTCTTCACGAATTGCTCCGGCTACCGAGGGGAAGATCCGTCTGATTGGCGGGGGCGCGCGTCGAGCGGCCCGAAAGGGAAATCTCGGTCCCCACGCCCTTGTCCGTGAAAATTTCAAGGAGCGTGGCGTGGGCGATCCGGCCGTCGATGATGTGGGCCTTCCCCACCCCGCCCCGAAGCGCGTCGATGCAGCACTGCACCTTGGGGATCATGCCGCCCGCGATGCTTCCATCCTGCATCCGCCGCTCGGTCTCCCGGGCGGTGAGCATGGAGTAGAGCTTCCCCTGGGAATCCTTCACGCCTTCCACGTCGGTCATGAGAATGAGCTTTTCGGCCTGAAGCGCGACGGCCAGTTCCCCCGCCACCGTATCAGCGTTGATGTTGTAGGTCTCGCCCTTGTCGTCGGCAGCGACCGGCGAGACGACGGGGATGAACCGGTCGCGGACGAGCGAGTCGATGATCCGCCGGTCGATCCGCGCCACTTCGCCCACGAAGCCCAGGTCCACGGCGGGCGTGCCGTCCAGCTTGGGCTTGGAGACGTGCTTGCGCGCCGTAAAGAGATTTCCGTCCTTGCCGCACAGGCCGATGGCGTTTCCGCCCTGCCGGTTGATGAAGGAGACGATCTGCTTGTTGATCTGGCCGACAAGCACCTGCTCGACGACCCGAACCGTTTCGAGGTCCGTAACGCGCAAGCCGTTCACGAAGGAACTCTTCACGCCCAGCCGGTCGAGCTGCTTGCTGATCTCGGGACCGCCGCCGTGGACGACCACCGGATTGATACCGATCAGATGAAAAAGGAGAATGTCCTCGGCGAACGAGGTCTTGAAGGCCTCGTCCATCATGGCCGCGCCGCCGAACTTGATGACGAAGAATTTGTCCCGGAACCGGCGGATATAGGGAAGGGCTTCGAGAAGAATGCCCGCCTTTTCTTCCGCTTTCAGGAGATGATTTTCCGGCATTGCCCTCGCCCACCCCAAACCGCGCGTTGCGGCCGTTGGAAGGCTCACGATTATTGGTGGAGTCTTCGCTGTTTACAAGACTTTTAGAGAATGTACCGGGAGAGGTCTTCATCCCGGACGATCCCATCGAGGCGCGAACGGACGTACGCGGCGTCCACCCGCACGGACTCCCCCCGCATCTCGGGGGCCCGGTAGGAGACGTCTTCCAAGACCTTCTCCATCATCGTGTGGAGCCGCCGGGCCCCGATGTTGACCGTCCCCGTATTCACCTGGGTGGCCACGCGGGCCAGTTCGCCGATCCCCTCGGGGGTGAATTCGAGCCGTACCCCCTCGGCCTCCAGAAGGGCCGCGTACTGGCGCGTGAGGGCGTTCCGGGGCTCGGAGAGGATGCGGACGAAATCCTCCTGCCCCAGGGCTTCAAGTTCCACCCGGATGGGAAAGCGCCCCTGGAGTTCGGGGATGAGGTCCGAGGGTTTCGAGATGTGAAAGGCCCCGGCCGCCACAAACAGGATGTGGTCGGTCCGGACGGCGCCGTACTTGGTCGTCACGGTCGAGCCTTCCACGATCGGGAGGAGGTCCCGCTGGACCCCTTCCCGGGAGACGTCCGGGCCGGCCTTGGGCCCCTGGGTTCCGGCGATCTTGTCCATCTCATCGATAAAGACGATGCCCGATTCCTCGGCCCGGCGGATGGCCTCCCGGTAGATGGTCTCCCGGTCCAGGAGGCGCTCGGCCTCCTGATCGGTGAGCAACTTGAGGGCGTCGGGGACTTTCACCTTCCGGCGCTTTTTCTTCCCGCCCATGAGGTTCCCCATCATTTCGGAAAGATCGATCCCCATTTCCTCGACCCCCTGGGGGGTGAAGACCTGGGCCATGGGGAGCCCGCGGGATTCGACGTCGATTTCGACTTCCCGTTCGGAGAGTTTTCCTTCGCGGAGCATGGAACGGAGTTTCTCCCGCGTGGAGGAAGTATCGGGAGCGGGCTCGAGCCGCGCGGCGCCGCCGCCGGGCGGCGGGGCGGAAAAAACCCGGCCCGAGGTCTCCGGCACGGGCGGAGCCGGCGGAAGAAGAACGTCCAGCAATCTTTCTTCCGCCATCTGCGAGGCCTTGTCCCGCACGCGGGCGCGCTCTTCTTCCTGAATGATCTTGACGGAGGCTTCGGCCAGGTCGCGGATGATGGATTCGACGTCCTTGCCTACGTACCCCACTTCGCTGAATTTGGTCGCCTCGACCTTGATGAACGGCGCGGAGGCGAGGCGCGCCAGGCGCCGGGCGATCTCGGTCTTCCCGACCCCCGTGGGGCCGATCATCAGGATGTTCTTGGGCGTGATTTCCTCCCGGAGATTCTCCGGGACCCTCTGCCGGCGCCAGCGGTTGCGAAGCGCGATGGCGACCGCGCGCTTGGCCGCCGCCTGCCCGACGATGTACTTGTCGAGCTCGGCGACGATCTGGGCGGGCGTCAAATCGTCCCTCTTCTGAAGGACGGGAACTTCCGGCTCGGCGGCGCTCATGGGCGGATCTCTTCAATGACGATCTGATCGTTCGTATAAAGGCAAATGCGGGCGGCGAGGTGGAGGGCCTTTTCCGCGATCTCCCGCGCCGGGAGGTTCGTGTTTTCCATGAGGGCCAGGGCTGCCGCGTGGGCGTAGGGCCCGCCCGATCCGATGGCGAGGATGCCGCTTTCGGGCTCGATCACATCCCCCGTTCCCGAGAGGAGATAGCTCTCCTGGGCGTCGGCCACGAGGAGCATGGCTTCCAGGTTCCGGAGCATCTTGTTCGTGCGCCATTCCTTGGCCAGTTCCACCGCCGCGCGGCGAAGGCTCCCGCGGAATTCGTCGAGCTTGGCCTCGAAGCGCTCGTACAACGTAAGCGCGTCGGCCGTGGCGCCGGCGAAACCCGTGATCACTTTGTCGCCGTGGAGGCGGCGGACCTTCCGGGCCGTGTGCTTGAGGATCGTCTGTCCCTGGGAGACCTGGCCGTCGCCGGCAATGGCAACGGCCCCGTCCCGCCGGACGCAGACGATGGTGGT
>JBFLVN010000376.1:0-3052 GCA_040758475.1 Bdellovibrionota bacterium
CCGCCCCTCCGGGGCACCCTCCCCCATAGGGGGAGGGGCAATTTGCTTGGCCTTCTGCTCCTCAATTTTCTTCACGGCCTCCGCCACGATCTCGGCGCCTTTCCGGTCGACAACTCTCATGCACTCCCGACAGGTGGGATCGAAGTTGCTCTCCACCCTCTTCTCCATCGCCGCCTTCTGGGCGTAGTAGGAACTACCCCCGGCGGCGCCGGAACTCAGGTAGCGGAGGGGGTTGCTCTCGAAGTTTTTCTTCTGGCGCTCTAGTTCTTCCTGGGGGCTTTGGGCCCAGTGGCGGCATTCGCCCCCGCCCGGGCGCCCTGGGCCGCGTGTTAAGTACAAGTGCGGGTGCTTCGAGAAAACGGATTGTTCGGCCTTCATCCGGGCCTTGGCTAAGGAGATCGTCACCTCGTCCACGAGTTTTGCGAGGATTTTGTCCAACTCCGTCTGGTCTTGTTCCTTCTTGCGCGAAGCGGCCTTCCCCTCGTACCAGAAGTGCCAGTAATCATCTTCCTTCATCCCCTGGACCTGGGCCGCCACGTGGGGGGAAGCCCCCGCCTCGATCTCCTTGCAGATGCTTGGAAGAAAGTTCTCCGAACGGAGGAGTTCCAGGGATTTGGGGGAGGGGACGTAGGCCGGGCTCTCGGGAGGGCACACCGCCCCCTCCCCTCCAAGGGAGGGCGAAAAACCGGGAGCGGGGTGGTGGGGGCAAGGCATGGGCGTTTGAAAAGGCGCAAAGGCCCTTTGATGAAAAGTTTATGGATGAAGAGGAGAGAACGGGATGAACGTAATTTGTATTCTAAACAGACAGAAATGAAAAATCAAGGGGACGCGGGTTCCAGGGGCGTCCAACGCCGTCCGTTCTGTAAAATGGCGGAGGAAACGGGCGCCTATCTGACCGGCACGAGCTTGTCCATCTGGAGCTTGACGGTGGCGCTGTAGATTTTGCCCGTGGCGGGGTCGCGAAGCTCGACGGTGAAGCGGACTTCGCCCGTGGGGCCGATGGCCGGCGAGTGGGCGCGGACGAATTCGAGGCCGGCGTTGCCCGCGCCTCCGGAAGCGGAGGGAGCGGCGACGGACGCGAGGGGCGGCCGGGCGATGGAACTCGGCCGGGCGGGCGCGGCCGCTGGAGCGGAAAGCGGCTGGGTGGATTCGCCCAGGCGGCCGAGGGCCGCTTCCTCTTCGTTGTCCAAGCTGGCCTGTGGCGGGGGAGCGGGTTTTGGCGCCGGAGGGGGCGGCGCGGGCCGGGCCGGCTCCATGGCCGCCTCCTGGAGGCGCTGGACCACCTGCTTGCTCACAAGCTGGAGGGTCTGAAGGACCCCCTCCCCTTGCGAGGCGACGGCCTCCACGTGGGGAAAGCCATGCTTGTTGATGACCGCTTCCAGGTCGGCCACTGCCACGGCATCGGGCATGTCCCGCTTGTTGTACTGGATGACCACGGGGACGTCCGTGATGTTCTTGCCGTGGCCCCTCAAGTTCTCGACGAGGTTGTTGAAGGATTCGATCGTGTCATTCCAGTACTTCCGCTGGCAGTCGGCCACGAACACGACGCCGTCGGCGTTCTTGAGGACGAGCTTGCGGGTCGAGTTGTAGAAGACCTGCCCCGGCACGGTGTAGAGGTGGAAGCGCGTCTGGAGCCCCCGGACGCTTCCCAGATCGAGCGGGAGGAAGTCGAAGAAGAGCGTCCGGTCCTGCTCGGTCGAGAGGGTCACGAGTTCGCTCTTGTGCTCGGGCTTGAGCTTGGCGTGGATGTACTGGATGTTGGTCGTCTTCCCCGAGCGCCCTGGACCGTAATAGACGATCTTGGCGTTGATCTCCTTGCCCGCGTAGTTGAAGACGGCCATGGCGCTTCCGGGTTCCTACTTCTTTTCCTGCTGGCGGCGGATTTTGTCTTCCTTGGCCTGGATGATCCGGCGCGCCGAATTCCGAACGGCCGTGGAAACGTTCTTGTTCTTCGAGAGGCTCTTCATGTCCTTCTCGTTCAAGGCCAGGACCATCCGCATGGTGAGTTCCGGGGGGGCCTTGGGGTTCTCGCAGAGGTTCTTGCGGATCGTGTAGCTCGAACTCCAAGTCTTGTTGTTGGCGATGAGCCGGAGGACCTGTTCGTCCAGGTTCCGGTTCTTGGAGAATTCCTCGATCTCGTCCTCCTGGAGCCGGGGGCTCCGGAGCACGGCTCCGGCGACGAGGCGGTTCCCATCCTTCACGAGGAAAGCCCGGGCGGCCTTGTTGCCCAAGGTCGCGAGCTTGATCTTCTGGGCGATGCTCAGCTTGCCGATGAGCGCCTGGAGGTTCCCCTGCTTTTCGGCCGCTTCGGCGCTCTCTTCGATCAATTCGGCGGGGAAGTCGTCGTCTTCTTCGTCCCCGGCGGCGGCCGCCAGGCCCAGGTCGTCGGCTTCGAGGACTTCCATCCCCTCGACCATCTCCATGTCGGCGGCGGGGGCTTCGCCTTCTCCGGGAAGGGGGCCTTCATCCCCAGCGGCGGCTTCTTCCTCCGCGATTCCGAGAAATTCCTTGCGGAATTCAGCCAGCTGGGCCCGGAGGTCCTCGGCGAGGGTGGGATTGGCGAGGAGAGCGTCCGAAAGGGCCGGGTCCGCCAGGAGGCGCTGCTGGTTCTGGACGAGAATCCCCTGGACGAACCGGCCGCAAGTCCCGGCGACCCGTTTCAAGGTATCCATCGACGTAGCCGGGTTGGAGACGATCGCCTCCAGGGTTTCGTCGTCGCCGTGAAGCGTGGCGTAGAGGTCGAGGAGTTCGGGCTCCCGCGCGCGGGCCAGGACCGGTTTCAAGATGGCGGGGGGAAGGTCCGCGACGGATTTTTTCGCCGCCTCGCTCACCGGCGCCTCGGGCGCCTGGGTGAGGAAGAAATAGACCAGGACGAGCTGCTCGGGCTTCAAAGGCACGAGCCCCCGGGCGGCCACGAGCCGCTGGGGCACGGGGACCTTGGGGTCCACGTACGGGAGAAGGTCTGGCGGAACCGTTACCGGCATGGGTCGCTTCGTGCGGCTCTACTCTAACCGCCCTGCTCCGGCTGGCAAGACGTTTGAAGGGCGGCCTT
>JBFLVN010000377.1:0-3039 GCA_040758475.1 Bdellovibrionota bacterium
CTTCCCCCGCCGGCCCGGAGCCGGTGGCAGTCCCCTTTTCTCAAATCCCCTCCAAACCCCCTTCGTACCTGGAGTCCCCCCGCGTCCCCCGGGGGCGCCTCGTCCTCCTGGAAGGCGACCCGGACACGGGGAAAACCTGGCTCTGCCTCGAACTGGCCGCCCGGCTGAGCCGGGCTGAAAAACCCGGCAAGGCGCTCTACCTGGGTTCCCGCGACCGGCCCGCGGGCGTGCTCCGGCCCCGGCTGGATGCCTGCGGCGCCGATCTCTCCCGCGTCCTCCTCGTGGCCTACTTCGACGTGACGCTGGAAGAGAAAAGCGGAGAGAGAAGGCTGGACCTGGACAAGCTCTCGGCCCTCCTGGAAAAAGAAAAGCCCGACCTTCTCGTCATCGACCCCATCGACCCGTACACGAGCAAAAAGACCCCGTGGCTCGGGATGGAACTGGACGACCTGGCGGCGGAACACGGCTGCACGGTCCTGGCCGTCCGGCACCTTCCCCGGACGCCGGCGGGAAGGATCGTACGCCCCCGTCCCGGCGATCCCTTCTTCCAGGCGGGCTCGGTGCTTCTGGCGGCCGTGGACCCGGAAAACCCTCAAAAGCGCCTCCTGGCCCACGCCCGAAACGCCCACGGCCCCTTGGGGGAGACGCGGGGTTTTGAGATCACGGACGGGGGCGTCGCATGGGGAGAAACAAAAGAGATCACGGCCCGGGAACTGCTCGAACCCCCGGCGGCCGCCAATCAGCAAACCGCCCTGGAAGCCGCCAAGGAGTTCCTCCGGGCGTTCGTGGCCGACCGCCGTCCATCGGCCTGGCGCATTTTCGAAGAAGCCCGGCACGCCGGGATCGCGCCCATCACCCTCTACCGGGCGAAGAAGGCGCTCGGAATCCAGAGCGCCAAGGGCTACGGCTCCTGGGACTGGGAGTTCCCCAAGGAAGCAAGGGAAAAAGACGAACTCGAACGCCGGCGGAATATTTCCAAAAAAAACGATGATCAGGTTGATCATCTTCCCTCAAGCACCCCCGAGGAACCCCTCAAAATGAACCGCGCCGAACGGCGGCGGATGGAGAGAGAAGCGGGCAAGCTGGCCGGGAGGACGGCGAGGGAGGGGGTGAGGGTGTAAAGGGCGGCCGAAGTTCAGGCCCGCTCCCCCCGTAGATACCGGAGAGTAATTTGGTATTCCTGGTCCCGGTTTTTCTCCATTTGAGAGGCCATGAACCGTTCGAGGGCCCCGCCGACGAGGGGGACGCGGGCGGAAATCCGGGATTCGCTCACCCGCCGGGTCGACTCGGGTCCGCCTTCGTAGCGGACGAGGCGGCGGATTTCGGAGACAGTCCCTTGGGCGTGGCTTTCGTAAGTAGCCGCCTGGGGATCGAGCACCCCCGATTCTTCGATCCACCCCTGGCCGGCCCGGGGGGCGACGCGCCGGACGAAATCAGGCATCGGGGCCACGACGCGGAAGCGCATGCGCCGGAAGCGCCGGCCCCCTTCCCAGCGGTCTTCGAGCACTTCGAAGGCGGCAAGTTCCGGGATGTTGGCGATCAAGAACGTCTGATAATCGGGCTCATCGAACAGGGTGAAAAGCTTTTCCCGGGGGCAGGGGAATTCGTGGACGGCGTGGAAGATTTTCATGGAGCCGGACCGCCTTGGAAGACTCTAGCCCAAGTAGGAGCGCCTTTCCGCATAAAGGGCGCCGAGCTTTTCCTGCATGCGGGAGGTGACGATTTTGTAGCCTTGCTCTTCCCGCTCTTCCGCGTCTTTCACGCCCGAGAGTTCCCGCCGGAGGTCGATGGGGTCCAGGAATTCCATGGTGATTTTGGAGGGGAGCCAGGGAAAGCAGATCCAGGCATTCGAAATCCACAGCGGGAGGAGAAAGGGAGAGGCTTTCCCGCGAAGCACCTGGACCAGTTTCCAGAGGGCGAAAAAGAATTGCGGCGTGATGGGAAGCGTCTTGAGGCGCTCCCGCTCGTCGAGCCCCAAGGCGTGGGCCAGGCGCTCGCCCCGGGAGAAGATGAGGAGCGTCTCGTGGGCGCCGCAGATGACGAGCGGCGTAACCGGCACGCCCGTTTCGAGGGAGAGGCGCACGAACCCCTTGCGGCCGCCAAAATCCACGCGCTTGCGGTCCCGGAGGGGGCGCGCCGCCTCCCAATCGCCTCCGGGAAAAACGAGCAGGTCCTGCTCGGCGGCCAGCGTGCGGCGGCCCACTTCGGGTCCGGCCGGCACGGCGCCCACGCGCGAGACGACGGTGCGAAGGAGCGGAATCCGGAAGAGAAGCCGGTGGCCCAGGCCGTGGGCGGGACGATCATGGCCGAAACGGCGGGTCCAGGCGTAGAGGAGGAGCGGCACTTCCACGACGCCAAGGCCGCTGTGGTTGGCGACGATGAACGCGGGGGCCGGGGGGACTTTCTCGAACCCCCTTACTTCGCAACGGAAATAAGAGCGGTACCAGGGTTCCACGCGCCGGACGAACCGGTCGAGGAACTCCGGAGAGAACGCGGCGGCGGTGGGCCCTTCCGTTCCCTCCTTGGCGGGGGCGAAGAACCAGTGGCGCCACGGTTCGGGAATGGCATCGTAAAGGCGGGCGTCGAATCCCAGGGCGTCCATGGCTTAAAAGGCTAAGCGCCGCGGACGGGGCCGGACATGATCAAACGCAGGCGGACGGGTAGCCCCTTTCCGGGCCGCGGAAAGGGTTTGGGATCACTTGGCGCAGGGGAGACTTGGTTCGGGGAGGACTTTCCCGTTTTCGTCGTAGTAGGTGATTTTTTTCGTCTTGGGTTCCACGGCGAAGACCATCTCGCCCGGGTCCCACCCCAGGAGGCTTACTTGGTAGAGGTTGTCGGTTTCGAGCGGCTTTTTAAGAGGGGCCGTCTCCCGGAAACCACCCGGCGCTTTCCCGAGGCGCACGGTCCAGGGGGTCTTGGGGTCCCACCCCCACGCCTCGTCGCGCTTTTCCTTGGGGAGCACGATTTCCCAAACGACGGCCGGGGGTTCGACTCCCAGGTCAACGACCGTTACCGATTCGATCCACGGTCCCCGTTCTT
>JBFLVN010000378.1:0-3029 GCA_040758475.1 Bdellovibrionota bacterium
TATCTTTCCAATTCCCAATTCGTCACGGCCTTCTCGAAGCACCGCACTTCCCAGTCCCGCGTCGCGCAATAGTGATCGAGAAATTCTTTCCCGAGATAGCGGGCCGCGGGATCGCTCTTGCGAAGGCGTACCACCGCTTCCTTGAGGGTCCTCGGGAAGCTCGTGGCACTCGTCTCCGGCTGCTCGTAGGCGTTTCCGTGAAGGGGATCGCCCGGCTCAATCCGGCTTTCGATCCCGTGAAGTCCGGCGGCCAGGTTCGCCGCGAAGGCGAGGTAAGGATTGATGTCCGCCGCCGTGACGCGGCACTCGATCCGGGCCGCCTTGGCCGAAGGCCCCGTGATCACCCGCAGGGCGGCAGTGCGGTTTTCGTGGCCCCAGTGGGCCGCGGTGGGCGCCCAGGTGCCCGGAACGAAGCGCTTGTAGGAATTGATCGTGGGGGCGTAGAGCGCGAGAAATTCCGGCAGCGTCGCCCGGAGCCCTCCCAAGTAATGACGGAAAAGTTCGTTCAGGACGGGCTCCCCCTCCCCCCGCGCCTCGAAAAGATTGCGGGAGCCCTTGGCGTCCCACAGGCTCTGGTGGATGTGGCCCGAGCAGCCCGGAAGGTTCTCATTCCACTTGGCCATGAACGCGGCCATCAGCCCGTGCTTGGCCGCGATTTCCTTTACGGCCGTCTTGAAAAGCGCCGCCTTGTCGGCCGACCGGAGCGCCTCGTCGTAGGCAATGGCCGCCTCGAACACGCCGGGCCCCGTTTCCGTGTGGAGGCCTTCTACTTCCAGGTCGAAGGCCTTGAGGTGGCCAAGGATGTCCTGCACGAGGGCGGAACTGCGCGAAGCCCGCAAGATGCTGTATCCGAACATGCCGGGCGAGAGGGGAGTTAAGGCCCGGTACCCCTTCTCGCGGACCGAAGCGGGAGTTTCCTGGAAGAAGAAGAATTCGTACTCGCACGAAAACTTGGGCGAATAACCCCGCTCTTCGGCCATCGAGAGAACGCGCTTTAAAACCTGCCGGGGGCAGATGGGAAGGGGCTTCCCCGGCGCCGAGTAGAAATCCGCGAGGATGAAGACGGTCCCCGGCTCCCAAGGCACGGAGCGGAGCGTCGAAACATCCGCCTGGGCCAGGGTATCCGGATAGCCCGTGTGCCACCCGGTCGCCTTCGTGTTGTCGTAGAGGACGTCGGAAGAATCCCACCCGAAGATCACGTCGCAGAAACCAAAGCCGCTGTCGATGAGCGAGGCGAGCTTCTCGAAGCTTACGTACTTGCCCCGCAGGACGCCGTCGATGTCGAAACCGCCGATCCGTACCCGCTCGGCGCCCTTCTTCCGGAGCGATTCGACGAACGCCGCGCCCTGTTTCCCGCCACCAGCCGGCCGGTCTGTTTTTCCTTTAGCCACCCGGATTCCCTCCCCTACCTGACAATCCTATCGCCCGGTTCTGACAATGTTAGGACTTCTTCTCAAACCTCGCCTGTCCCTTGTCCTCATACTCCCGCACGCGGCCTTCGGAGAGGAGCTTGTCCAAATGCCCGCGCATGACGAGGGCCGCGAGGCCGTGAACGCGGGGGTCCACGTCTTTGTAAATGGTAGCGACGAGGGCCGGGATGGTAACGGGGCCTTTGTCGAGTTCCGCGAGAATCTGCCGCTCCCGCATCATGCGGTGCTCGTAGTATTCCTTTAGTTTCGCTTGTGGATCGCCCACGAGGGGGCCGTGGCCGCCCCGGATTTCCTGAAGGGGAAGCGTCATGCACTTCTGGAGCGACTCCAGATAACTCTTCACGTTCCCGTGGGGCGGGCCGACCCAGGGCGTTCCTTCTCCGATCACGTGGTCCCCTGTAAAGAGCGTCCCGGTTTCTTCGGAAAAAAAACAGGTATGAGAGAGAGTATGGCCGGGGGTTTTAATGCTTTTGAGGCGGATTCCCGCGCCTGTCTCTAGAACTTCATCCGTCTCCAAAAACGGCCGGTCAATTTCATCGAGTTGGACGTGCTTTCCGATCTTCGTTTCCCGGGGATCGGCCCAGAGACGGGCGCCGTAGCGCTCGCGAATCTTGGCGGCCGACTCGGCGTGGTCGGGGTGGAAGTGGGTTACGAGGATGTCGGTTAGTTCCAGGCCCTCAAGGGACGAGGCGATGAGGTTCCGCGACTGCTCGTGCTCATAGCAGCCGTCCACCAGCACGGCCTTCTTCCCCCTTACGAGGAGGTAGATGTTGTTGGCCTGCTCGGGCTTGAAGCTCGTCTTCGCGCCGTCGATCACCAGGGGCCGGATTTCAAAGGATGCACCCATCGCAAAAAGGACTATATCCCACAAAGGGGCGGCGTGCGTTCCAGTTATAGGGGCACTAGGCCCACCCCCTTCCAGCCCCCTCCCGGGAAAATCCGCTTGTAATTCAAGTACTTATGAGATAGTTTGTTCCACCTAATTCTGTTCCACGCGGCATTGGCCGGCCCAATTCCAGCGAGGCGGGGCGCTTTCTTTCGGAGCGCCTTCGCGTCCAGAGAACGCGGGCCAGGAACACCCGATGGGCGACGAGACACGCGACGAGGACCTCTGGAGCACCGACGAACCCCCTTCCAAGCCCGCGGGGAAGAAGGCGGTGGACGATTTTTCGGATTTTTCCGAAGCCCCCGCCAAACCGGCTCCGCCCCCCGCTCCCGTCCGCCCAGTACCACCCGCTCCGCCCACGAAAAAAGCGGTCGACGATTTCTCCGACTTTTCGGATTTATCGGAACCCTCCCCGCCCCCCGCGGCGCCGCCTGCCAAACGGGCGGTCGATGACTTTTCCGAATTTTCCGCCCCGGCCCCCCAAGCTCCGCCAACCGCTCCCCAGGAGCCGGCCGACGGAGGCTGGGGGGAAGAGGAATTCGAGCTCTCTCCTCCTGCCGGCGTGGAAGTAGAAAAAGCCGCCGAGGCGCCTTCGCGGGAAATGGATGAATGGGGGTCGGAAGAATTCTCCGAGCCTTCCACGCCGCCCGCCCCAGCTGCTCCGCCACCACCACCGGCCCGCGAAGAAGCCGTCGAAGTGATGGAAGAGATGG
>JBFLVN010000379.1:0-3007 GCA_040758475.1 Bdellovibrionota bacterium
GGCTCCCCGCCCAGGCGCACGCCGGTCAAATACGTCCCCTTCTCGGGAATCGTGTGGATGCTCTCCACGGAAAACGCGAAGGCGGCCTCCGGGGCGGGCGAGGGGATTTGATCAAGATCGTTCATGTCACGAGGTAGAAGTGAGTAACCGCCGGGCCGGGGGGCCGTCAACCGGCCCCTCCCAGGACCACGAGAATCCGCCGGGCGCCGCTCAAGGGAAGCTCCGAAGCCTCTTCGGAGAGGATCGAAAGGCCCGCTTTCCGGGCCGCTTCGAGGGCCGCCGGGCGCTCTTCTTTCCAGGCGGGCCCCCGGGGGAGAACGAGGCGCCCTCCGGGAGCCAAGTGGGGGGAGAGGAGCGGGACGAGTTCGGCCGGGGGGGCGAGGGCCTGGGCCGTGGCCACGCCGAATTTCTTTTCCCCGAAGGGCGCGGGGCCTTGGGGTTCGAGGCGCCCGGCGATCACTTCGAGATTGGAGAGCCCGAGTTCCCGGGCCGCGTGGCGTTGGAAGTGGGCCTTTTTCTCCCGGGCTTCGACGCTTGTTACGAGGAGCGCCGGGCGGGCGAGGGCCAGGATAAGGGCCGGGAATCCGGCCCCTGACCCTACGTCGAGCGCTGTTCCGGAAGGCGGGCAGTGGGCGAGAATCCGCAGGGCTTCGAGCACGAGGTGTTCGAGGATTTCTTCCGCCCCCAGGGCCGTAAGCCGCATGCTCTCGTTCCACCGGAGAAGTTCCCGGCAGAGAATCTCCACCCGGGGGGCGAGATCAATCCACTTCGCGCCCGCGCGACCGGCGGCTTCTCCGAGGGCGGTTTCGAGTTTCCGCAGCATGGCTCCCAAAACTCGCAGGGGCGCGGAATCCCGCGCCCCTGCATTCTATCCCTCTTTGATTCCCGCGGGGACTAGGAACTGGCCAGTTCCTTTAAAAGCTGCTCCGCCGGGACGATTTGCTCGACCGGAACGTGTTCGCGGGCCTTGTCGATCCATTCCTGGTAGACGGCGTTTTTGCGCTCTTCGAGGATTTTCTGCTCGAGGATCTTGCGTTGGGCCTCGAAACCGGCCGGATCGGCTTCCACGCGGGATTTGAGGCGCGCGAAACCCACTTTCTCCCCCACGTTGTAGACAGCGGGGGTGAGGGGGGATTTTTCCGTCAAAGCGAAGGCGGCCGCCTTGAGTTCGGCGGAGGAACCCACGTTTGGGATCACGTCCACGCCCGACGCGCCGGTGGCCGTCTCGCGGCCCGTACGGGGGAAGGGTCCGGCGTCCTGGGCGACGAGGGCCTTGTGCTTCTTGAGGAGGGCCGCGCTCTTGGCGCCGCCGGCCGCTTCCTTGCGGATTTCCTCGGCGAAGGACCGGCCTTTTTCCAGGGCTTTTTCCTTCTTGAGGATTTCCTCGATCTTTCCCTTCACTTCCGCGAGCGGCGCGGGTTCGGGATCGCGCTTCTTCTCGACGTGGAGCAGTACCCACTTGCGGTTCGACTGGAAGAGGGAGGGGCGCATCTCGGGGGTGAGTTCGTCGAAGATCTTGCCCGTGAGTTCGGGGTCCTTGCCCACTTTGGGAAGGATGTCTTCCCGTCCGACGACGGCCACTTCGAGGCGGCGTTTTTCGGGGTCCTCCAAGGCGAAGTCCCGGAGCGATTTGCTCCCCAAGGCCGCCAGGTCCTTCTCGGCGTCCTGCTGGGCGAGCTTGCCGGCCTTCTCGTTGCGCAGGCTCGAACGGATGAGCTCCTTGACGCTTTCGAGCGGCTTCTTCGTCCCGGCTTCGTAGATCTTGGCGACCTTGACGATGTGGTAGCCGTCTTCGCCCTCGAAGACTTCCGACATCCCCCCTTCCTGGAGAGGGGAGAAGGCCTCAAAGACTTTCTTCTTGAAGTACCCCGCGTTGATGAACCCGCCGGCGAGCTCTCCGCCGTTCTGGAGGCGCTTGGTGGCGAGGTCGTCGGATTCCTTGTTGGCCGTCTCTTCGAAAGGGACGCCCGTTTTGAGCCGGGCGTACACCGCGTCGGCCCGGGCCTTGGCGTCCTTTTTCCGGGCTTCCTCGGAGCGCTTGTCCTTTTCGTCCTTGGCCTTGGTCGCGAAGAGGATATCGAGCACGCGCCAGTGTTTTTCCTTGAGGACGTATTTGTCGCCGCTCACGCCGTAAGCCTGCTCGACTTCCTCGTCGCTGATCTTGGTCACTTCCGGGAGGCCGAGGTACGGGGCCCCGCTCCCGTCGTAGACGAAGTAGACGATCTCCCGCTGTTCGGGCTTGAAGTAATCGACCGTGTGCTCGTCGTAGTACTTCTTGATCTCTTCTTCCGTCAGGGTGACGTCCTTGGCCAAGTCCGTGGGGTCGAGGAGGAAGACTTCCAAGGTGACTTTCGTGTTCTCGTCGATGTACCGCTGTTCGAGTTCGGCGCGGCTCACCTTCACCTGATCCGCGATCATCCCCGCGATCTTCCGGAGGGCGATGCTCTTGGCCATGGTGCTTTCGAATTCGGCCTCTGTCGTGCGGTTGCGTTCGAGGAACTGCTTGTAGACCTTGCGGGAGAATTTCCCATCGACCTGGAAACTCTCGTCCTCCATCAGGAGGCGCCGGAGTTCTTCCGGGCTCGTGACGTATCCGAGCTGCCGGGCGCGGGCTTCGGCCACCCGCGATTCGATGAGCTGGTCGTAGGCTTGCTGGGGGATTTTTTCTTCGAAGTACTTCTTGAGCCCCTCGTAGGCATCGCCAAGCTGGTCGCGGTAGCCCTGGCGCATGCGGAGGGCGGCGTTCGCGACGTCGCGGCGGTAGACGTTCTCACCGTCGACGATGGCGACGATCTCGTCGGCCCCGCCGCGCGCCCGCCGGGCTTGGGGGAGCACGAGAAACCCGACGAAAAAGAGCATGGCCAAGAGGAAGAAGATTCCCTTGGTAAGGGCCGAGTCTTTGGCTTTTCGAATGACCTTGAGCATGGACCACCTGGGGCTTCCGTTGGGTTTGGGGAATGCCGGCCTCTCCCGGGCGGCCCGGGCCGCCAAGATGCGCAAGGCCATG
>JBFLVN010000380.1:0-2972 GCA_040758475.1 Bdellovibrionota bacterium
CATCAGAAGAGAGCCCCTCTGCCAGCTCGGCTTTGTGAGTTGCTGGTTCTCGCACGAAAGCGGCGAGGACCAGGATCACCAGCGCGGCCGGGATGGCCGCCAGGAGAAAAACATCCCGGATGGGCACGCCCATTCCCCGGAGGAGAAGCGCCGCTACAAGAGGCCCCACGACGGAGCCCGCATGGTCCATGGCCCGGTGGAATCCGAAGGCGGCGCCCCGGACTTTTTCCTCCGTCACGTCGGCGATGAGGGCGTCCCGGGGGGACGTGCGAATCCCCTTCCCCACCCGGTCCAGGGACCGCAGCGCGAGGACGTGCCACCAGCCCGTAGCGAGGCCGATCAAAGGCCGGCAAAAACCTGCGAGGAAATACCCGCCTGCAACGGGTGCCACGCGCTTTCCCGAGCGGTCGCTCCATTTGCCGGAGGCGATTTTCAGGAAAGAAGAAAGGGACTCGGCCACCCCTTCAATCACGCCCAGAGCGGCGGGCCCGGCGCCAAGGACCGTGGAAAGAAAAACCGGAAGAAGCGGATAGATCATCTCGCTCGAAGCATCGGTGAGAAAACTCACGGCCCCGAGGGCGAGAACGGTGCGGGGTAGTTTCATAGAGCCGTATGATTCAACCCCGCCCCGGCCTTTGGCCACAGCCAGCGCCTATTTTCTGACCGGCCGGCACTTCCAGTAGTAGATCGGATATTCCCCGCCGTCGTGGAGTTTTCGGATCTGGAATTCGACGGGAGCGTCGATCGTCACGTCCGAATCCTCGAAATCGGCTCCCTGGAGGAAAACCCGGGCGCCGTTGTCCGCCGTCACGACGGTCGTCACTTGCGGGGGATCGGGGTTGGCGACGAGAAAATCCTTCGTGAACGTAAAGATTTTCCCGCGCCTTGGCGTGGGAATGCGTTTCTTTGCGGAGCGATCGCCGCACTTCAGGCAAACCGCTTGGGGCGGATAGTAGACGAGGCCGCACTTTTCGCATCGGTCGGAAAGAAGCGGCAGGTTCCACTCCCGCTCGTTCCAGTGAAGGACGGGCGTCTCTTCGGGACCGGGCGTCTCGATTTTGAAGACGCCGCGTAACTTCAAATATTTCTCGTACGTGTTCATGGGACGCTTGTCGGCGATGGCCGCTTCGACGCGGGAGCCTCCAAGGCTCTTGATTGCCTCTGTCGTCTGGAAGATGAACGCGTCGGCCCCATCCCCATAGGAAACCCAGAGGATTTTCTTTCCAGGTCCCGCTTTTTCGAGCGCAAGCGCGAGCGTGGCGAGCGACTGGGCGGCGCCCAGATACCCCACTTCGGGGAGATAGGCTGAAACCAATTTCGCCGGATCGAGCCCGGCCTTCTGGCAAGCCCCCTGGGCGGCTTTGGCATTGTCCGCCGCAATGGCGATCAGATCGATCTGCTCGGGTTTAAGATTTCCCTTCGCCAGCACGCCCTTCACAGCCGCCACAACGGACGGCGTGAAATTGTAGGATTGGGCGAAACGCTGGTCCCCTTCGTTGACAAAATCCTCCCCCGCCCGGCGGAACTCGTCATAAGCTTCTTCGGTAACGGCATGAGAAGCGAGAATTTCGGCGATGGCGCCTTGCTTGCCCACGCAGAGGGCGGCGCCCCCGTCTCCCATCACTTGTTCCAAGCCACTCCCCGGTTCGGCCGTACGCGCTTCGCCCGCGGCCACGATCACGTTGTCGGCGCTTCCGGCCTGGACCGCATCCAAGGCTGCCCGAAAGGCGCTCGAAGCGCACCGGCGCGAATTTGTAAAATCCGCCGTCACGGCCCCCTTGGGAAGGCGGTGGACGTGAGAAATAAACGAAGAGACGGATTTTTCGAGATAGGGTGAAGTGGTCGAGGCGAAAAAGAGCCCGCCGAACTTGGAGGGATCGTGCTCACCAACGACGTCCTGGGCGGCGGCGCAAGCCAGGGTGAGGGCGTCCTCGTCGTAGGAGGCGACGGCCTTCTCGCCCTTCCCCGCCTTTCCTTCCCAGGCGGCGGCGATCTTGGAGAGCGGCAGGCGGTACGCCGCGAAGTGGAGCCCGTACGAAGTGATCCCGGCCATGCGAAAACCCCTTTCAAATCCGCCGCGAGGAGCGGCGGGCCCTCTATACCCGAGGGCCGAAACGGCCCGCAAGGGAACCAAAGTAAACGCCGTTCAACCTCCCTTGCGGCCCGGGCGGTGATGCGGTAGGAAGGCAGCCGCTGACGGATTCGTGAAGGAGAACCAAACCATGATGCTTCAAGGAAAAGTCGCCCTGGTGACCGGCGCAGGCCGGGGAATCGGCCGGGAAATCGCCCTCATGATGGCCAAGGAAGGCGCCGCCGTGGTCGTAAACGACCTGGGGGCCGGAATCGGCGGCCAGGGGCAAGACGCCTCCCCCGCCCAGGAAGTCGTCGATACGATCCGCAAGAACGGCGGCAAGGCCCTCGTCAACGGCGGCTCGGTCGCCTCCTTCCAGGACGCCCAGAAGATGATCAAAGATGCGGTCGAAAATTTCGGCCGCATCGACATCGTGGTCAATAACGCCGGCATCCTGCGGGACGTCATCTTCCACAAGATGACCGAGGACGATTGGGACGCAGTGCTGGCCGTGCACCTCAAGGGAACTTTCAATACTTCCCGCGCCGCCGCGCCTTTCTTCAAGGACCAGAACGGCGGAGCGATCATCAACTTCACCTCGACTTCGGGGCTCCTTGGCAACATGGGGCAAGTCAATTACGGCGCCGCCAAGCTCGGGATCGTGGGCCTCACCCGGAACGCCGCTCTCGACATGCGGAAGTTCAACGTCCGCGTGAATGCCGTCGCCCCCTTCGCCTGGACGCGCCTGACGGCCTCGATCCCCGGCGCCGACGACCCAAACAACGTCCGCATCAACAATTTGAAGAAAATGGACCCGGCCCAGATCGCCCCGCTCGTGACGTTCCTCGGCTCCGAAGGGGCCAAGGAGATCACGGGCCAGGTCTTCTGCGTCCGCGGAAAC
>JBFLVN010000381.1:0-2965 GCA_040758475.1 Bdellovibrionota bacterium
GAAACTCCCCCTTCTCGAACCGGAAGAGCGTTTCCCGCTCGGGAAAGAAAAACGACTTGGCCCCGTAAAGCGGAAGCCCCGCGCCGGCATCAAACGGACGATCTCTCCCTTCATCCGAAGCACGGGTCCAGCGCACCACGCCGCCGCCATCCTTGGCCGCTTCGTACACGGCGCGGGCTTTCCGCAGGTGTTCCCGCAAAATCTCCGGCCGGTCGATTTCGTAGGGGATCACTGGACGCCCTCCCGGAGCACTTCGCGGGAACGGGGCGCCGCATCGGTGGGAAGGGCCTCGACCCGGACGGCGCAGGCCTTGAGTTCGGGCATCCGGGTGACGGGGTCCTGGACGTTGTTGGTAAGTTGGTTCGCAGGGGCTTCCTTGAAATTGTAAGGCATCGAAAGAAGTCCCGGTGGAACGTCCTCGTGGAAAACCACGCGGGTTTCGAGTTCCCCCCGGCGGGAGACCACCCGGACTCCGGCATGGTCCCGCAAACCCAATCGCTTCCCATCCTCTGCGTTCATGAAAAGCACGCCGTCGGGCGTCTCTCGTTCCAGGAGAGGGGATTTTCGGGTCATGGAACCACAGCCGTAGTGGTAGTGAAGGCGCTGGGTCGTGAGCGCGAAGGGGTATTCTTTGTCGGGGAGTTCGGCTGGGTCCTGGTGGGTGAGCGGAACGAGGCGCGCCCGGCCGATAGGAAATTCCTTGGCGTGAAGGATGGGGCTCCCTTCGGGATGGGCCGCATCGCAAGGCCATTGGAGGCCCTTCCCCGCAAGGCGGGGATAGGTCATGGCGGAATAAATGGGAGTAAGCGCGGCCATCTCACCAAAGACGCTTTCCGCATTTTTCCACGAGAGCCCCTCGTATCCCGCAAGGCGCCGCGAGAGTTCAGCCAGCATCTGCCAATCCCCACGCGCTTCGCCCGGCGGCGGGACGGCCGCCCGCACCCGCTGAACCCGCCGCTCGCAATTGGTAAACGTCCCGTCCTTCTCCGCGAAGGAAGCCGCGGGGAGAATGACATCAGCCAGCTTGGCCGTTTCCGTCATCACGAGTTCCGAGACGACGAGGAGGTCTAACGCTTTGAGCGCCCGCTCCACGTGGTTCTGGTCCGGGTCGGTCAGCACCGGGTCTTCGCCCAGGACAATCAGGCACTTCGTGTCGCCCGTCAGGGCGCCTTCGGTAAGGCCAAGGGAAGTCCGGCCCGGGCGATCGGGAAGCGGCCGCCCCCAGGCCTTCGAGAACTTTTCCCGCGCCTTGGGATCAGAAACTTTCTGGTAGCCCGGGAAAACGTCGGGAAGGGCCCCCATGTCGCAGGCGCCTTGGACGTTATTCTGGCCGCGAAGCGGATTGATGCCCGTTCCCGGACGGCCCACTTGCCCCGCCGCGAGCACGAGGTTCGAAAGCGCCATCACGTTGTTCGTCCCCGTGTGGTACTGGGTGATTCCCATGCCGTAGGCCAGGAAGGCCGCTTTCGAACGGGCGTAGAGTTGCGCCGCGTCCACGATTTTCTCCGCCGGAACGCCGCAGATCTCCGCCACTTTCTCCGGCGGATACTCCCGGACTTTCTCCCGGAGGGCTTTTTCGTTTTCCGTTCGCGTGGCGAGAAATTCTTTATTCTCCCACTCGTTTTCGAAAATCACGTAGAGAAGGGAATTGGCCAGGGCTACGTTTGTCCCGAGCCGGGGAGAGAGGTGAAGATCGGCCACCTGGGCGAGCCGCGTGCGCCGGGGGTCGACAACGAGAAGTTTTTTGCCGGAGAGTTTAGCTTCCAAAATCCGGCTGCCCAGGATGGGGTGGCTCTCCGTGGGATCGCAGCCCCAAACGACGAGGAGATCCGCTTTCTCCACGTCCTCGATGGAATTGGTCATGGCCCCGGAGCCAAGCGTTTGCCCCAGGCCCGCGACCGAAGGGCTGTGGCAGATGCGCGCGCAGTGATCGACGTTGTTCGTGCCGAGAACGGCGCGGGCGAACTTCTGGGCGGCGTAGTTGTCCTCGTTCGTCGCCCGGGCGCAACTGATCACGCCAAGGGCATCGGCGCCTTTCATGCTGGAAACATCGCGGAAGGCTTCCACCATGAGGGATAGCGCCTCATCCCACGTGGCGGGACGGAAATCGCCGGCTTCTTTGACAAGGGGCGTGCGGATGCGGTCGGCCGGATCGATGGCGAAAGCCGCATTCCAGCCCTTGGAGCAAAGCTGGCCGTGGCTCACGGGATGGGACGCCAGCGGCTCGACGGCCCCTACCCGGCCGGAAGCGACGCGAAGCCCCAGGCCGCACCCGACGCCGCAAAAGGGGCAAATGGTTTCTACGACCCGGTCCACGGCCGCCTCGCTCAAGGGAAGGAGATTTCGCTAGAGGATATCTTTCGCGGGGGAACGACTCCAGGCGCTGCCCGTTCGACCTGGACCCAGAGCGTGGGAAGCCCCGCCGGTTCGGGGGTGATGGAATGCCACCCGGGAGGAAGGCGCGGCGGCGCCCACTCGAAAAGCCACGCCGCGTCGGCCATGGAGAGATTGACGCACCCGTGGGACGCGGCCGTCCCAAAAGCCTCGTGCCAGAACGTTCCGTGGAACGCCTGCTCCTCGTGGAAAAACAAAAGGAACGGCACTTCCTCGACGAGATAGGGATCTTCGGGTTCCCCTTGAAGGGCTTCGTGGATCGCTTTCCGCCAGACGCGAAAGAGGCCCGTCTTGGTTTGCGTTTCCTTCTTGCCCGTCGAAACCAGGGTGGCGAAAACGAGGGTGTCTCCCTCGTAGGCCGTGAGTACCTGCTCGGTTAAATCCACGTGAACCCATTTTTCTTCCGGTCCCACGCCGCGCGGCCGGGGGCGGGCGTAGGCGATCCGCACGGCCTTGCGCGGGGCGATACCGCCCGGAACCCGGTAATCTCCCGATTTTTCCTTGCTCAAGACTGGCAGCCGGCTGAAACGGGACGCGAAAAAACAGGGCGCGCCGGGGCATCCCGGCGTCG
>JBFLVN010000382.1:0-2929 GCA_040758475.1 Bdellovibrionota bacterium
GTACGGAACGATCCGGCCGCCGGGCAGTTGAAGGTGAAGGCCGGATTTCTTTTCGATCCGACCGATCCGAGACACCCGGACGCCCGCCGCGCGGGCGGCTTTCAAGATAGCGCTTCGCGCCGAAGGCGGCGCGCAGAAGAGAAGTTCGTAATCATCCCCCCCGGAGAGGGCAAGGCGGATTCCTCCGGGAACCGCGAGCGGCAAAGCCTTGGATTCGAGAACGGCCCCCAGGCCACCCGAGCTTTCGAGGACGTGCCCCAGGTCAGCCAGCAGGCCGTCGCTGATGTCGATCGCCGCGCGTACTTTTCCGGTCATTTGGAGCGCAAGCCCCAAACCGACGCGGGGGTCGGGCGCAAGATAACGCCGGACGGCCCTGCGTTCGGAAGGATCGCGGGGGCGGCCCCTCTGGAGAACGGCGAGCCCCCGGGCCCCCTCCCCCACGAGGCCGCTCACCCACACGTCATCCCCCGCCCTGGCGCCGGACCGGAGCAGGGCCTTTCCCCGGGGGACTTCCCCCACGGCGGTCACGTGAATCTCAAAAGCGCTTCCCCGGGGCGCGCGGGAGCAATTGCCGCCTACGAGGGGAGAGCCGTATTTCTTCCCGCAGCGGACGATCCCCCGGTGGATTTCGAGAATCTCCTTGGCGCTCCACGAAGGCGGCGCGGCGATGGACGAAAGGCAGGCGATGGGCCTTGCTCCCATGGCCGCCAGGTCCGAGAGATTCACGGCGAGCGCCTTCCAGCCGATCTGGACGGGAGCGGACCACTTCCGCCGGAAATGGATGCCTTCGACCAAGGCGTCGGCGCAGATGGCGAGGTCGTACCCCGGCCGGGGGCGGAGGAGCGCCGCGTCGTCCCCGATCCCGAGGACGACCTGCCCGCCATGGCCCGGCCCCAGGCGGCCGATCTGGGCGATCAAATCGAACTCGGAGAGGGAGGCGCCTTTCTTCCGGCGCTTTCGTGCCGTGGAGGAAGTCACTTCTTTTCGATGCGCTTCAAAAGCGCCTGAACGAGGGGGGCGTCCGGATGCTTGGGAGCCAGTTTCAGGAATTTCTTGAACATCTGGACGGCTTCGGCCTTGCGCTCCGTGGTCGAATAAATCTGCCCGAGCCACCGGAGGGCGGTTACGTTTTCAGGATCGAGCGAGAGGGCTTTCTCGAAGGAACGGCGGGCCTTGTCCGTCTGATCGATCTGGAGGTAAGCGAGGCCCAAGTCGGCCAGGACTTCGCCGTCCTTCGCGTCTTTCTCCACGGCTTGTTCCAGCCAGCGGATGGCCGCCCGGAACTGGCCCTTGCGGAGGGCCGCTTTCCCTTCGGCCTTGGGATTGGCGCTCTGCTGGCCCTTTCCCGCGGCGGAAGCGGCCAGGGAGCCCGCGCGGCTCGCAAGGCCGGGGTAGGCCGAATCGATGGCCCGCACTTTTTCATAATACCCCTGGGCTTCTTCCGGCTTGCCGCCCGCGGTCGCGATTTCCCCCAGGAGGAAGTACGCCCGCGCGCGCGCGCGCGTCTGGTCGGCCCACGCGGGGTTCTCGGCGATCTTTTTCAAGCGCGCCGCGGCGGCGGGGCCGTCCTTCTTGTCCTGCCAGTGGAATTCCCCTTCCCCGAGCGCCGCTTCCGAATCCTGGGGATCGGCGGCAGCCGCCTTGCTCCACGCCAGCTCGGCACAAGGGAGGTCGGCCAGGGCCGCGCAGGCCCTCGCCTTGAGGCGCCACGCGCCGGAGGATTCGGGCGAGAAAGCGACGGCCTTTTCGGCCTGATCGCGCGCTTCCTTGTAGTTCGACACACGCAGGAGCGTCTCAGCGAGCGCCATGCGGACCACCGTATTGTCCGGCAATCCGAGCACGGCCGCCCCGAGCGATTCGATGGCGGCGCCGAAATTCCGGCCTTCCCGCAAATCGGCGAGGCCCTTCACGAAACGGGCTTCCAGCGGAATGCGGGGCACGGTGGAGGAAGAGAGGGCTTCGGCCCTCTTTCGCGCCGCCTCGAAATCCCCCCGGGCGATTTCGAGTTCCGCCCAGGCGAGTTGAACGGAGGGATGCTCGCTCCGATCCTTGGGGAGAATCCGCAGGATCTGGTCGGCGCTCGTCACCCATCTTTCCCGCGGCCCCTGGACGAGTTCCCCCAGGCGGAGGGTCGCCCGGGCGCGCAGGCTCGCCACTTCCGGAAGGGTCCGCTCGGATTCGGGCATCCGTTCGATCTCCGCCACGAGGGACTCCAAATCGCGGCGCGATCCCGACCAGAGGCGTTGTTCGAGGACCTGAACCTGGGGGGCCTTCCGCAGGAGACGCGAAAGCGGCCCCAGATCGAGCCGCCCCGATCCCACGAGCCATCCGAGACCACCCAGGACGGCCAGGAGCGCCCCCACGAAACCGAACGCGAGCGCCACGACGGGCGTACGCTGGAAGAACCCCGGCCCCTCCGGACGGGAAGGCGGCGCCTCCGCGGGCGGAGCCGTGACAGCAGGCGAAGAGGCGGAAGCCTCCGCAAACGGCGGCTTGGTCTTGCTCTTGGAGCGGTCCCCCGCCGTCGTATCTTCCTTGCGGGGCGCGGCCTTGGGAATGACCGGCCTCGCCTTCGCGACGATATCTTCGAGGGAGTCCGAGGGAGACCCATTGGCCGGTGTCGGCGGCGGAGCGGGCGGCCGCACAGCGGGGCGGCGCTTGGGAACGTCGGTAAACCCCGGATTCGTGACGGCGGGGTTTTTCGACAAAAGCTCCCGCACGTCGATGGCGTCTGCCGCCCCGGCCGCGGCGAATTCCGAGAGGAGATCCGTCCTGCCGGAAGGGGCCGGCGTCGGCGGTTCGAGGGACGGCTCGTCGGTCTCAAGAAAGCGAAGCGGCGGCGATCCGCCGGACTCCCCGGCGGGCTGCGAAGGCGTCGCCGCGAGCATGGCCCGGGGATTGGAAGCGCCCGGGCCAAAGAGCGCGGCCG
>JBFLVN010000383.1:0-2925 GCA_040758475.1 Bdellovibrionota bacterium
TTTTTCCTTGGCAATCTCCTGGGTACGATCGGCCGAACCGCCGTCCACCACGATCACCTCCCCGGCACCGCAAGCGAAAAGAGAATCCAGAAGTACTCCGATATTTTCGGCTTCGTTCAGGGTGGGAATGATCGTTGAAACGCTCACGGCTTTACCCTTTGAAGCCACTTCGTCCCCCGGCCGCCCGCGGAAAAGAACTCCGTCACATGGCGTCCGGTCTTTTTTTCTTTCCATTCTTCAAGGAGGCGGCGGAGATCTTTGGGAGTATCTACATCGTACCAGCTCTGAACGGCCATGGTTTCGATGCCCAAGCGGGCGGAGCGGCGAAGGATTTCCTCGTAGGAATCCTCGCTCGCGAGCGGCTCTTTCCAAAGATCGGGGAAAGGTTTTGATAATCCCACGAGCCCGAAACCCCCGGACTCGTCGGGTGAAAAAACGGCGGGCGTGCCGGCTTCAAGCGCGAGAAGCGCGTCCCGGATGATTGTTTCCGGGAACGTGGGAGCGTCTGAGTTTCGCATCAGGACCGGAGCGTAACCTTTGGCGAAAACTTCCTCGAAGCAAAAGTTCATCCGGTGGACGAGGGTTTCCCCCCGTTGAGGGACGAGCGATACGCTTTTCCCTGCCAAAGCCCTGAATTCTTTTTCCTTGTCTTCGGGATGGAAGGCCAGGAAGAGAGAAATGTCCGAAAGGTTCGAGCTTTCGAGAACGTCGCGCAGCATGGCCTCGTACAGCTCCGCCGCCTCCTCGGGCTTTAAGGGCGGGCAAAGCCGTGTTTTGACGGCCCCCGGCTCGGGCCACTTGGCCATCACGATCAGGGCGGGTTTGGGCATAGGCGCAGGAAATAACTTAGTTATATCAATTACTTATAGCAATTATAACAATTTATTGACGCGGCGTGTCATTCCCTTTCTGGCCGTGCTAACGATTTTCCCGACGGGGCTCAGGTGACGGGACGACGGTGAAGGAGACTCCCCCGTGCTCAAGAAACTCTCCACGCTCATACTTACCTTTCTCGTAGCGATTTTCCTCCCTTCCTGCGGGGCCGACCTCCAGACCGACTCGCGCCTCGCCGAAGTGGCCCACAGGGCGCGCGCCGAAGCCCCCTTCGGGCCGCGCACGATCCAGGCCTTCGAACAACTGGCCAAATACCGCACGAGCCGCGGATGGTCCCGGGCGGCGGAATCGGCCTACATCGACGCCCTGGCGGCGGCGCTCGAAGGGGGCGGCCCGGACGACCCGGCCGTCGGGCGGCTCCTTCTCGCCATCGGAACGCTCTACTGCGACCGGGAAAACTGCCCCCGCGCTCGGCCCATGTTCGAGCGGGCGCTCGAAATCTTTGAGAAGCAGGAAGATGGCTCACGGCGGGAAATAGCCAAATGCCTCGAAGCCCTCGCCCGCGTCTCCCGGAGCGAAGGGGACGAGACCGGAGCCGCCGTGCTCGGAGAGCAGGCCCGGCTGCTGGATGTTTCGAAAAATTCCTGGAGTCTCGCGGCGAACCGGTAATTTTCCCTGTCATTCCGAGCGCAGCGAGGAATCTCTTAGCAAGCTAATCCGAGAGACCCCTCGCGGACGCTCGGGGTGACAGACAATGCGGGGCTTTACTCCAATACCAGGATCTCATCCCCTGCTTTGATCACGCCGCCGGTGACGATCTGCGCCCGAAGGCCGCCCCGGTGGGCGAGGCCTTTGGAAACTCTCTTCCCCACCAATTTATCCAGATGGGAGCACGGCTCGCAGAGCTTGATCCCCTTGAGTTCGGCTTCGCCCACCCGGAATTTTTTCCCAACCAAGTGATTAAGGGGAACGTCGCGGGTGAGGAGATTCCTGCGCGTCTCGCTCGCCGGGAGTTTTATCTCGTAGTCCCGCGCCAGCGCTTCGAGGGCCTCGGCCTCGATGAGGGTCACGTGGCGATCGGGCGCATCCGCCTTGGTCCACTTCCCCTTTCCATCGGCGTAGCGATCCCCTTCGAGGCCCCGCCCTTCGATGGCGCAGACCTCGGAGACTTCCTTCATCGGAGCGGCGGAGATGGGGGCGATGTAGATGGCCAAGAGGCTCGGTTTCATGCCGGCCTTATAACACACCCGTTCATTCATTCTATGCCGCGGCGCGGGAAACTCCTTGAGGCGCCGGCGCCCCGGCCATCACGTCCCGAAGGAGCCCCATGCCGCCGATGACCCCCGCCGTGAAGACGCCGCCCATGAGGGCCGCCGTCACGCCGCAGGTCACGAGGTCCTGGCCCGTGAGGTAGAGGCCATCCACCGGCGTCCGGACTCTCAGGAAATTCTGCGTAAAGCGCTCGGGACCATGGGAAAGGCCGTAGGTTTCGCCCTTGGCGTAATTGGAGAAATGTTGGACCGAGAGGGGCGTCGAGAGTTCGTGGTAGGCCACTTTCCCCCGCGTCTGGGGGAGTTTCCCATAGAGTTTTTCGAGGAGCCGCTCGGAGAGCTTGGCCTTGAGGGTTTCGTAGTCCTCCCCGCGCTTTCGCCATTTCGTCCCTTCCCACTTGGAGAAGAATTCATAGGGAACGGCCGTGATGATCTCCACGGTCGATTTGCCGGGATAACGCTTCGTAAACGTCGGGTCCTTGGCCGAAGGGAAGGAAATGTAAACCACCGGGAACGGGGCATTAAGATCGCTGACGGCCCGTTCGTAATTCTGGTCGTGCTTTTCGTCGGGATAAATCCAGAAATTCGTCTTGGGCAGGCCTATTTCCTCCGCCGTCCCGTCGAGGCCCACGTAGAGGCACACGTAGGCGATGGACGTGGGGACTGTTTCGAGTTTCTGAAGAAGGCCGCTCTTCTTAGCGATTTCCCGGGGGAGGAGTTTGGCGAAAGTATTCGCCGCCCCCGCGTCGCTCACGATGGCGGGCGCCCGGAATTCTTCTCCCGAAGCGAGGCGCACGCCCACGGCCCGGTTCTTCTCGAC
>JBFLVN010000384.1:0-2915 GCA_040758475.1 Bdellovibrionota bacterium
GGGCGCTGCCCCGAGAAGGCGCGGGGGAAAATTGCTCCTCCGCGCCGGGGGCTTATTTTAGGGGAGCAGCGCCGGTGGCGTTTCCCCCACCCCTGGCCGGCCCATCCTCCCGGCGCGCGGAGCGTCCCTCCCCCTGGACGCATCGTGCGCCGGCCGGCCGGGAGCCACCGGCCTCTTTCTATGCGCGGCGGTGCGGCTACTCCCAGAGCGCCGAGACGGGGACGGCCCAGAGTTTTTCACCGAAGGGGACGAAACTAGCGCCGCGGTAGAGAACGGCGCCGCAGGCGAAGTCCTTCCCGGCGCGGGCCTGGAGTTCCTTGAGCCCGCGGAAGTCATCGGGGCCCACGCTCTCCCGGGCTTTCACTTCGATCCCGGCCACGGCGCCGCCGGGCCTCTCCAGGACGAAATCCGCTTCCTGGCCGCCCGTTCCGCGAAAGTGGAGGAGTTCCGCCCGCTCCCCCGAATGGGCGAGCTGCTTGAGCAACTCGCTCGCCACGAAGTTCTCAAGGACGCGGCCGAAGAGGGCGGGGTCGCGGGCGGCGGCCTTCCCGGGGTCTACTTGGAGCAGGTGGCAGAGGAGCGGCGTGTCGGTGAGGTAGCCCTTGGGGGATTTGACGAAACGCTTGCCCGTGTTCCTGAACCAGGGCCCCACGCCGAAGGTGAGGAACATGGCGCCGAGGAGGACGCGGTAGTTGCGGGCCGTCACGGAGTTGAGCCCCACCGAACGGCCGATGTCCGACTCGTTGATGAGCCCGCCCGTCCGCCCGGCGAGCACCCGCAGCAGGTTGGGCAGCACGCCGAGCTTTTCGATGTCGGCGATCTGGCGGACGTCCCGCTGGAGGATTGCCGTGACGTAATTCTCGAACCACCGGGCACGGGCCGCGTCCCCCTCTTCCGCGATCTCGGGAAAGGTGGCCCGGCGCAGAACCTCCAGGAGGGCGCCGCCCTCCCCGCTTCGGCGGGACTTGAAGCCGTTCTCGAAGAGGGTGGGGAGAAAGCCCCCCTTCCCCCTGGATATTTCCAGGGCCGAAAACGGGTAGAGCGTCACGACGGCCATGCGCCCCACAAGGGCGCTGGAGAGTTTGGGGAGCGCCAGGACATTGGCCGAACCCGTGAGCAGGTAGCGCCCCCGGGCCGCGCGGGGATTTTCGAGGCGCGCCTCGTCCACCGCCACCTTCAAGGCGCGGAAGAGGCCCGGGGCCATCTGGACCTCGTCGATCACGAGCGGCCCCTCGTGGCCCCGCAGGAACCCCTCCGGGTCGGCCGACGCCGCGCCGAGCTGGGTGGCTTCGTCGAGGGTGACGTACTCGGCGGGCCAGGCCTTCTTCAAAATCGCCCGCGCGAGCGTGCTCTTGCCCGCCTGCCGGGGGCCGTTCAAAAAAACCACGGGACTCCGCCGCAACTCTTCGAGCAAGTGGTCCGCGACGGCTCGGGGAACGAGGGGCATGGGGGCTCCGGCTGTGCAGATTTAAAGGTATCCTTTAAATTATTTAAAGTCTACTTTTAAATTTGCACGATCGCCCCCGCCCCCCTTCAATCTTCGTCTTCTTCTTCATCCTCGTCTTCTTCTTCGTCCTCGAAATCGCCCGATCCTTTGATGGCGTCCTTGAGCGCGTCTTCGATCATGCCGCAGCCGCCCGTGCCGCCCCCGATGACGAGGTGATTGTCCGTGAACGTGAGGTCGCCGTCGTCCAGGCACTGGGTGATGGGGAGGGCCCCGAACCACGAGGCCACGTCCAGGGAGAGGGCGAGACTGTCGAACGTGGCGTCGCTCACGGAGACGCCGTCCGGGTTTTCGAAGAGGACGTCCTCGTCGAAGTGGAGGGCGAATTCGAAAGTGCGGGGGATGCTCTCGTATTCGAAAGTCCCCGCGGCGTAGAAGGTACTTTCCGCGAGCGGGTCGGAGGGGGCGACGATCCCCTCGTCCGGATCGGCCGGGTCGAGGCGGACTTTGACTTCCTTGTAGAGGCCTTCGGGAATGGTGAGGTCCCCAAGGATGGGCATGCTCTCGCCCGTCACGAGGTCGGCCACGAAGGGGCCCGCGACGGTCACTTTATCCCCGGAGCAGGAGACGGGAAGCTCGAAGGGGAAGAATTCGAAGCTGCCGCAATCCGTCCCCTCGGGGAGTTTGAGCTCGATGCGGCGCACGTACGTCCGGGCCGTCTCGATCGAGAAGAGCGTCCCCTGGGCGTCCTCACCGGGGAGCGAGGGCCCCGTGCCCGCGGCAAAGGCGGCGAGCGACGTGGATTTGGCGGCCGGGGAAAGGGCGGCCGGGGCGGGGCGGCTCGAAACCGCTTTCAAGATGAAGGTCGCGCCGTTGCCGGTCTTCGTCCCGGTCCCTTCATCGCACCCGGCGGAGAACACCAGGAAGAAAAAAAAGCAGAAGGAGAGCAGGCTCCGGGCGGGCTTACCCCCTCCTCTTTCCTCCCCCGCTAGCGGGGGAGGAAGGCGAAGCCCGGAGGGGGTTTTCCTTTGGAAGTTCATGTCTTTTTCGTCCTTGTGAGCGGCGTGGCCGAGAAGACGAGGGAGTAGACCTCGCCGCCATGGGTTTCCAGATCGTCCTCCCGCAGGAGGGAGAGGATTTCGTCCTGCCACTGGCCGAGTTTCTCGCAGACTTCGGCGTACTTCTTCTTGCTCATCTTGACCGTAAGGGAGGTGACGCTCCGGTCCTCGACCGGCAGGGCGTCGAGTCCCTCGCCCGCGAGCCGGAGCATCTCCCGGTGGAAGTTGCGCACGGCGGAGGAATGGACCGTGGAAGGGGTCTCGGCCACGCCGTACACCGGGGCGGGGGGGTTCCCGTCCTCGCGGCGCACGAGCCGCGCCTCTTCGAGGAGCTTTAGGGCCTGGTCTACTTCCGAAGGAGAGAGGGCGTGCCAGAAGCGTTTGGCCATCCAGGCCGGGTCGTCCCGCAGGCC
>JBFLVN010000385.1:0-2911 GCA_040758475.1 Bdellovibrionota bacterium
TGGACGTCCAGACGCTTTTCGCTGAATCGCTCATGAATCTTAATCCCTGGAAGCTCTGGTCGCTGGATGGAAGGCCGGCGCCCGGGACGGAAGAAATCGTGGCCACGCTCGAATCGGTCCTCGCCCGCGATCCAAACCATCCGGGAGCCAATCACTATTACATCCACGCGGTCGAGGCTTCGGCCAATCCCGGGAAAGCCCTCCCTTCGGCAGGGCGTTTGGGCCCGTCCATGCCGCTGGCGGGCCACCTCGTTCACATGCCCGCCCACATTTTCCAGCGCGTGGGCCGCTACGGCGAGGCTTCCAAGGCGAACGAAGAGGCCGCGGCGGCCGATCACAAATATCTCTCGCTGACCGAGCCACCCGGCTACTACCCCATGTACCTGGGACACAATTACATGTTCCTGGCTTTCTCGGCCGCCATGGAGGGCCGCTCGCGAGATTCGATCGCCGCCGCTCGGGCTTCGACGGGAGTCGTGCCCGCTCACGTGATCGGCATGATGCCGGGCATGGATTTCTACATCTCCGAACCCTATCCGGCCCTGGTTCGTTTCGGAAAGTGGGACGAAATTCTCGCTGAGCCAAAGCCCGCCGAAAATTACCCGGTTCTCACCGGCCTGTGGCTTTTTGCCCGCGGCATGGCCCTGGCTTCCAAAGGAAACGTGATGGAGGCCAAGGGCATTCTGGCCTCTCTTTCCGCTCTTCTAGAAAAAATACCGGCCGACATGCCCGCCGGATACAACTCAGCCAGGGACGTGCTTGGATTGGCCCAGGAAGTCCTCTCCGCCCGGATCGCCCAGGTTCGGGGGAAACTGCCGGAGGCTATCAGGCTCTACGAATCGGCTACGGCCCGGGAGGATCGTCTCGCCTACAACGAACCGGCCGATTGGTTTTTCCCCGTCCGGCATCTTCTGGGGGCGGCACTTCTGCAAGCGGGCAAGGCCTCTGAAGCCGAGGCCGTTTACCAGGAAGACCTTCGCCGAAATCCGAACAACGGTTGGGCACTTCAAGGCCTGGCCCAGGCCCTTGCTGCCCAGGGCAAACAGGAAGAAGCCGCTAAAACCGAAACCGCCTTCAGAGAGGCCTGGAAGGGCGCTGATATCCAGATCGTTTCATCGGCGTTCTAGCACCCGTTTCCCTGAAAACCTTCCCCCGGGTTAGGCTGGAACTTTCCCGCGAGGGGAGGGTGGTGCGTGGATTTCCTCTATCCGCCGGTCGAAAAACGCGGCCGGTTCGTTCAGCTCACCAGTTACGACAAGGGGCCCGTCAATTTTCCCCTTCTTCCTCCGCTCCTGCGAGAGTGGTCGCGAAAGTGCGTGATCCTTCGTTCCGGAGATGAGCACATCGCGGCGGATGTGTCGGGCGCTGGACTCCTCACGCGCCTTTTCGTCGGGTTTCCCGACCGGTGGAACCCGGCTCTCTACCGGCAGATCGCCCTGCGGATTTACTGGGACGATGAAAGCGAGCCGGCCGTGGAAGCGCCGCTGGGGGATTTTTTCGGCGTTCATCATTGCAAGTATCGCCAGTACCACTCCCGGCTGTTTAGCGTCGTTTCGGGCGGGATCGCCGCGTCGATTCCCATGCCCTTCTCGAAAGGATTTCGCCTGACCTTTACCCAGGAAGGGCGCCTTCCCGTGCCGCTCTTTTTCTACGGCCTGGGCTACTATGAATTGGAGCAAGAAGAAGTAAGCCTCCTGCGCTTCCACGCTCAATGGCGCCGGGAAGCCATGACCCGCCTCAAGGAGCCCTTCACTTTCCTCGAAACGCGTGGACCGGGCTATTACGTGGGGCTTCATCTTTCGACCCAGAACCGGGATCATTGGCTCCTCTCGCCGCCCACCCAGTGGATGCTCCCTCGGGGGCTTGGTCTTGGGCATCTCGAAGGCTGGGAGGAAATCTACGTGGACGGCGAAGAGAAAAGCCGCCACCAGGGGACGGGGCACGAGGAATACTTCAACACGGGCTGGTACTTCGCCGACGGGGCGTTTACTTCGCCCGACTGGGGTTGCCTCCACCGAAGCTACTTGTCAGGCCGGACCGCCTCGTACCGTTATCACTGGAGCGATCCCATCCCGTTCCGCGAGAAAATCCGGGCCGTGATCCATCACGGCGTCCTGGACAATATCCCCTCGGATTATTCCTCGACGGCCTACTTCTACGCTGAAGGGCCCCTTAGTCACTCCTACCGGATGCCGCCGGTGCAAGAGCGGGTGGTGCTCCCGTCGTTCCGGTCCCGGCGCGTTGGCTACGGCCGGCGCTGAACTGGAGGGAGTTTTCTCCACTGGCGGATCAAGGCGATCCCGCCGATGAGAAATGCGGCGCCGAGGAGCAGCGGGAGGTAGTTGAGTAGTACGGGGCCCGGTTCCAGCACGGCGTTTTCAGGATTCGCCGGGTCATAGTGGATATTGACGGCTCTCCCCACAGGATAGCGATTTACGATTTCTTCCCAGTGGCCGTAATCGTTCGACCGCCACTCCATCCAGCAAAGGCGTTTTCCCGAATAGCTCCGGCCGCCGGCGTCGTACACGTACACAAGATCGGCGAAGTACGTCGTGGAGGGGGAATCGGAGTCCCGCGAATGGTGCGCGCCCATCTGGGATTGGGTGATGGTTCCATGGACGGTGGGCCAATCGCGCGTCGCCAGGGCGTCCCGCAGTTCGCTCAGGCCGTACGCCAGGACGCCGCAGCCGATCAGGAGGAAAACGATCCCCATCCCGAGAAGGACGCGCGGGTCCTTGTTCTCTTCGGCGTCGTCTTCCTCTTCGGGCATGGGGTTATCTTAGCCGATCGGGCCAGTTGAGCCTTTCCCCGCTCCCGGCTAAGGAAGCGGGCGCCATGGCCCTTTCCACCACCGATTTCGACCAGCACTGGCGCGCCATTACGCGGGGCGCGGCGGAAGTTCTTCCGGAGG
>JBFLVN010000386.1:0-2910 GCA_040758475.1 Bdellovibrionota bacterium
GCCCACAGCGAAGGGCAACGACGTGTTTCCCTCCGTGTCCATCACGGTGAAAGTGACTTCATCGGCGCCGAAGAAATCCGGATCGGGTGTGTAGGTAACGAGAAACGGAGCGGCGCCTGAAAGGATGTCGAGATCGCCCGAAGCCGGCCCGGCCGTGATCTGAACGAGGAGGTTTTCCTCCGGGTCTTCCACGTCCGTGCCCGTGAGGACGATTTCCACGCTCCCGTCCTCGCCTACCTCGACGGGGCCGGGGTCTGTGGTTACCGGCTTGTAGTGCACGTCGATCAGTTCGACCTGCGAAACCGGGCCGCCGCAGGGGGCTTGGCAGACGAGGGTGTAGGCTGTATCCGAAACGGGCCACACCTCGGCCGTGCCGGTCCCCGGGGCTTCCCCCACGCCGTTGATGGAACAAGTGGTGGCGTTCACGCTGGACCAGGAAAGGGCCACGCTCTCCCCTTCCTGAATCAGATTGCTCGAAGCTTCGTACGAGACGATGAAAACCCGGGGCTCGACCTTCACGGTCACGTGGGCCTTGGCCTCGGGCCCCTGCCCTTGGCAGGCGAGGCGATAGGTCGTGGTCGCGAGCGGGGAGACTTCCGCTGTTCCGTTTACGGAAACGGGACCAATCTCTTCGATCTCGCAAGTATTGGCCGCTTGCGACGTCCAGCGAAGCGTGGCGGATTCGCCCGTCTCGATGACCGCCGGATCGGCCTTGAACTTGGTGATCTTGACGAGCGCCGGCTGCCCCGTCTCGCAATTCATGTGGTAGGTCTGGGAAACCGTCCCCTGTTCCCCATCCACCAGGACACCGTGAAGGACGAGCGGATCGGGCGTGATCTGGAGACCGAGCGGCCAATAGAGGACGTCGTACGTTCCGAAGGGGACGTCCTCCACGACACCGGACGATCCATCGACGACGCCGTGGGCTGCCAGTTCCGAGCCATCCCAGAATTCGTACCGAAAGCCGGGAATATCGAACGGCCGGTTTACCGGTACGCAATTGCCGGAAACAGCCACCGGCACGTCGGCCACGGGCGGCGGGGGGAAATCGATCGGCATAGTGACCGGCGTGCAGGAAGCATCCAGCGTGACGTCCATCTCTCCCACTGGCACGCCGTTGTGCTGGGCGGTGAATTTGAGCGGGATTCCCCGGGGAATCCGGTAAAAATCGATCACGTCATCTGGAATGGGAGTCGTCCGCGAGAGGTAACCGTACTCGCTCGACCATTGCACTGTAAACGAAAGGGGCAGGCCCGCCGTCGCCGGGCTGCGGGCAAGGTGGAGCTTCCAGGGAGCAGCTCCTGACCCCGCCCACATGTCACCGCAAACCGCTGCTTTCCAGTCCAGGTTCCAGTAGGAAAAATGCGTGGCCTCGAAGGCGACCTGGAAATTTCCGGCGGCGTTGGGGCCGGCCACCGTGCCGCGTTCCTCGAAAAACCATTTCCCCGTCTCCGTTTCGTAGCTCCAGACGGGGATCGTATCGCCCGCCTCCACCGGGGCGGCGGTTTCGGGATTCACCGTCCCGCCCGCCATCTGGATGGAGAGGGTGACGGGCTCGCTGAAATTCTTGGCGCTCTTTCCCGTCTCGTCCCGGATTTCGGCGGCCAGGAATCCCCCCGAGAGGAAGGCCGCATCCAGATCGGGACCGCCTTCCTCGCTCTCGGCGATCTCGACTCCCAGGCCGCCGGGGAAGGAAAGAAGCGAGCCCGGCGTCGTGTTGTTGAAGAAGGTGATCCGGGCGGTGAGCCGGCCCGTAAGGGGCGCCCCGGCCGCATCCGTGAGGATCGTTCCGGCGGGGATTTCCAGGGCCGCCGAGGCCTGGGCCTGGCTGTCGGGGGGCGTGTCGATCCGGAAGGCGTTCTCGATGGCCCCCGTTTCATCCGCGTTCCCCGCGTCGAAGGCGGCCGTGGCCGTCCCCTCGGGGAGTTCGTCCAGCTCCACCATTTGCAGGAAAACCACGTGATCGCCCGATTTGTCCACTTGCACGAAAGCGCTCGTTTCAAGGAGCCCCTCCCCTCCCGCCAGTACCATAAGGCGCACGGGGTTGGTTGGCGTGGGAATCCGGTCTTCATCGATGGCGAAGACCGCGAGGCCCGTCGTCGTATCGAACTCGGAGGCCGGGCTTCCAGAAAGATCGGTGATGTTCCCCGCGTCGGCGCCGAGAACCCGCACGGTGGCGGGAACGATTCGATCGAGTCCCAAGGCCCGCCCCGTGGCGGCGCTCACCAGCCGCACGGAAACGGTCGTCGGCGTCTTGTCGGCGCCGTTGCCCGTCTGGGTCCCGCCGAGGGGACAGCCCGCCAGCGCAAACAGCCAAAGCCCTATCCACCAATGATGCCGTTTCATGATTCCTCCTTTTTCCGGGTGAGCGGAAAAAGCTGTACGCCGAGAACAAAGACTTCCGAGGAGCCGCCGGGCTCCTCCGTGTTTTTTTCGATGACTTCGCGTTCGAATTCCCAGATGCGCTTGCAGAGTTCTTCGTATTGATCCTTCCGGAGAGTGAAGGTGAGCGAGGTGACGTTGCGCGTTTCTTGAGGAAGGCCGTCGAGGGAAGCGGCGGCCTTCTCCAGCATGGCGCGGTGGTAGTTGCGGACGGCGAGCGATTGGACGTTCGGAGGGGTGATGAGATTGGTTTCGGCGGGCCGGAGGCGCCCGTCTTCGCCGCGCCGGGCGAGGCCCACGCGTTTGAGGAGTTCGAGGGCCTTCTTGGCCTCGGCGGGGCGGATGGGCGGGAAAATCCGCGCGGCGATCCATTCCGGGTCCTCCCGGAAATCCGGAAGGGCGAGCATCTCGCGGACCGGAAGGGCGTACCAGAGGGAGTAGACGTCGTACTGGCCCTTTTCGAGCTGGGCGCGGGCGTCCTGGTGAAAGCCGTTCTTGCGGAGCTTTTCGTAGTGGCGGTTCTTCTCG
>JBFLVN010000387.1:0-2899 GCA_040758475.1 Bdellovibrionota bacterium
CAGTGCCAGCCCCGGTTTCAGGATCGATCGAAACCAGCTTCCCGGCGTCCGCGTCCTTGCCCGCCGCCGTACCGAACAAGGTGCAGCCGGGCCCCGCCGCGATGGCGGCCATCGATATTCCAATGGACCCTACGAGGGTCCCGCTGCCATCGGAAGGATCGATCACGTAGAGATTGTCCCCCGTACCATGATCCCCTTGGGCGGCGTACAAAACGCCACCGCAACTGCTACCATTGTCACAGGAGAAACCTGCGACCACTGCTACAATCAAGACCGCAATGAACAACGAGTTTCGTGATGGGTTCATGGTTTCGAGTCCTTTCCTAAACTTTGAATAACAATGACCACGCTAAAAGCGTGGCAACCCACTGAGTAGGGGAAAAGTCATACCCGAAGGCCGGCGGTTCAAATCCGTCCCCCGCAACCAAGTGATTCCAAGAGGTTGGCCAACTAGGGCCAACCCCTTTGTCTTTTGGGCGGTCCCCCTCCTATAACATTCGTTGTGAAGCTATTCGTGAAACGACTGGGAATAGCGCTGGCCGCGCTGGTCCTCCTCCTCATCCTTTTCATCGCCGCCACCTGGGCGCCGGATAGGCCCGTTTCCGACCTCCAGACCCGGTGGGCGCAGCCGCCTTCCGCGTTCGCCGATGTAGCCGGCATGAGCGTCCATTTGAGGGACCAGGGCCAGCGCGACGACCCCAGCCCCATCGTCCTCCTTCACGGAACCTCGGCCAGCCTGCACACGTGGGAAGGATGGGTCCGGGCCCTCCAGGAAAAGCGGCGCGTCGTCAGCTTCGACCTCCCGGGCTTCGGCCTCACGGGCCCCGCGCCCAATGACGATTACTCGATCGAAGCCTACGTCCGCTTCGTCGGGGCCCTGCTCGATCACCTGGGCATCCAGAAGTGCACGCTCGGGGGAAATTCCTTTGGGGGATACGTGGCCTGGATGAGCGCCCTTGCCATGCCGGAGCGGGTCGAAAAACTCATCCTCATCGATTCGGGCGGTTATCCCCTCCCCTCCGGTTCGCTCCCCATCGCTTTCCGCATGGCCCAAACACCTGGCCTCGCCCCCGTGGTGGAAAACCTGCTTCCCCGCTCCGTCGTCGCGGCAAGCGTGCGCAGTGCTTATGCCGATCTTGGCAAAGTCAGCCGGGAGCTCATCGACCGCTATTACGAACTCGCCCTGCGGCAGGGAAACCGCCGGGCCCTCGTCAAGCACTTTCAGCAAGCCCCCATCGGGGCGAACCAGAACCGCATCCCGGAGCTAAAGCTCCCCACGTTCATCCTGTGGGGAAAGCAGGACCGCCTCGTTCCGGTGGATCTCGCGGAGCGGTTCCACAAAGACATCGCGGGCAGCGAACTCCTGATTTTCAACGACCTGGGCCACGTGCCCCAGGAAGAAGACCCCGCCCGCACGGTGGCGGCGCTCCAACAGTTCCTCGGCCTCAAATAATTTCTTATCCGCGCTTCAAAAGCTTCTTGATCTCGATGGCGCTCACGGGGATGAGCCCGAGTCCGAAAGCGATCACATGATCCTTGAGGGGAATGCCGTGAAGGTCGAAGAGGTGTACCGTCAGATCGAAATGGTGGATGGCGATCTGAAGGAAGAGCGATAAGGCGATGACGGCGAGCAGCCGGAAGTTGCTAAGCGCCCCCACTTCCCAGAAGATTTTCCGGTCGCTGCGGGCCGCGAGCGACCGGAGCACTTCGCTGAAAACGAGGACCGAGAAAACGAGGCTCTGGGCCTGTCCAAGGCCGGTTTTTTCCAAATACCAGCCGAAGGCCAGGAGCGCGACGAGCGCTTCGAAGGCCGCCGACCCCAGGATGAAGCGCCACTGGGGCCTTCCGAGCATGGCCTCGTCCTGCCGGCGGGGCGGACGCTTTAGGACGTCCGGGTCCGCCGGATCGGCGACAAGCGCCAAAGCTGGAAGACCGTCCGTGACGAGATTGATCCACAACAGCTGGAGCGGCGCCAGTGGAATGGGAAGCCCCGCGAGCGAGGCCCCCAGGACGAGCAGAATCTCCGCCGCGTTCCCCGCCAGGAGATAGACGATCGTCTTGCGGATGTTCTCGTAGATGCCACGCCCTTCCCGGATCGCCGCCACGATGCTGGCGAAATTGTCATCTAGAAGAACCATGTCGGAGGCCTCGCGGGCGACTTCCGTTCCGTCCTTCCCCATGGCGATGCCGATGTGGGCCTCCCGCAGGGCCGGGGCGTCGTTCACCCCGTCCCCCGTCATGGCGACCACTTCGCCCCGGTCTTTCCAACGCCGGACGATCTGGAGCTTGTCTTCGGGCGCCACGCGGGCGTGGACGATCTCTTCGGGTGAATCCCCCGGCCCCAGGATTCCCATTTCCTTCGCGATGGCCCGGGCCGTGACGGGATGGTCGCCCGTGATCATGACCGTCCGGATGCCAGCCGCCTTCGCATCCGCGACAGCCCGGGTGGCTTCCGTCCGGGGCGGATCGGCGATCCCCACGACACCCAAAAGGCGGAGATTTTTCTCCTCGTTCCCCTCGCCCACCGCCACCGCCAGCACCCGAAGCCCCCGCGCCGCCATGTGGCCGGCCTCTTCGGAAGCCCCCTGCGCCCCGGAAACGCAAAGAGGCAGGAGCGATTCAAGAGCGCCTTTCACGTAAAGAACGCCGTCCGACCGGAGCACGGACATGCGCTTGCGGACCGAGTCAAAGGGGATTTCGAGGCGCCGGGGGTTTTTCTCTTCGATCTCCGTACGATGGACTCCCCGCTCCGCCGCCGCCGCGAGGAGGGCGACTTCCGTCGGATCGCCAATCCCCGGCTGGCCGGCCGCTCCCAGGGAAGCGTTGCAGCAGGCAGCGGCCGCGTAGAGGAGTTTTTCGGGTTCCTTGGCCCAAACCTCCCGCACGGCCATGACGCCGG
>JBFLVN010000388.1:0-2894 GCA_040758475.1 Bdellovibrionota bacterium
GGAGCAGCGCGACAACTTCCGTGATCACGGAAGCCACGTCGGCCGTCGGACCAGGCAAATGGCCCGCTCCGGCGTACTCGTAAAGCTGATGGGTGAGTTCGTTCGCCCGGTGGGCGGCGGTCTCGATCTTTTGAAGGATCTGGTCGATGGCCGATCCCCCGGGAACTTTCATCCGGCCCAAGGAGGCCTGGGAGAGGACACCCATCAGGATGTTGTTGAAATCGTGGGCCACTCCGCCGGCCAAAAGCCCCAGGCTTTCGAGCTTTCTTGCTTCGAGAAGGCGCCGCTCCAAGGCGAGGCGGCGGTCCTCGGCCTTCTTGCGGCCCGTCACATCGCGTAGGACCGCAAGGCCCCCGATGACCCGCCCTTCCCCGTCCCGGAGCGGCGAGTAATGGATTTCGGCCAGACCCGGCTTCCCCGTGCCCGGCATGACGTAGGGGAGATCCCTCGCCACCGGCGAGGCTCCTTCCAAGGCCGCCCGGTAATGGCGCTCCTGGCCTAGTTCAATGAGTTGAGGAAACGCCTCGAAGGCGTTGCGCCCCAGGACTTCTTCCTTGGGAATCCCCGTCGTCCTTTCCATCGCGCGGTTCCAAAGGGTGTAACGAAGCTGCCGGTCGAAGGCGACGATGCCGTCCTGGCTGCTGGCGATAAGGTTTTCTGAAAACTCCTTTTCGTTCCGAATGGCCCTGTAGGCGATCTCCCTCTGGCGAATGAGGTTCGCGGCTAGGTACCACGTGCAGAAGTTGACGATGCCCATGATCCCCCCGGCCGTCACGAAGATCGCCCACGGTGGGAAACGGGACCAGAAATCGTTCTGGAGCAGGACCCCGATGATTCGCTCGTCCCCCGGGAGGAGGCCGTACCGGAGCCAGCCGGTAGCGTTCAGGAAGAGGACGAGCCCATAGGCCGCCGTGGCCAGCCAGTTGGCGCCCAGTCCCGCCCGGGCGCCCCGGCTCACGGTCACGGAGAAGACGACCAAGGGGAAGAACATGACAAAGATCGTCGTCACGCTTCCCGATACCCAAACGACGCACGCCACCGCCAAGAAATCGCCGAGCAACTGGAACCAGCGGAGTTGGGCTTGAATCAAAGGAGAAGAGCGGTCGTAAGTTTTCCAGTTCAAGACGGCGAAGGCGGCGTAGGAAAGGGCCAGGACGAGAATCCAGAGCTGGACCCGGAAGAAAAGGCCGAAGAAGAACGCCAGCACGCCCGCGACGATCCGCAGGTGGTACTTGAGGCGGTACGAACCCCATGCCGCCGGCAAATCCACAGCCAGCCCCCTGGCGCCCGCGGCCCAGAACTCCCCCAAAACCCAAGGGCCGCGTTCGCGATGAATTCAAGATAAGCGAATTGCGAAGCATTATAGTAGAAAAGCCGGGGCTTGAACACCCCGGGGATGGAGCGCCGGTTCCAAATGCCCGCGAAACCCAAAAGCGCCGTGACGCACCGCGCCGCCCGGGATCTCTCCAAGCGGGTCTACGTCTACCGCCTGGATGCGGAAGGCCGGTGGAGCTACGGCCGCAACCCCATGGACGACCCGGCCCTCGCCCGCCAGTTCTTCGCGGATATTCAAAAAAGCGCCCAAGGAAGTTACTTCGTCGACTGCGAAGGAGAACGCTGCCAGGTGCGGGTGGAAGATGCTCCCTCCTTTGTAGACGAGATTGAAATCGAGCGGGGGCGGGCGGGACTCAAGGCCGTAAAACTCCTTCTCGCCTCGGGGAAGAAAGAACGCCTCGATCCCTCCACCCTGGAAACGGGCCGCGCCGGGGCTCTCTACTGCACCGACTCCCGGGGCCTTCGGGCGCGCTTCCGGAGGAAGCCGCATTTGGAACTCGCAGCTCTCGTCGAAGAACGCGGCGGGCGCTATTTTCTCAAAGTGGGCGGGAAAGAGTACGAAGTCCGCGAGCCCAAGACTTAGATGAACCTCCAGGTCACCGAAATCTTTCACTCGATCCAGGGCGAATCGACCTACGCCGGGCGCCCCTGCACTTTCGTGCGCCTTACGGGCTGCCCGCTTCGCTGCGTCTGGTGCGATACGGCGTACGCGTTTCAAGGCGGCGAGAGTATTTCTCTCGAAGGAATCCTCAAACGCGTCACCGCTTTGGGATGTTCCCTCGTCGAAGTCACGGGCGGCGAGCCTTTGGCACAGAAGGAATGCATCACCCTTCTCCAGGCCCTCGTGGACAAGGGCTACGAAGTCCTCCTCGAAACCAGCGGTGCCCTCCCCATCGACAACGTTCCACCGGAAGTCCACCGGATCGTGGATTTGAAATGCCCGGGGTCCGGCGAAGAGAAGAAAAACCGATGGGAAAATCTCCCGCTCCTTACTTCTCAGGACGAAATAAAATTCGTCATCAAGGACCGCAAAGACTACGACTGGGCGCTCGATGTGACGCGCTGCCAGCACCTTCCGGACCGGGTGAACGCGGTGCTCTTCTCTCCGGTGCATGGCGAGCTTAACCCCGAACAACTGGCCGAATGGATGAAAAAAGATCAGGCTCCCGCCAGGCTCCAAATCCAATTGCACAAGTATCTGTGGCCCGGAGTCGAAAAAGGAATCTGATCCGCCCATGAAATCCAAAGCCATCATTCTCTTTTCGGGCGGACTGGATTCCTCCACCACCTTGGCCCTGGCCAAATCCAAAGGCCTTGAATGTCACGCCCTGACCTTCGCCTACGGCCAGCGGCACGAAGTGGAAACCCGCCACGCCCGCCGGGCCGCCAAGGTGCTCGGAGCTGCCTCCCACCGGATCGTCCCCGTCCCCTTCCCTTCGGAAGGATCGGCGCTTACGAGCCGGAAGAAGAAAATCCCCAAGAACCGGGCCCTCTCCAGGATGGCGGGCGAAATCCCCATCACCTACGTGCCCGCTCGGAATACGGTCTTTCTCGCCCTC
>JBFLVN010000389.1:0-2892 GCA_040758475.1 Bdellovibrionota bacterium
GCCCCCCGGGGGGGGGCCGCGCGCCCGGCCCCCCCCCACGGCGTACTGGACGACGGGCTCGGAGACGGGCACTTCCCGGACAAGCGACTGGAGTTCGAGAATCCTCTCGCGGCTCACGACGGGAATGACTTTTTCGCCGGCCGCACCCGTCGTCTGGGCGACGATCCGGGCTTCTTCGTCCTCGCTTGGGTAATCCACGACGATAGAAAACATGAAGCGGTCGAGCTGGGCTTCGGGAAGAGGATACGTCCCTTCCTGTTCGATGGGATTCTGCGTGGCGAAAACGAGGAACGGCGCTTCGAGGGGATAGGTCTGGCCGCTCGCCGTCACGCGGTGTTCCTGCATCGCCTGAAGGAGCGCGGCCTGCGTCTTAGGCGAAGTGCGGTTTACTTCGTCTGCCAGGAGGATGTTCGAAAAAACCGGCCCGTGGACGAAGCGGAAGTTCCGCTGCCCCGTGGCCCGGTTCTCTTCGAGGATTTCCGTTCCTGTGATGTCGGCCGGCATCAGATCGGGCGTGAACTGGATGCGGTTGAATTTTAGCCCCAGGGACTCGGCCAGGGTGGAAATGAGAAGGGTCTTGGCGAGTCCCGGCACGCCGATGAAAAGCCCGTGTCCCTGGGCGAGCAATGCCAGCAGGAGGAGGTCGATCACCTCGTCCTGGCCGACGATGCGCTTTCGGATTTCCCGCGTGAGTTCTTCCCGGAGCCTTGCCGCCTGGGAAACGGGCGCGGGCGCGACCGGGGGCGGCGGCGCGGCTTCGGGGCGCTGCGTTTCCTCAGTTTCGGCGGTTTCTAGCTCTTGGGGAATCGCTTCCATAAATGTGACAAAAGACCCGCTCCTTTGGGGTTTTACGGAACCGGGCTTCCCGGCCGCCCGGAAAGGATCTCAAGCACTTTTTCGTGCTTTTTCGCGCTCGTCCCGTCGCCCAGGCCGCCGTAGACGGCGACGAGCATCTCGTGGATTTCGGCGTCGAAGGGGTTTACGTCCAGGGCCCGCTCGAACCCTTCCGCCGCCTTGGGCCAGTCCTTTTTCGCACTATAGAACTCACCCATCCGCTTGTAAATCGAACCGTATTCCGGAAAATTCTCGACGCACAGGTCGATGTATTTTTTCGCCGCCTCGAACCGTTCGCTGCGCAGGTAGGAAAAGGCCAGCTTGTTGAGGATGATGGGGTTGAGCCCCGCCGCTTCGTGGGCTTTTTCATACTCTTCGGCGGAGGCCAGCATCCTTCCCCGGTCCCGCAGGAGATCGCCCACGCGAAGGTGCTTTTTCGCCTTCTCCGAATCGATCGTCTCCTCCTCCGCCTTTTCGGCGGCTTCTGGGGATTCGACGAACTTCACCTGCTCGATGTGCTTGTTCCGGAGAACCCGGAGCGGGCGTTGCCGAAGCCAGGAAACCCACCCGTCGTAGAATTCCTTGAAGGGTTTTCCACGGGCGGCCGTGATCGCCTCCTCGTACTCCGCCCCATTGGCCAACTCGTCCTCGATCTTGTTGAGCAGCGTGTAATTCCCGCCATCCAGGTGCCGGTGGAGGTATTCGATGACGGTGCTGACCTGGGCGAAGGCCTGGGAACCTTCTTCCGGCGATTTAAGGAAGGCGAAAGAGGGGTGCATCCGCTCGAAGGGAATGATCTTGTTCCCCTGGAGGGCCTCGTAGAGGAGCGTTTCCTCGGAAGGATTTAGTTCCCCATGATTATCCGTCCGCCAGGCGGTCTCGAAATACTTGGCGATCCCTTCGTGGAGCCACACGGGCGTCCCGTTGCGGCTCCGTTTGTAGACGAAGTAGTGCGTTAGTTCGTGGGCCAGCGTGTCCCGCCATACGTAACCGCGCGGAAGGGCCCGGGGACTCGTGATGATGAGGCGGTTGTACTTGCAGAGGGCGATCGTGTTGGTCGTCTCGACGGCTTCCTTGGGGATATCGCTCAAGGCGATAAAGGCCCGGCCTGTGGGGGCGACTTCCACGCGGATTTTCCCGGGAATTTCGATCCCCAGGATTTTGCTCAAGGCCTTGTATTGCCCTTCCAGCGTATCGAGCGCCGGCTCGACGATGATCTCCTCGATTCCCTTGGGGAAATAAATCCGGAAATGTTGGCTTTCCCGTGAAACAAAACTTTTCGTTTCATCGAATGTCCGATTGACGAATTCGAGGAAGTGGCCGATCCCCGCATCCTCCGCGAGCCCTTTGCGGGAGAGTTCCTCCATGAGCTCCCGTGCCCGGGCATAATTTCCTTCGAGAAATTCGATCCGGGCTTCCAAATAGATGGCGTCCGACGGCGAAATCTTGTCAGCGGGGATGGCGGCGAGTTCGGCGCGGGCTGCTTCGGGCTCCCACAAATCCAGCGCTTCCAAAATCCGTTCGGGTGCCCGGACGGCGTCCTTCCGGAGAAAATCCGGCAGCCGCGGCGGCGATGCCGCCCAAAGAGCGGAAGCCTGGGAGAAGGCGAATGCGCCGGCGACCAAAAGGGTCAAAAAAAATCGGGCGAAGCGGTTTTTGAAGGAAGGCACGAACTTCAGGCAGAAGCTCCCCGGCGCGGCCGGACGTTTTTTTCCAGGAATTCGACGACCTGCTGGGTGCTCGTCCCCGGCGTGAAAATCGCCTTCACGCCGGTCGAAAGAAGGCTCGGCACGTCGTCCTGGGGGATGATACCGCCTCCGAAAAGGACGACATCTTTAAGGCCCTTCGCGTCGAGAAGCTTTCGGACTTCAGGGAACACGTGGTTGTGGGCACCCGAAAGAACGGAGAGGCCCACCGCATCCACGTCTTCCTGAAGCGCGGCGCTCGCGATCATTTCAGGCGTCTGGTGGAGCCCCGTGTAGATCACCTCGTACCCCGCATCCCGGAGCGAGCGGGCGATGATCTTCGCCCCCCGGTCGTGGCCGTCGAGGCCGGGCT
>JBFLVN010000390.1:0-2888 GCA_040758475.1 Bdellovibrionota bacterium
CTTGGGCCCTCACCCCGCCATTTTTATTTTGAGAGTATTGGGGGCACCCCTCCCCCAATATTGGGGGAGGGGCCGGGGGAGAGGGCCCGATTCCCCAAATGGCGAAACCATTCAAGTAGGCGATAACTGCTTTTGGGTTCTACGCCTCGTGCAGCACGTGGCTCACCTTCCCCAGAAGGTCGTGCTGGGAATAGGGCTTGGCCAGGAATTCGAGGTGTTTTTTCTGCTGGCGCAGGGAAGCGCCGGTATCGTATCCCGACGTGAAGATGATTTTCGTCTCGGGGTGGATGCGCGCGACCCGCTCGGCCAGGTAAGCCCCGTTCCCGTCGGGGAGCACGATGTCGGTAAAGAGTAAATCGAGCCGTCCGTCCAGGGTCTCGCAAATCCGGAGGGCTTCGGCGAAGGTTCCCGCGGTGAGGACCCGGTGGCCTTCCTTCTGGAGGGCGGCCGAAGCGACTTCGAGGACGCGCCGGTCGTCTTCCGTCACGAGGATGGTCCGGGCCGGATGGGGAGCGCCCTTCGGAAGGGGGGCGGATTTCTCCGGGACAGGGGAGAGGGCCTTCGCGGCCTCCGGCGCCTCGGCGAGGGGTAGGTAGACGTGGAAGACCGTCCCCCGGCCGGGGTGGGATTCGCACCGGATCGTTCCCCGGTGCTCCTTGGCGATCTGGGCCGCCGTCGCGAGCCCCAGGCCCGTTCCCTTGCCCGCCGGTTTCGTCGTGAAAAAGGGCTCGAAGCATTTTTTCCGGACGTCTTCGGGCATCCCGGGCCCGGTGTCCCTTACGGAGAGGACCGCGTAGCCGCCCGCCGGGAGCGTGCCGTACTCGTGGTGGAGGTCTTTTTCGAAGCGGAGCATCTCGATCGCGAAATCGATGGTGCCCCGCCCGTTCATGGCGTCGCGGGCGTTGAGCACGAGGTTGAGGAGGATTTGTTCGATCTGCACGGCATCTCCCATCACGAAGCAGGGGATCTGGATGGGGGCCGCGCTGATGCGGATTCCGGCCCCGATGATCCGCAGAAGCATGCGGGTGGCCTCCATTAGCAATTTGTTCAGATCAACCGGCCTGCGGTTTCCCCCCTGGCCATGCCCGAGGGTGAGGAGCTGGGCGACGAGCGAAGTGGCGTCGGCCACGCCCTGGATGGAATTCTGGAGGTAGCGCCGCTCGCGAGCGTCCGAGGGAAGGCCGTTTAGGGCGCTCTCCATGTTCCCCCACACGACCGTGAGAAGGTTGTTGAAGTCGTGGGCGACCCCGCTCGCCAGCCGGCCGATCACTTCCATCCGCTGGGTCTGGAGGAATTTCTGTTCGAGCTGGCGCTGCTCGCTCAAATCCCGGATGGCGATGACCCCGGCGGGTCTACCCTCGTGAAGGCACGAGCGCCAGAGGACTTCGACCTCGAAGGAAGTCCCGTCCTTCCGTACGGCGGTGGCGGACACGGGGCTTTCGGGCAAAACGGCCCCTTGATTGAAGAAGAGCAGACGGCTTTCGGGGAAGAAGAAATCGACGGCGAGGCGCCCCTTCGTTTCGGCGGCCTCGTAGCCGAAGAGGCGCGTAAAGGACCGGTTGGCGTCGATGACCCGGCCCTGGTCCGTGAGCAGGATGGCCTCGATGCTCGCGTCCGCGAGGCTCTGGAAGCGGGCCTCGCTTTCTTCGAGGTTTTTTTGGGCCCCGTCCCGTTGCCGGACCATGCTGGCGGCGAAGAGAAAGGTGATCACGTTGGCGCCGCCCACGGCCAGATAACCGAGAAGGAACGGAATCCAGGAAGGAAGCGGAGCGAAGACCGGATTGCTCGAGAGGATGAATTCGAGATGGGACATGGGGCCTTTCGTCACGGCGTCGTAGGGGACTTTTCCGGCGATGGTGGCTCCAAGGAGCGCCATGTAGGAGAGGTTCGACGCCGTACGGGCGAAAGTCCCATCCCGGATGCCGGAATGGACCGTCACGCCGAATACGAGAAGGGGGTAGAGCATGACCGCCATGGTGGTGATGGGCCCGGTCAGGTGGGTTAGCCACGTAATGGCCGAAACGTCGAGGAGGATTTGGCCCTTCCAGAAGGCGGCCGTTTTCGAGGGGAAGCGCCGCCGGCCTGCCATGTGGAGGGCGGTGAGGATCGAGTACGCCGCGGCTGCCAGGGCCCCTTTGTGGAGTCCGAAAACGAATAGCCCGACCCCAACTCCCACGCCGGGAAAGAGGCGCGACGTGAACTCAGGATTGTTGATAAGCGCGGATTTCCAAGCAGGGATCGTCCCGCCGTTCGGTCCCATCGAACGTGCCTCCCGGCCGAAGCCGCAAGTTGTCCCCGCTCGCCGCTTGAATTATAGACCAAAACGGCGCGGAAAAAATCAGGTGGAATTTTTTCTCGTTGAGCACTGCTCATCTAAAAAGCGTAAAGGGGATTGGAAACGAGAGAGCTTGTTTTAGCGGGTGGTAAGTAGCGATGCTTGATAACCAGGGGTTTGGAGCCGCATGAACCTCTCATTTTTCAGCGATGTCCGTAGGGAAGGGGGCGAAGTCTTCCTCGTGGGTGGACCCGTGCGGGACGCCCTGTTGGGGCTTCCCCTCAAGGACGTGGACCTCCTCGTCCGCGGCGTTCCCCTGGAAAAGCTTGAAGAAATCCTCGCCCGCCACGGCCGGGTCGAACGGGTTGGCAAGAGTTTTGGCGTCCTCAAATTCGCGCGGGGTCCCGGTGAGACGGCCATCGACGTGGCCCTCCCTCGGGTCGAGCGGTCCACGGGGCCGGGGCACCGGGACTTCGACGTGCGGTTCGATCCCCGGATTTCCGTGGAAGACGACCTGGGCCGCCGTGACTTTACGATCAACTCCCTGGCCCGGGAGATTCTCTCCCCCGAAGGCGCGCCGGGCCGCCTCGTCGATCCCTTCGGAGGGGAGAAA
>JBFLVN010000391.1:0-2880 GCA_040758475.1 Bdellovibrionota bacterium
GAAGGGCCCGCAAGGAGGTCCACCCGGTCCACGCTTCCGTTGAGAAGGAGGGGGGCGCCCTCTGGGCCGTCGAGCTCCACGGGCTTCGTTCCCCAGCGTTTTCCAAAACCCTTTTCGGCAAAACCCGGCTCGAAGGTGCCGCCAAGGCTTTCGTGCTCGAAAGTAAGGAGGCGGCCCAAAAGCCCTTTTTCGTTTCCGTCCGTGGCTCCCCCGAGAAGAAGCTCCAGATAAACGTCCCGCTCGACGAGAGAGAGTCCGGCGCTCTCCACTTCCTCCCGGGCGATGCGCGAGAGACTCGCGAGGGCCTTGGATAAAAGTTCTTCGGGCGCCCCGCGCCAAAGTTCCTTGAGGTGCGCTGCCCCCTCGCCCTCGTAGTAACGCTGGAGAATTTTGTGGAGAAGCGATCCTCGATCCAAAGGGGTGAATTCGCGCGAGGGTTCTTCCGGCGATTCGACCCCCAGGGCGTAGCGGAAAAAATACTGGATCGGGCAGCGGGCATAAGTCTCGAATTGGCTCGCGGAAAAGACGTGATTCTCGAAGAGCCGCGAGAGGGCCGCCAAGGTGGCGGGGCCTTCCACGATCCCGTCGTAGGAAGAGAGGGCGTCACGCCTCGAACGCTCCCACACGCTCTCGCACCGGGCGAGCGCGTGTGGCGGGGAAAGGAGGCCCCCCTGGCGCTTTAGTTCCTGAAGCACCGCCGGGCCCCAGTGGCGGGGCTCACCGCCCGAGAGCTCCCGCCCCAGGCGCTCCTGGGCCCACTTGGGCCCCGTGGGCGCCGGATCGGGGCGTTCCTCGGAGAGCGAGAGATAACGGGAGAGTTCCAAAAGCGCTGGTGCAGGGAGAAGCTCTTCGCCTCCCCGGCTTCGGGGTGCCGAGAGGTGAAGGCTTTTCTTGGCGGAGAAGAAGGCGAGCGCCAGCAGGTGATCGGCCTCGGCGGCGCTCCGTTCTTGCGTCGCAAGGCCCAAGGCCCGCCGGGCCGAATCGGAAAGAAAGGGATCGGGCCGCCGCCGGGTGGGGAATTCTCCTTCGTTCAAACCCGCAATGAAAAGGTGCCCAAAGGAGAGTTGCCGCAGGTCGAGGCGCCCCATGACCCGCACGCGCCCCTTCCCCTGGCCGTAGGGCTCTTCCAGGAATTTCTCCTCTTCCAATAGCCTCGTGAAGAGGGAGGCCCACTCCACGGGGGGGCGTTCGATCGCTCCACTAACTCGCGCCGCCGAGGCGAATTCGGCAAGGAGTTTTTCGATTCGCCTCCAGGCGGCCGCGTCGCGCCGCAGGAGCCGCTCCCGCTCGGAGAGGCCTCTCTTCTCGACTTCTTCCAGCGGCGCCCCCGTGCGGCCCACGGACAAATCCGCGAGCCGCGCGATCCGGCGGGGGAGGCGGAGGAGATGGAGCCAATCCCGGAGGGCGGCGGCGAACGCCCGTCCGTCCATTTGGCGGCTTGGGAAGAGCCGGTCTTTCTCCCGGCGGAGCGCCTCCATGCTCTTGAGCAGGCTTTCGATTTCCCCGATTTCCCGGGATTTTCCTTCTCGTTCGTGTTCGAAATCGAAGGATGAAAGGGTTTCTTTTTCAGCAAACGTTCCGAGGCGGGCGCGTTTGCTCCGGAGGAGGGAACCGAGGCGCTCTTCCCACTCCGTTTCATCGTCCAGGAGCCCCGCTTCGCGGGCAAGGTTGTCGAGCCGGGAGGCGTTCCAGAGGCCAAGGTCGCCCTTGGAGAGTCCGTCCTCGGGACGGAAGACGAGGAGCCCCTGGGAAAAAGCCCGGCGGATGGACCTCCGGGAGAGATTCTCCCGGAGGAGCGAGAGCGCCGCCCCGGCGGCGATGCCGGGTGGGGAAGAGGGGAGGTTCTCTTCTTCGGCCAGGTCGTAGGGAATTCCAAGGCGCGTAAAGGTCTCCCGCACGAGGGGCGCCGCCTCCGCCACGTCGCAGAAGACGACGCCCACGTCCGAAAGATCGAGGGAAGAATCACTTGCCACCAGGTCGCGGATCGTCCGGGCGATCGTATCGATCTCGCTTGCGGGCGAAGCGTCCTCTCCCAGTCGGAGGTGGAGCCAGGGGGGGCATTCCGTTTTTTTCTTTTCGGCGGCGGGGGAGAGGAGGTGAAGTAGATATCCCCTCCTCTGTCCTCCCCCACTAGCGGGAGAGGAGGGCGAAGCCAGGAGGGGGTTCGCTTTTTGGAGCTGTCCTAGCAGCTCCTCCGGTAACCTCGTCCACGGCTCTTCCTTTCCCGACGTGTCGATCAAAAAAGTGACGTCGCAGCCTGTTTCCGAAATGGCGCGCAAAAGTTCGAGCGCCACGGGGCTGATTTCATAAAAACCTTCAAGAACGATTTCTTCGGGAAGCCGGTCTTTCGGGAATTTTCCGGCGCGGATGGCGGGCGCCAGGGCGGCGATCCGGGAGTCGGGCGTATCGATCCCGCTCTCCAGGCGGATTTTCTCGAAGAGATCGAAAAAGCGGGCGATTTCGGGAGGAAGCCCCCGGCCCGGGGAAATCCCGGCGCGGGTGAGTTCTCCAACTAATCCCGCGAGGCGCGTGGGGAGGTTTTCGAGGTGCGATGTCCTCGCGAAGAAAGAGTTCTTCTCCTTCGCCAGTTCGCGCGCCGCCCTCTCCGCGAGGAACCGGGCGGCGGTTTCATCGGCCAGGGGCTTTCGATCGGGGAGGTATTCGGAAAGCGAGAGGGCCCAGGCGGGAAGCTCCTGGACGGGGACGCCATAGCCCCCGCCGGTCTTTTCGAGGACGCTCCCCCGCAGGAGTTTTTGCCTTAATGCCGTGCGGACGAGGTAGAGGAATTTCCCGGGCGGCCCTTCCCCCTTGGCGGCGCGTTCGAGCCGCAAGAGGAACGGCGCGCTTCTGCCGTCGTGGGGCTCGCCGGGAAGGACGCGG
>JBFLVN010000392.1:0-2877 GCA_040758475.1 Bdellovibrionota bacterium
AGCGGCGCGTCCCCTCGATGGAACGGATGCGCTTCGTTTCGAGCGGCACGGAGGCGACAATGAGCGCGCTCCGGCTTGCCCGCGGGGCCACGGGCCGCCCCAAGATTCTCAAATTCGAAGGCTGCTACCACGGCCACGGGGATTCGCTCCTCGTCAAAGCCGGTTCGGGAGCCCTCACCTTCGGCGCCCCCGACTCGGCGGGCGTCCTGGAAGACCTGGCCCAACACACGCTCGTCGCCCCCTACAACGACCTGGATTCGGTGCGCCACCTGATGGAAGAACACGGACATGCCGTGGCGGCCGTGATCGTGGAACCCGTGGCGGGAAACATGGGCCTTGTCCCTCCGGCGGAGGGGTTCCTTCAAGGGCTCCGCGGCCTCTGCGACCAGCACGGCGCGCTCTTCATCTTCGATGAAGTGATGACCGGCTTTCGCGTTCACCCGGGCGGAGCGCAGGCGCTCTATAAAATCCGGCCGGACCTTACGTGCCTTGGAAAGATCGTGGGGGGCGGAATGCCCCTCGCCGTCTACGGCGGACGCGCCGATCTTTTATCCAAAATCTCGCCCGAAGGGCCGGTCTATCAGGCGGGGACGCTCTCGGGGAATCCCCTCGCCGTGGCGGCGGGCCTCGCGACCCTCGAAGCCCTCAAGCCCGCCGATTACAAAAAACTCGAACGCCTGGGCGCTCTCCTCGAAGAGGGGCTCAGCCGCGCCGCCGCCGAGCGGAAAATCCCCGCCGTGATCCAGCGCGTGGGTTCCATGTTCACGCTTTTCTTCGCGGGGGGCCCGGTGCGCTCCTACGACGACGTGATGAAGTGCGACGCCGAGCGCTACGGGCGGTTTTTCCGGGGAATGCTCGACCGGGGCGTCTACCTCGCCCCTTCGCCCTACGAGGCCTGTTTCATCGGCCTCGCCCATACGGAGCGGCACGTGCGGGCGACTCTCGCGGCGGCACGGGAATCCTTCTCCGAGTTGGATTAAACGCTTCCGCGGAACGCTTTGGAGCGGGATTTTTGGTTGACTGCCCGCGCGGGCGTGTGTTAGGCATTGCCGCGCCAAAGCCGCCCAAACGGGCGGTGTGGCCTCCACGAGGGATGGAGAGGGGTCCAAGTGCCAAAGCAGCCCGCACGGCTTGCGGTGCTCGCGGCGGCCGGCTCCCAACTGGGAGCTGTCCTTGGTGCCAGCGCGTTCATCGGGGGTTATCTCGACGAGCGCTTTGGAACCACCCCCTGGCTCTTTCTTCTGTTTCTCGTGGCGGGAACGACTGGCGGTTTCTGGAACTTCCTCAAGATCGTCAAACGTTACGGGTCCAGCGATGAATCAGGCGGCAACTCCGGCGCCAAGCCAGGAAACGGCTCCCGGCCAGATTGAACGGGCCGAATCGGTCGTACTCGTCCTTACGGCGATCCTCTCGGGCCTTTCCCTGGCGTTCTTGGGCCTAGCCAAGAGCCTGGGGGTGGCCGTCGGTGGGGTCCTGGCGTACGGGAACCTCCGGGTCCTGCGGCTCCTCGTCCACGGGTTTTTCGTCAAACCGGCGGAGGCCCAGTCCGTCACGAAAAGCCACAAGCGCAAAATGATCGCCCTCGCCCTCGGAAAGTTCGTCTTTTTCTACGGCGGGGTCTGGTTTCTCATGGCCAAGACGCACCTGGACCGGGTGGGCTTCCTCATCGGGTTTTCCACCTTGGTCCTGGCGCTTCTCACCCAGGGAATAGGCGGCACGGCGCGGGTAAGCCCCGAAAGCCCGGCGGTCCCCGGCAAGACCGCTTAGGAGCATCGCTTCCATGGAACACGTCTCCTGGTTCGATCTGTTCGTGGACCACCACCTCCTCCACGGGGCGGAAGGCCACCCCGGTATCGGCCACATCCTCATGGCCTGCGTGGCCCTCGTATTCCTCACGATCTTCGCGGTCCTGGCGCGGATGGGCCTCGCCCGCCGGCAGGACGGCCGGATTCCCGAGAGCAAGCTCAGCGTGGCGAACGTGGCCGAGATCGCCGTGGGTGGACTCGAAAACCTCTGCGAAGACATGATCGGCCACGGGGGCAAGAAATACCTCTGGCTGCTCGGCTCCATCTTCCTCTACATCTTCACGAGCAACCTGCTCGGCGTCCTGCCGGGCTTTCTCCCGCCCACGGACAACGTGAACACGAACCTCCCCATCGCGATCTGCGTGTTCCTCGCCTACAACTTCTACGGCCTCAAGGAAGGCGGCGTCGGGTACCTCAAGCACTTCATGGGCCCGGTCCTTTTCCTCGCGCCCCTCATGATCGTCATCGAAGTGATCAGCCATCTCGTGCGGCCCGCTTCGCTCACGATCCGCCTCTACGGAAACATCTTCGGCGACCACCTCGTGCTCGGAATCTTCTCGGACATGGTTCCCCTGGTGGTGCCGGTCATTTTCCTGGCCCTGGGGATCTTCGTTTCCTTCATCCAGGCTTTCGTTTTCACGCTGCTATCGATGGTTTACGTGGCCCTGGCGACGGCCCACCACGAGGACCATTGAGGAAAAGACGCAAGGAACAGGAGGACAAAAGTTCCATGAAGAAGTTTGCGGTTGCTTTCTTTCAGTTCACCCTCATCGCCCTCGCGGCGAGCCCGGCCCTCGCCGAAGACGGCGCCTCGGGTTTCACCGACAAGGGCCTCGTCGCCCTTGCGGCGGGCCTCACGATGGCGCTCTCGGCTTTTGGCGGAGCGCTCGGCCAGTCCCGGGCGGCCAGCACGGCCCTCGAAGGCATGGCGCGCAATCCTTCGGCCGCCGGCCAGATCCAGACGGCCATGATCATCGGCCTCGCCCTCATCGAGTCCCTGGTGATCTACGGCCTCGTGATCGCGTTCTTCCTCCAGGGCAAGATCTAACTCGCCCGGCTTTCTAGAGCCGCC
>JBFLVN010000393.1:0-2870 GCA_040758475.1 Bdellovibrionota bacterium
GGTTTATCTTTCCCGTTCCCTCTCGGCGGCGGCGATCCCCCTTTCCGTGCTTCTGGCTCAAGGGATGGTGGAGAGTGGAAAACGGTTTCGCTTTCTTTTTTCGCTCGTCTTCGTACCCCTCTTTTTCGGGAGTTTGGCGGCGATGAAGGTGGAGCGGCACCCCGCGTTTCCCGCGTACCTGGAGCAAGCTGTAAAGCTTTCCCAGGAAGCAGGTGGAGGCCACCCGGTCTACGTCCATCCGGGGGAATTTGCGAGCGTCCTCGAAATGGGCGGGCATCAAAAGGGTGTTCATTTCGGAGAAGTCTGGCGGGAAGGGCCCCTGACCCTATGGAAATTCGAGTCCCTCGTTCAGGAGATTCCGGACGAAGACGCCCGAGTGTGGGCGGAGAAAATAGCCGCCGAAAAGGCCTGCCTTCTTTCGGTGACTTCCTACAACTACGCCCGTGATCCGCGGCACAAACTCGAAACGCTCCTCAAAGAGGCGCACGGCTACAGGGAACTGGACGTGATCCGGGACGCCCCGTTCCTTTGCCCTCCGGATCGTTAGACCCCCGCCCTCCAGTCGCTTAAAATTAAGAAGTGAATTCCTCCTCGCTTTATTTCGACCGGGCGGCCGGGTCTTACGCCGCCCGCTCGGGGCGCTGGCCCTGGTCGCTTCTTCGGCGCCGGGAAGAAGCGGCCGTCCTGGAACTTCTCGCGCCGCGTGCGGAAGAACGCATCGCCGACGCGGCCTGCGGGGCGGGGCATTACGCCGCAATCCTTCAGGGACGGGGATGCGATGTGGTCGGGATCGACCGGAGTCCCGCCATGACGGGAGCGGCGAAGGATAGGGGGCTTACGGTCCTCACGGCGGAAATCACGGAGGCCGGTTTCAAAAAGGAATTTGATGCGGTCGTTTGCGCGGGTGGAATCGAATTCAATACCGATCCCGTTCCACTCTTTAAATCTTTCTCCAAATGGCTCAAACCGGCGGGCCGTCTCGTGCTTCTCTATCCGGGAGGAGCGTTCCGGTTTGCCTATGAAACCTATCATTCATGGACCGGGACGCCCGTGACGTTTCATTCCGGAGAAAATCTGATGGAAGCGGCGCAGGGAGCGGGCCTTCGCTTCGTGCGAGGATTAACCGCCGGGCTCCTCGCGCGGGCGGTTCTCTTCGAGCGCGAGGCCCTTCCATGAAGATCCTCTATTGCGTAGCGGGGGTGGGTTTCGGAAATACCGCCCGGGCCCTTGCGATCCTTCCTCACTTGCGGGGACACGAGGTCCAGGTGGTGGGCCCGCCGCGCGTCGTCGCCCGGCTCTCTTCCCTTTGCCCCGTCGTGGCCCTCGAAGCCTTCGAGTATCCCGCGAGCGACCGCTTGGAGGGATTCGAACTTCTTTTGAAACTTCCACGTTTCCTCTCCCTCTACCGGCGAAACAGCGTTCTTTACGAACGGCTCCTCGATTCCTTCCGGCCCGATCTTGTCGTGGCCGATTCGGACGTCTACGTGCTCCGTCCCGCCCGCAAGCGCGGCATTCCCATCGCGGCCATCAATCAATCGCCCGCCGTGGCGGGCTTCTACTCGGAAGAAAAGATTCCACCGGGCCACCGGCTTTCCTACTACGGTCTCGAACGGATGGATTTGTGGACCGTCCTCCGCGCATGCGCCCGGGTGGTGGTTCCATCGTTCGCGGATGCGCCGGTCGTGGGAAACGGGAAAATAAAAAGGGTCCCCCTCGTGAGCCGCTTTTCATCGCCCCTCCCGCCGCCGCCCAGGCAAGGCCGTACGATCGTCTTGCTTGGGGGCTCGGCCATTGTTCCGAGCCTGGACCCCAGTTCCCTCGGCGCGGACGTTGAAGTGGCGGGTGCCGCTCCTCCTTCTTCGTGGCCCGTGCGCTACTTGGGATTCGTGGAGGACCTTCCTCGGCTTCTTTCGGACGCGGCGGCGGTGATCGCCCTGGGGGGGCTCTCGACGCTCGGAGACCTGGCGGCCCTGCGGCGGCCCGCGGTCGTGGTTCCGATCCCGGGACACGCGGAGCAATGGGCCAACGCCTGTTTGTTCGAGCAGACGGGTTACGGCGTTCGCGGCACCGCCGCCACGCTCCGGCGCGACCTTGCCCGGTACCGGGAGAACTACGGCTCTTTTCTTGAGGCCATGAGCGCCCATTCCCTGACCGGCGCGAAAGAAGCGGCCGCCGCCCTCCTCGAAGCGGCGGCCTGAGTTTGAATCCAGTGGATGTCGTCTTTTGCTTCGACTGCGAGGGGACGGAACCCCAGATCCGCGCCGTCGCGGAGATGGCGGAGAGCCACGATGTTCCGCTCACGATCTTCGCCGTGGGCGAAACGGCCCGTTCTTATCCCGCTCTTTTCCGCGAGCTTTCAAGATTTCACGAAGTCCACACCCACAGCGACCGGCACCTGCGCCACCGGGGGATGGCGAAGAAAAAACAACGGGAACTCATCCGTGCGGGGCGCGCTTGCATCGAAGACCTTCTGGGCCGCCCGGTCACCGGTTTCCGGGCCCCTTTCCATTCCATCGACCGGGCGACCGTGGAAATCCTAAACGAAGAGAAATTCCTCTTCGACGCGAGCGGCCTCTATCACCGCTACGATATGGGGAACGTGCGGGAACTCCGCCCCTCGTGGTTTCGCGAATGGGCGCCTTGGTATCCGTGGATCGGATTAAATCCGGACCGGGCGTTTTCCATTTTCCGCTGGCTCGCCAAACGCCGGGAGCTTCTCGTGCTTCCAGTGCATCCCCACTACACAGGGGCGGCGGAGGAGAATCTTGCGGCTTTCGGAAAACTACTTGGCGGCCTGAAGGAGTTGGGGGGGCGGCACTACGGCGGGGAGGCTCTCGTGCGAGCCCAGTTGGAGCGGCGCGATCCAGGTT
>JBFLVN010000394.1:0-2847 GCA_040758475.1 Bdellovibrionota bacterium
GTGGGGAAGCTCCCGCCGGTTCTCTTGATCGAACCGAAGGGGCCTTGCGATAAGCGGAGCAGTTATGGCGGCACGGCGCTTGTTTCAAAAATGGATTTGGATTGGACTGGCGGGCCTTGCCCTTGTGGCGGTGGGCGTCCTGGCCCGGTTCTGGGTCCTCCCCAATTCTATCGCACGGCAAAGCGGCCCTGCCGCTCTCTCGTCGTCCCCTCCACCGGCGCTTCCTGTTCCCGAGGCGGCGCTGCCCGAAGCGGAAGAGGATCCGGAGCTTTCGTACGAAACGATCGAGGCGAGGCGGGAAGCGGCCCATCAGCGGATGATCGAGCATCGGGAGGCGGCGCGGCGAGCCCAGGAAGAGCGCCACGAAGCAAGGCGGGAAGAGCGCCGGAAAAGGAAAGAAGAGCGGCAGGCCAAACGCGCGGAGTGGCGGGAAAAGCGGGAAGCGTTTATGGCTGATTATCCCGATCCGGACCGTCCCGCGGGCCCCCCTTTTGAAGAAGCCCCCCGCGGCCCGGCCATTTATTACGAAGAAGGGGAGGAACCCCCGAAGGGCATCCCTCCAGCGCCCTATGAAAAGCGGCCGGAGTATCAGGGGGCTGGCACGGCCGCCGGAGAAAAAGCGACGAGTCCCTGAATTTCCCGAGGACGGGTTTATCCTTCCAGCGCTTTGGCGATCTTGGCGAGGAGAACGGGGGCACCGTAGGGCTTGCGCACGAAGCCCGCGAGGCCACGGCCCACGAACTGGGCGGTCATCTCCTGCTCGTCGTAGCCGCTCGTGAGGACCACCTTGATGTCGGCCCGGATGGACCGGAGCGTCCGGAAGACTTCGTCCCCGTTCATGTCGCCCATCATCATGTCGAGAAGGACGCAGTGGATGTCCGGGGCCTTGTTTCGGAAGACGGAGAGGGCCTCTCGGCCGTCGTGGGCAGTGAGGACGGAGTAGCCTGCCTCTTCGAGGACTTCCTTGGCGAAGTGGACGAGGAGGGGTTCGTCGTCCACGACGAGGATGGTTTGCCTCTTGCTGCCGACGAGGGCGGCCGTGGCGGGCTGGGGGTTTTCGGTCTGGTAGGCGGCGCTTGCCGGGAAATAGACCTTGATGGAGGTCCCTTGCCCCGCTTCGCTGTAGACCTTGATGAACCCCCGGTGGCCGCGGGCGATCCCCATGACGGCGGCGAGGCCCAGGCCACGGCCCGTCGCCTTGGTCGTGAAAAAAGGCTCGAAGACTCTCTCCTGGGTCTCCCGGTCCATGCCGCAGCCCGTGTCCGAGACTTCCAGGAATACGTAAGTCCCCTGGGCGAGATCGGGAACCTGGCCGTTGGAGAGGAAGGCCTGGTCGACGAAATGGCTCCCCGTGCTCACGGTGATGAGCCCCCGTTCGCCGCCGAGCGCCTCGGAGGCGTTGATGACGAGGTTCAAGAGCACCTGCCGGATCTGGGTGATGTCGGCCTCCACGGGCGGGACGATCTCGTTCAAATTGAAGTGGAGCGTCCCCTTTTTCGAGATGGAGGCTTCGAGGAGCGAAGCCATCTGGTGGGCGAGTTGGGAAAAGTTGACCGGCCCCACGACGAAGCGCCCCTTGCCCGAATAGGCGAGGAGCTGGTTGGCGAGTTCGGAAGCCCGTTCGGCCGCTTGCTGGACGCGTTCGAGATAAAGCTGGATGGCGGGCTCGTTCTGGAGCTTGCGCACAGCGAGCCCCGCGTTCCCGAGGATGATGGCCAGGAGGTTGTTGAAGTCGTGGGCCACGCCCCCGGCCATGAGCCCCAGGCTCTCGAATTTCTGTTGCTCCTGCACCTGGGCGTCGAAAGAGCGGCGCTCCGATTCGACGCGCTTGCGTTCGCTGATGTCTGTCACGATCGCGGCGACCATGGCTGTCTTTCCGTTTACGACGACGGGGTGGAGGCTCACTTCGATGGGGAATTCACTGCCGTCCCGGCGGCGGCCCAGGAGGTCGCGGCCGATCCCCATGGGGCGGACCGAAGGCTGGTTCATGTAATTCTTCCGGTGCTGCTCGTGCCCGCCGCGGAAGGATTCGGGCACGAGCATTTCAACGGATTTTCCGTTGAGATCGTCCCGTTCGTAGCCGAAGATTTTATAGGTGGCCGGATTGGCTCCCTGGATGTTCCCCTCCGTGTTGACGAAGAGCACGGCCAGGGGAAGGGATTGGAGAAAATCGGTCAGGCCGATGTCGACGTGCTGCATGTCTCCGCCCCGATGCAGTCCCTTGGTCTGTTAGGACCAAAAGGTTAGCCGCCCGGCTTCCGGGGGTTTTGGGCGCTGCCTCTAGGAGTTGAGCGGTGCTCAAAAACGGAGGGCTCCTGGCCGGATTTTAAGAAGATTCCGGGGCGTTCTTCAGTGGAGTTATCCCACCCACTTGTTCTCGTTGCCCGATCCGAGGAGGGCGAGGGCCTTTCGCGCCACTTCGTCCTTGGGATTGAGCTGGAGGGCGGCCTTGAAAAAGACCCGGGCGCGGTCGGCATCGCCCACGAGTTGATTGACGCGCCCCGCGAGGGATTGGTACTCGGCCTTCCGGGGTTCGAGGAGTGCCGCCCGTTCGGAGAGTTCGAGGACTTCCTTGTGGGCGCCCGTATCGCCCTTGAACTTGGCGCCGCCAAAAAGGGCCCGGGCCAGTTCGTAGTGGGCCTTGGCGTTCTTCCGGTCGGCCACTACGACTTCGCGCAGGAGCGGAATGGCTTCCTGGTGGCTTCCTTGGGAGAGGAGCTCCGTCGCCTTCTCGAATTTGGAGGGGGCAACGAGGCTCGCCACCTTGGGTTCGAGCATCTCCACCTTGCGGCGGTAGTCCTTGTTGTCGGGGTCGTACCGCAGGGCCATCCGGAAGGAGGAGAGGGC
>JBFLVN010000395.1:0-2844 GCA_040758475.1 Bdellovibrionota bacterium
GCGGAGGGTGTCAACCGCGCCACCCTTTTAAATCCTCGGGCGTGTTCAGATTGGAACAAAACGCATCCGTTGTTCCTAGCTCGGAGAGCGGCGGAGAAATCACCCGGAGGCCTTCGAGCCCCCGATGGAGAGCCCGCTCGCCCCTCTCCAAGGCCGCCGAAAAAACGGCGGCGCATTCCTTCCGGTAGAGGGCGCAAAGGGGTTCCAAACCCCGGGACGTCCGGGGGACGACCACATGGGCGTCTCCGAGGAGCGCCGCCATCTTGCGAAGGGGTTCACCCGATAAGTTCGGAAGGTCGCAGGAAAGAGCGTAGGCCGCCGGGTTCGACGCGGCGGCGAGGCCGGCCCGAAGCGCTTCGAGGGGCCCCAGGCCCGGCCGCTCGCCCGTCACGACGGGAAATCCAAAGCGTTTCCATTCTTCTTCGGCTGGAGCGATGAGCAGCACTTCGGCCGCGACTTCCTTCGCGGCCTGCAAGACCCGCTCGATCAAAAGAACGCCGCCCACTTCGAGGAATGCTTTGTTTTTCCCCATGCGGGAGCTTTTCCCACCGCAAAGGACGAGAGCGGAAAAAGAATTTCGGGACGAAGGCATGGGAGAAACGCGGAAAAACCGCGCCTCAAAGTTCCCAGTCGGAGAGAACCACGTAGCCGGGGGATTTCACTTCGGGATAACCCTCCAGGGCGAGGCGCAGGCGGCATTCGTTCACGCGAAAACCTTTGGAGAGAAGGTATTGGTAGGTCGTGGGATCGTCGCTCGCGCAGCGAATCCGGACGCGCTTTAGATTGTTGACGCGGGCGTAGGCGCCGATGGCCGTCAGCAGCTGATCGAAACGGCCCACGTGGCGCTTGGTATGGCACGCGAGGGCCACCACACGGGCCAGTTCTTCCCCTTCCCCCGCGTAGTACGGCTGGGTGTGGACCACGGCGAAGCCCACGATCTCGTCACCTTCCAGGAAAATGAGCGTGTCTCCGAGGGCCAAGTCCCGCGTCGCGTGGATGAGCGGAAGGTAGTTGCGGCCGGGGGCCGCCGTATCGGCGAACTGGTGGAGCGCCCGGTCGATCTTTTCCCGGGCTTCGCCTTCCTTCGAGGAATAGGCGTCCACCCAGAAATCCATCGTGTCGGGAAGAGAGGCTACCGGGACTTCAAGGGCGAGAACCGTGGACGAGGGGGAAAAACCGATCCGTCCCAGGGTGCCGAGCCAGTCCGGAGCAGCCGGGGCCTCGAGCCCCAGAACCGCAACACCGTTGGCGAGAAGATGCTGGATCGTGACCTGAAGGACTTTTTCTTCGAATCCCTTCCCCTGTTCGATCTGGAAAACGCCCAGGGGGCCGATCCACCCCTCTTGCCCCAGAACGTGGGCGTATCCGACGCCGACAAGGTGGGGACCATCGAAGACTCCGAAAGCGCCGCTCGAACAAGTGGCGTCGAGCCAGCGGAGAAGGTTTTCCGTCGCCGGAAAACTGGCAGCGAAATTGAGTCCAGCGGCACGCTTGGTCTGCTGACGAATCTGGCCCAAGAGCTCGGCGAGCCGGCCCTTGTCCTCCGGTTTGAGCGGACGAATTTCCTCCATGCGCGCGCTCCCCGAGCGTTCCGAACGATCCAGAACCCGCCCCCTTCCGCCCGGCTACCGGACCCAGCCCGGAGGAGCGCCGGCCTTCTTGGCTTCGAGAGGAATTTTCTCGCATTCGGCACGCTTGGCGTCGGCACGATCCTTGAGCTGCTTCAAGTGGTTCGCGTCGGCTGCTGAGCCGTACCGGGTACCGCCACTATAAGACTCATTGGCCTTGCGGTAATCGTCTTCCAACCGGCGCTGCTGGTTCTGGCAATCGGCGACCTTGCTGCGCCAGTAGGCCTCGTCGTGGCCTTCCTTGTCGGCCTGACCCAATTTCTGTTTTTTCTGGAGCTCGGCGGCCTTCTCCTGCTCCGCCTTCAGGCGCTGGGGACGGGTCGGATCGAGAAGGAATTTGCCGTCCTTGTCGCGGCCGACGACGGTCGCCGGGTCGATGTCCGGAGGAAGACCCGTGAGGTCCACGTCCTTGGGCGCCCCGGCGCCGGAAACAGCGGCGGTCCCTTTGTCTCCCTCCGCAGGCGCGGCCGCGGGAGGCGGCGTGGCGCTACGCGGGGCTTCCACGTCTTTCGACTCGACCTGATCCCGGTACTTGGTCGGAATCTTGTCCTTGTCCTGCACCCAGTGTTCGACGCCTTTGCTGTCCACGTATTTGTACATGCGTCCCGCCGACGCCGGGTAAACGGCCAGGAGCGAGAAGAGCGCCGCCAACGCTGCCATCCGAACTTTCATAACCCGCACTCCGTATCCCGAAGTCTCGGACCCAAGCCCTTCCGCGCCATGGCACGGGAGGAAGTCCGGGGAACCCTCGGGAACGGGACCAGTCTATTCCAAAGACCGATTCGCGCGCAATTAACCGCGCACCCTTGACAGGACCGCCCCGCGCCCCGCACCCTGGACCGCCGCGAAACGAGGACCCCGCGTGAAAAAGAGGAAAACCCGCGCCACCCGGAAATCCCAGGCCGCCTACCGGGAGGCCCTCCGCTTCTTCCCGGGAGGGGTCAATTCCCCGGTGCGGGCGTTTAAGCGCGTGGGGGGGGAGCCTCCATTCATCGCCCGGGGCCGGGGAGCCCTTCTCACGGACCTCGATGGAAATTCGTACATCGACTACGTGGGCTCCTGGGGGCCCCTCATTCTGGGACACGCCAACCCCCGCGTCGTCCGGGCGATCGGGAAAGCCGCGCGCCTCGGGACGAGCTACGGCGCCCCCACCCCCCTCGAAACGGAACTGGCCCGGGAAATCCAGCGGCGCGTCCCCTCGATGGAACGGATGCGC
>JBFLVN010000396.1:0-2837 GCA_040758475.1 Bdellovibrionota bacterium
GCCACGGGCCCCAAAGTGGATACCGTTAATCCTCGCCGGGAAAACCCCCGCCAGCCCCGGGCCGCTGCAACGAGAAGAACTCCGGCCAAGAAATTTTCCAGGAACAAAAGGAGAACCGGCGCCGGCTTGATCCAGATCCAAACTTCCACGAGTGCGACGAGATCGACGAGCTGCGCCCCGGGGGCGAAGCGAAGCTTGCTGATAATGAGATCGCCGATGATCGACGAAACGTAATCTTCCGATATTCCCCGCCCCGGCAGCCAATAGCTTCCAAGCCACGCGAAAAGCCCCAGGAGCGGGAGTTGAGAGAGGAAGAGAAGAGGGAGAAAATTTTTCTCCCGCCGCCGAAAGACCGCAACGGCTCCAAAGGCCGCCCAATACGGAAGGCTCCAATACCCTCCCAGGAACAATCCGAGCGTCTCAAAGAGGCCAAGAAGCATCGCCGCGCGAAACGCGGGCTTCTCTTCTTCCAAAAGTTCCAGCATCGCCGCCGTTCCCAGGAGAACGAACAGAACACCGAAGACGTATTCCTCGCACTGCTGGGAGAAGGCAACGTGCATGGGTGAAAAAGCGAGAAGCCCCGAAGCGAGGAAGGCCACTTTCCGCGTGGAAAAGCTCCGGACGAAGGCGAAAAAGAGCGGCACGGTAATTATTCCCGCGAGGAAAGCGGGAAACCTCATCCAGGCGGGGTTATCCCAAACGGCCCAAAGCGCGCGGAGGAGGAGGACGTGCCCCGCGGCCCCTACGTGGCCGATGGCCGCTTCACCCAGGGAAAGTTCCCGGTCGAGGGCCCACAGGAGCCGCTGGGCCTCGTCGAGTTGGAACTCGGGGCGCCACAGCCCCCAGGCCCGAAGGAAGCCGGCTCCGATGGTTAATGCAACGAGGGGGGAAAAATCCGGGCGTTCAACGCGAAAATATTTCACGGCCATCCCGCGGGCTCAGCGGCGAGCCGGAGAGCGGACTAGACGCCTTTGGGCAAACGCAGGACAAAGGTCGTCCCCTTGCCCACTTCGCTTTCGACTTCGATGCGGCCCTTGTGCTGATCGACGAAACTCTTCACCTGGGCGAGGCCCAGGCCCGTTCCGTTTTCCTTGCCGAAGGTGACGAAACTCTGGAAGAGCTTGTCCCGGATCTGCTCGGGGATGCCGGAGCCCGTGTCGCTGAAACGGAAAATGATGTGGCCGTTCTGTTCCTGGGCCGCGATGGAAAACGTCCCCCCCTTGGGCATGGCTTCCTTGGCGTTCTTGGCCAGGTTGTAGAAAGCCCGGCGGAACTTGGATTCATCGATGCGGATGTTCCCCCGGTAACCGACCTCGGTGCGGATGGCGATCTGGTTATCCTTGAAGTCTTTCTCCAGGAACTGGGCCATCTCTTCGACCAGGTTGTAGACGCCGATTTTCTTGAGAAGAACGTCGCTTTTTCCTTTGACGAAATCGAGATGGGCGCGGATCATCTGAGTCAAGCGATCGACTTCCTTCTTCACGATGTCGGAGAATTCCTTGCGCTCTTCGGCCGTCGTCTCGGGAAGGCTCATGAGTTCGACGAACCCCACGATGCTGGTCATGGGGGTCTGCATGTCGTGCATGAGGCCCGAGATCATCTGCCCGACGGTGGCGAGGCGCTCGTTGCGGGCCTCCCGGTCGCGCAGGTGGGCCACATGGATGGCCTTGGCTACCTGGGCGCTGATGAGCTGAAGGAGCTTGGCATCGTCCTGGGTGAAGGCGGTGCTTTGCCCTTTGACGTTCGTGACCTTGTTGATGAGTTCGATGGCGCCGATCGTCTTGTTTTCGACGCGGAGGGGAACGCAAACGATGGACTTGGCCGGGAATCCCACCTGGTCGGCGATGTCCTTGCGGAAGCGCTCATCCAGGTACGTGTCCGCCACGACGAGGGGCTCGCCATGCTGGGCCACCCACCCCACGACGCCTTCCCCCACGTTGAGCTTGAGGCGCTTTACTTCCTGGGACTTCTCGCCCAAAGCGACCTTGAAGAAAAGCTGGTTCGTCCCTTCCTCAATGAGAAGGATCGAGCCCGCTTCGGCGTTCAAGAATTTGAGGGTCTTGTCGGTCACCGAATCCAGGAGGTCTTCAAGCCCCTTTGAGGCCGTCATCTCCCGCTCGATGGCGTAGAGCATATCGATCTGAGCGACTTTTTCCTGGAGGAGCTTCTGGGCGACGGCCAGTTCCAGGTGCTCGCGTTCCAGGCTCGCATAGAGTTCCGAGTTCTGTAGGCTCAAGGCCGCCTGGGCGCACAGGGCGTCCAGGAGGTCCTCGTCGTCTTTCGTGAAAATGCCGTCTTTCTTGTTCAAGACCTGGACGACGCCAAGCACTTTGCCCGTACTCGAACGGATGGGCATGCAGAGGATCGATCGCGTCCGGTAGCCGGTCTTCTTGTCGACCTCGGGGTTAAAGCGCTTGTCGGCGTAAGCGTCGGGAATGTTGACGATGTTTCCGTCCTTGGCGACGTTGCCCGCGATGCCTTTGCCGATGGGAAGGCGGATCTCCTGGACCCCCTCCCCCTGGGCGATGAGGGACCAGAGCTCCCCGGCCTTCTGGTCGACGATGAAAAGACTCGAGCGGTCGGCCTCCATGAGGGCCGTGATCTTGCCGATGATGAGCTGGAGGAGATGTTCCTGGGAAAGGGTGGTCGAAAGGGCGTGGCCGATCTCCTTCATGGAGGAGATCACGTATTCCTTCTTCTCGCCCTCCCGTTGGAGTTCTTCGACGAGGGTCCAGAGTTCCTGTTCCCCCATCTTGCCGGCCCGGGCGACGGTGAGCCTCCCTTTTTTGGGCGAGGGGGGGGCCTTGCGGCCCCGGGCAGCGCGCGGAGCTTTTTTG
>JBFLVN010000397.1:0-2782 GCA_040758475.1 Bdellovibrionota bacterium
TTTCCTTTCGGGGCAGGCGCTTTGGCGGGCGCGGGGGCCGCTTTGGCGGCGGGCTTTTTCTTGCCGGCGCCGGTCAGGAGGTCGAGCTGTTTTTTGGGGGCCTTTTTGGCCGCGGATTTGGAGGAAGGCATGAATTCTCGGGGCCCCGGACGGGGTATGAATGGCCCTCGGCAGACCCTTTATCACAAGGGGCCCTTGCGGGCAAAACCCCGCTTCGCGGGGCTCCTGGGCACCTCGTTGACCGGATTGGCAAGGGAAGGTAAGCTCTCCCCCATCAACAGGGACGTTTCGTTTTGAACCGGGCGGGCAGAATAGGACTTCGGGTCCCGGGTTTTTCGTGAAAAACATCCTCATCGCCGACGACGAGGAATTCATTCGTCGCCTCTTTTCCAAGGTCCTGGAGGACCCGGCCGTCCGGAGCCTGGACGTCCAGATCCATTTCGCCTCGAACGGCCAGGAGGCGCTCGACGTCGCCTCGGCCCATCCCCTCGACCTCATCACCATGGACATTTCCATGCCCGGCAAGAGCGGGATCGACGCGACCCGCGAAATCCGCGCCAATCCTTCCCGCTACGGGAAGCCCAAGATCATCGCCGTGACGGGCGTGGGGGAAAAGAGCGAGGCCATCAAGGCTGGTTGCGACGATTACCTGGCCAAGCCCGTTACGAACGAAGAGCTTCTCGAAACCGTGCTCTCCCATCTCGACGCCGCGCGGCGCCGCCTGCCGGAGACGGAGCCGCATGGCCGGCGGGTGCTCGTGATCGACGTCGACCACGGGAGCCTCTACTGGACGCAAAAGAGCCTTCGCCAGGGCGGTTACTCGCCTCTCTTATCGGAGGGATTCGCCGACGCCCTTCGGCTCTGCAAGACGGGAATGCTTCCCAACGCCGTCCTCATCGATTGCCGCGCGCTCGCCGCCCTTGCGGCCGACCAGATCCGGGACAGCGAGCAGCTTCTGGGGCAGGTTCAGGCGGCGGGCGTTCCGGTCCTCCTCCGGGGCGATGAAGAAGGGGACGGCCCCGCGGCCGTTGCCTGGGTATCCCGCGCGCACGGCCGCCTTCTGCGGTCGGCTACTTCCGAAGAACTCCTGGGCCGCTTGGCTTCCGCGCTCAAGTAGGACCCGCGTCCCTCCGGATCGCTCAGACCGGATACACGCCGTGCTTGCGCCAGGGGCGTTCCACCTTCTTGTTTTCCGAGAGCCGCAGTACCTGGCAAATAATCCTTCTCGTTTCCCGGGGATCGATCACGTCGTCGAGGAGTCCGTGTTCGGCCGGGATCATGGGATCGATCTGCTTGCGGATGTCGCCCGCGAGTTTTTCCTTGAGGGCGGCGGGATCGGGCGCGCTTTCCAGCATTTTCCTCGCGAAGATGGAAACCATCCCTTCCGGACCCATGACGGCGATCTCGGCCGTGGGCCAGGCCGCCAGGTAATCGGGTTCGTAAGCTTTTCCGCACATGACGAAGTAGCCGGCTCCGTAGGCCTTGCGGACGAGGATCGTCACCTTGGGCACCGTGGCTTCCGAAACGGCATGGAGCATCTTGGCCCCGTGCCGGATGATGCCGCCTTGCTCGACCTTGCTGCCGACGAGGAAACCGGGGACGTCTTGCAAGAAGAGCAGGGGGATCCCGAAGGCATCGCAGAGCCACACGAAGCGGGCCGCCTTGTCGGCGCTGTCGTTGTCGAGGGCGCCGCCCAGGTACATCGGATTGTTGGCCACGATGCCGGCGGGCCTTCCGCCGAAGCGGGCGAGGCACACGATGAGGTTTCGCGCCCACTTGGGCTTTAGCTCGAAGTACTTGCCGTGATCGGTAATGGCCCCGATGACCTTGTGCATGTCGTAGGCCCGGCGTGGATTGTCGGGGATAATGGTGGTGAGGGATTCTTCCCGCCGGTCTTCCGGGTCCTCGCAGGGGAGCCGAGGCGGGGGTTCCTGGTTGTGGGAAGGGAAGAAGGAGAGGTATTCCTTGATCGCTTCGATGCACTCGGCGTCGGAAGCGACTTCCAGATCGCCCATGCCCGATTTTTCGCAATGGATTTTCGATCCGCCCAGGTCTTCTTCCGAAACCTCTTCTCCCACGGCGGCCTTCACGAGATAGGGCCCCGCAAGCGCCATGGAACTCGTTCCTTTCACCATGGGAACGAAATCGGCTAGCCCCGGGATGTAGGCCGTCCCCGCCGCGCCAGGGCCCACCATGGCGCACACCTGCGGGACGACGCCGCTCATGACCGCTTGCTCGCGGAAGAGATAGCCCGAATCGGTGAAAAGAGACGGCGAGCTTTCGTGCCCCTTCCCGCCGCCCCCGATGCGCGCGCCGCCCGAATCGATCAGCCAGATGACGGGGACGCGCCACTTGAGGGCCTGCTCGCGAAGGCGGGAGACTTTTTCTTCCCCCGCCCGGCCCATGGAGCCGCCCATGACCGTAAAGTCGTAGGCGACGACCGCGGCGCGCCGCCCGCGCACTTCGCCGTAACCCGTTACCACCCCGTCGGCGGGAGAGCGGACTTTGGAGTCTCCCTGGTGCTTGGCAAGCACGCCGAATTCGAAAAAGGAGCCCTTGTCGAAGAGGAGATCGATCCGCTCGCGGGCCGTGAGTTTCCCCCGCTCGTGCTGGCGGGCGATCTTGTCTTCGCCCCCGAGGAGCAGGGCGTCCTTGCGCCGTTCTTCGAGTTTCGCGATGGCTTCTTTCATCTTTTCATTTTCGGCCATGAAAGCGTCCTCCCCGGACGGGCTGGGCGAACCTAGAAACCCCGCCGCCCGGAGTCAAAGGCTTTTGAAGATTC
>JBFLVN010000398.1:0-2774 GCA_040758475.1 Bdellovibrionota bacterium
GCGGGGGATAGTTCCCGCGCCCGCCGGGCGAGTTCTTTTTCGAGTTCCAGGAGGCCTGTGAGGAAATCCGAAGGGAGCTTGTGAGGGGGAAGAAGCCCCGTCCGGTGGATGCGTCCTTCAGCGCTTCCGGACCAACCCGCCACGTCGCTCCGGAGCATGCCCATTTCTATGTGCGCCGGCCGGCCTTGTTCATCGGCAGTCAGGGCCGCCACGGCGTCCAAGCGGAGGAGGGCGAGGTCCGAAAGATCGTCTCCATCGAGACCGTTGCCCGAAGGGTGCGTGTGAAGGAACCTCACTCCGGCCAGCCTCCCCTGGCCGTTGCCGGAGCGTTCGAAATCCGGCACCTGGATGCGGTGGGGCGTTCCAACCGAAACCCCCTGGACGCGGCCCCGGCGATCCACGAGGACGCCCACTTGTCGCCCCATATCAGCCGTTATTTGGGAGAGAGAAAGCAGAAGTTCCGGTCCCGCCAGAAGCTCGGGGTGGGTCCTGCGGCGGTAAAGATGTTCGAGCGACCGCAGTTGCGAGGGGGAAAGGCCTGTCAGGTTTCCTTCGATGCGAGAGATGGGGAAAGCTCCAAGCCGCCTCCTTAGCCCCCAAGTTGCGGCTTTCCTTCTATTTTAACCGCAATTACCCAAGTCTCAAGCCCGGTTTAAAATCCCGGGGTTTATTGCGAGGGCGGGGGAACGTTGAGGTACCGGCTGACATCGATGTTCCGCATCGTGGGGTCCACGGGCGCCACGATGGCCCGCGGGGGGCCGGAAACCCCCTCTTGGCGGGCCAGGTCGACCTCAAAGGGCTCCTTCACCTTGCGCCCCATGGAATCGAAAATGATTTTCACCTTGGGCCGCTCCATGGCCTCCACGTGATTTTCGACAACGACGGCGATTTCGTTTGAATCCAGGCGTACGACGGAGCCCGGGGGATAGAGCCCCAGCATGGCGACGAACGTCTTGAAGAACGAGGGATCGAGTTTGGTCCCCGAAAGACGGTCCATGATCCGAAGGGCCTCGTACGGGGGAGTCTGCTTCTGATAGCTCCGGAGAGTCGTGATGGCGTCGTAGCAGTCGGCCACGGCCACGAGGTGCGAAAAGGGGTGAGCCTTGGCGCCGGGACCCAGGTAGGGGTAGCCCTGGTGGTCGTACTGGACGTGGTGTTCCCGCGCGCAACGCGCCGTCACTTCCGCCGTTTTCCCCATTTCCTGGATGATTTCGTAGCTCTTGGTTGAATGGGTCTTCATTACTTCCCATTCGGCAGGGGTGAGACGGCCGGGCTTCCCGAGGATTTCAATCGGAACCCGCGTCTTGCCGATGTCGTGAAGAAGTCCGCCGAGGCCTACTTCCGTGAGAGTCGGGTCTTGAAGCCCCGCCGCCTTGGCGAGGGCCATGGAAAGAACGCAAACGTTCACCGAATGGTTGAAAAGATAATTGTCGTAACTTTTGATCATGGTCAGGCCCAGAATGGCCTGCTCGTTCTTGAGCACACACTCGGAAACGTTCTTGGCGACGTTCATCGCCTTTTCGGGTTTGGGAATCTGCCCCATGCGGATTTCGCCGAGCAGTTCCCCCATGTAGCTGATCGCTTCGTTGTAGACCTTGTGGGCGTCTGGCACTTCCGGCAGGACGAGGATGCGGCCGGCTGTTTGTTGCTCTACTTGCCGGGCCACCCAAGGCCCCTTTTGCTGGAGCGCCTCTTTCGAGGGGATGAGTTCGAAGAGATAGAGAAGATCTTCTGGTTTCGCCTCGCGGCGGATGTGAATCGCCTTGATCTCCAGGGCGACGAGAAGGTGGACGACGTCTTCCAGGGCCGGTGAGAGTTCATAAAGCGGCCTGTCTTCGTAGACGATGGTTTCTTCGACGATCCCGATGACGGCTTCCGGCCGGGAGGAAAGGTCCGGAGCGAGGGCTTGGAGAAGGCTCGTGATGGACTGTTTCCGGGCCGGATGTGTCGGAGGATAGAGTTCCCGCGCCTTGGCCGCCCCCGCGAAAAGGTTGAGGATATTTTCGTGCGGCTTCACGCAGACTTCTCCACGGCGCTGCGCCGTTCGATGCGGGCCAGCGCATCCGCCTTTACGCGCTGGAGGCGTTCGCTCTTGAAATCCAATCCCAGGAGGGCACCAGCACCCGTCGCCGCCGCCGCTTCACCCAATGCTTCGAGGGCGACAGCTAGTGTATCTTCATCGTGGCGTGGCCGCCAGAGCCTGCGTTCCTGGAGGATACCGAGCAGGACTTCGCACACTTCCGGTCCGCCGATGCGCCCAAGCGCCTGGAAGAGAAGGTCGCGGGTCCGCGGTTCGAGCCCGAACTCTTTTTGGGACTTGGCCATGTTCAGGAGTACGGGAAGGGCTCTCACTTCCCGGGAATGGCCGAAGGCCTTCAGGATGACCGCCCGGACGTCTTCGTCCCGCTCTGTCAGCAGATCGTAGAGCTGGTCGAGGGCTGCGGCCGTCCGGATTTTGAGCAGGGCTTTGGCGCATTCCGTCCGAATCGCGGGGTCCTTGGAGTTTGCTGCCGCCCGGACCGCTTCAACACTTTCGGGAAGGCGGTACCGCCCCAGGACGCGCAGTGCGAGGCAGACCCAGTCGGGGTTGTCCGAAGAAAGAAGCTGCTGCACCCGCGACGCTCCGGCGGTACCGATCCGGTAGAGGGCTTGCTCGAGGAGATTCCGCACGTAGGCGTCCTTGGCATATCCCAAGCGGGAGAGAATGGCTTCCGCGGCCGGAAGCCCGAGGATCGCCAGGATTCCAAGGAGGGATTCGATCTCTTCATCCTGTT
>JBFLVN010000399.1:0-2760 GCA_040758475.1 Bdellovibrionota bacterium
TGACGGTGGCCGGCAAGAAGAAGGAAACGCGCAAGTAAGCCGCGCGAAGGAAGGTAATCCATGGCGGACGAAACCAAGCAAGAGCCCAAGGCCGAAGCGGGAGCCGCTCCGGCCCCCGCGCCGGCGCCCAAGCGCAAGCCCTCCCGTGCCGGCACGGACCACGGGATGGCCAACGTGGTGGCCACGTTCAACAACACGATCATCACGATCTGCGACCCGGCGGGGCACACCCTCTGCTGGGCGAGCGCCGGAAGCAGCGGCTTCAAGGGCGCCCGCAAGTCTACCCCCTACGCCGCCACCGTGGCGGCCGAAGCGGTGGCCAAGAAGGCCCTGGACCGGGGCCTCCGCAGTCTCGAAGTGCACGTCCGCGGCCCCGGCTCCGGGCGCGAAGCGGCCCTGCGGAGCCTCCAGGCCTCGGGGCTCCAGGTCACCCTCATCAAGGACGTAACACCGCTGCCCCACAACGGCTGCCGCCCGACCAAGCGGCGCCGGGTTTGAAGAGCGAAGGAAGCGAGGAAAGAACGTGGCGAGATACAACGACAGCGTTTGCCGGCTCTGCCGGCGCGAAGGCGAGAAGCTCTATTTGAAAGGCGCCCGCTGCTACAGCGAGAAGTGCGCCGTCGAGCGGCGGCAGTACGCCCCCGGCCAGCACGGCCAGGCCCGCACCAAGCTCTCGGACTACGGCCAGCAGCTCCGCGAAAAGCAGAAGGTAAAGCGCCTTTATGGCGTTCTCGAACGCCCCTTCGAGAATACTTTCACAAAGGCGAGCCGCATGAAGGGCGTCACGGGCGAGAACCTCCTCGCTCTCCTCGAACGCCGCCTGGATACGGCCGTCCACCGTCTGGGTTTCGCCCGGTCGCGTCCCGAAGCGCGCCAGCTCATCCGCCACGGCCACTTCAAGGTGAACGGCATCAAGGTGAACGTTCCGTCGTACGTCCTTCGGGCGGGCGACCGGATCGAGGTGACCGAGGCCTTGCGCAAGAACCCCTTGGTCGTCGAGGGGTTGGAGCGGGCGAGCCGGGGCGGCTCGCTCCCCTGGCTCGAACTCCACAAGGAGGAGTTCGCCGGGATCGTCACGGGCGTGCCGAGCCGCGAAGAGCTTCCCACTCCCGTGCGGGATGTCCGGGAGCAGCTCATCGTCGAGCTCTATTCGAAGTAAACGGTTTTCCGCGTGCCCTCCGCGGCCTTTTCCGCGGCGGGACATGCCTTGGAGGTATTTCCCATGTCTCTTGCCATCGCTAAGAACTGGCGCGATCTCATCAAGCCGAACCGCCTCGAAGTCGAAGAGACGGAGGCGAACTACGGCAAGTTCGTGGCCGAGCCCCTCGAACGGGGCTACGGCATTACGTTGGGGAACGCCCTCCGGCGGATTCTCCTCTCCTCCCTCCAGGGAGCGGCGATCACCGACCTTCTCATCGAAGGGGTGAAACACGAATTTTCCACCGTGGCGGGCGTCAAGGAGGACGTGACCGAGATCGTCCTCAATTTGAAGGAAGTCCTCCTCAAGCTCCACGACCAGGGCCCGGCCGAGATCACCCTCGACGTGAAGGGCCCGGCGGAAGTGCGGGCCAAGGACTTCCAGGTCCCTCACAACGTCGAGGTCGTAAACCCCGACCACCACGTCGCCACCCTGGCCGACGGCGCGCGGCTCCGCCTTACGGCCACCGTGCGGATGGGCAAGGGCTACGTCCCCGCCGAGCGCAACAAGGTGGAAGGCGCCCCCCTGGGCACCGTTGCCATCGACGCCCTCTACAGCCCGGTCCGCAAGGTGAACTACCAGATTTCCCAGGCCCGCGTCGGCCAGTTCACGGACTACGACAAGCTCACGCTCGAAGTCTGGACCAACGGCACCGTGAGCCCGCAGGACGCGGTGGCTTACGCGGCCAAGATTCTCAAGGAACAGGTCCAGATCTTCATCAATTTCGAAGAACAGGCCGAATCCATGGGCGGCCAGACCCTTACGGCCGTGCCGGGCCTCTCGATCGGTGGAGCCCCGCGGAGCGAAGAAATCGCCAAGCTCCACGAATACCTGTCTAAGAGCGTGGATGAACTTGAACTCTCCGTGCGGAGCGCCAACTGCCTCAAGAACGCCAACATCCGCTTCATCGGGGAGCTCGTCCAGAAGACCGAGGCCGAAATGCTCAAGACCAAGAACTTCGGCCGCAAGTCCTTGAACGAAATCAAGGAAATCGTCAGCAACATGGGCCTCCACCTCGGCATGAAGGTCGAGGGATGGCAGCCGCCCACGCCGAAGAACGACTAAAGGCCTCGCGCCGGAAAGTTTAGGAGAGTCGCGCCATGCGGCACCGCAGAGACGTCAAGAAATTCGGGCGGAAGATTTCCCACCGCCGGGCCATGTTCCGGAACATGCTCAATTCGCTCATCGCCCACGAGCGGATCACGACGACCGACGCCAAGGCGAAGGAGCTTCGCCGCCACGCCGACCGTCTCGTGACGTTGAGCAAGCGGAGCCTCGGCAAGGACGCCGTGAGCCCCGCCACGCTCCAGCGCCGGGCCTTCGACTGGCTTCGGGACCGGGAGAGCGTCGGAAAGCTCTTCGGGACGCTCGCGCCCCGCTACCAGGCCCGCAGCGGCGGCTACACGCGCATCGTGAAGCTCGGCTTCCGCCAGGGGGATAACGCCCCCCTTGCGCGGATCGAGTTCGTCGAGAGCGGCGCCGAAGCGGCTCCCACCGGGGGCAAGAAGAAGAAAAAGCCGGCCGCCAAGAAAGAAGCCAAGGCCGAACCAAAGGCCGAAGCC
>JBFLVN010000400.1:0-2756 GCA_040758475.1 Bdellovibrionota bacterium
GGCCGATCCGCTCCGTTTTTTCCGCCGCGCGAGCTTTAGCGCCGGCGAACTCACCCGGGTCCGGACGTTCGTCCGCGGCAACGGGACCACGATGATCCTCCCCTACGACCAGTTCATCGAACACGACATGCGCCACATCGAAGCGGGCAAGGACGCCGCCCGGCCCGAGTACATCCTGGAACTGGGCGACGCGGCCGACTTCGACGCCGTCGCGTTCCACATCGGCCTCTCCCAGCGGTTCTGGTCCAAGACGGAAGGAAAACTTCCGCTGATCCTCAAACTCAACGGCAAGACCTCCATCCCTTCCGACGATCAGGCCCTTTCGGTCCACACGTCCTATGTGGAAGACGCCGTGCGGCTTGGCGCCGTGGGCGTGGGCTACACCCTCTACTACGGCTCCCCCCGGCAGGACGTGGACCTCCCGCAACTCGCAAGCGTCCGCAAAGAGTGCGAACGCTACGGCCTCCCGCTCATCGTGTGGGCCTACCCTCGCGGCTCGGCCATCGACGCCAAGGGCGGGAAGGAATCCTCCTTCGCCCTCGAATCGGCGGCGCGGCTGGCGACCGAGATGGGCGCCACCATCATCAAGTCGAACCTCCCCAAGGCGGGCGGCGAAGCGTATTTGAAAAACGAGAAAGTCCCGAAAGTTTACCGGGATCTGGAAGCCGAACTCGCCAAGAAAGTGCTCCATGAGCAGGCAGTTGTACGCGCGCAACGAGTAGTCGAGGCGGCTCAGGGGATACCAGTTCTTTTCTCTGGTGGTGACGGCAAGAACGAAATGGAAGTTGTATCCAATGCCACAGCTTGCGCCCAGGGCGGGTGTTTTGGCTTCATCATCGGGCGAAACACCTGGAAGCGCCCGAAGGCCGAGGCCGTGCAACTCGCTTCGAAGCTCCGGAAGATTCTCGACGACGCGCAGAAATAACCGGCCGTCCTTTGTGATAAGCTGAAAGCCGGCGGCTGAAAGCTGATAGTTTCCCATGCTCTTCTCCCAAGCCCAGGTCATCCGGACCCTCCGCTGCAAGAACCGCAACGTCCCCGGCGTCATGGGGCGCCTCGCCACGCTCATCGGCGAGGAAGGCGCCTACATGGGCGAGATCAAGACGATCAGCCTGGGGACGAACGCCGTCGTCCGCGACATCGACGTCCTCGTGGAGGACGAGGCCCACTTCAAACGCCTCCTCGACAAGCTCAAGGAACTGAAGAAAGACGTCCAGATCCTCGAAATCCGGGACGAAGTCCTCACCCTCCACCGGCACGGGAAGATCGAGACGAAACCCCGCGTCCCCATCACGACGATCCACCAGCTCCGGCGCGTGTACACGCCGGGCGTGGCCAACGTCTCCCGGCTCATCGCCCAGGACGGCGACCGGGCCGACAAGTACACCTGGATTCCCCTCACGGTGGGCATCTTCACGAACGGCTCCCGGGTGCTCGGCCTTGGGAACATCGGGCCCCTCGCCTCCCTTCCGGTCATGGAAGGAAAGGCGGCCCTCCTCTCGCAGCTTACGGGTCTCAATGCCGTCCCCATCCTCGTAAACACCCGCGACCCCAAAGAGTTCGTGGAAACGGTCCTTCGCGTCGAAAAAGGGTTCGGTGCCATCCATTTGGAAGACATCGAAGTCCCCCACTGCTTCGAGATCGAAGAAAAGCTCATCAAGGCCCTCGAAAAGCCCGTCATGCACGACGACCAGCACGGCACGGCCGTGGCGGCGCTGGCGGCCATCCTCTCGGCCTGCCGCCGGGTGAAGGTGGACATCCAGAAGCTCTCCATCGGCCAGGTGGGCCTGGGAGCGGCGGGCCTGGCCATCTCAAAACTCCTCATGGGTTTTACGGGAAACCCCGTCCTCGCGACCGACCTGAACGAAGACGCCTGCCAGCGCCTTAGGAAAGCCGGCGGAAAGATCGGAAAGCTCGACGACGTTCTCTCGACCTGCGATTTGATCGTCGCGACGACCGGCGTTCCGGGACTCATCAAGAAAGAGAAAATCCGCAAAGGGCAGATCATCCTCGCCCTCTCGAACCCCGTCCCCGAGATCGAGCCCCAGGACGCTTTGGATGCCGGAGCGGCCCTGGCGGCCGACGGGCGCTCGGTCAACAACCTGCTCGGCTACCCGGGCATCTGGCGGGGCGCCCTGGACTGCCGGGCCAAGCGGCTTACGACCCCCATCTACGTCGCCGCCGCCCAGGCCATCGCCGCCCAGTCCCCGAAGGACGAACTCCTTCCCAACCCGCTCGACGTGCGCGTCCACGCGAACGTGGCCCGCGCCGTGGCCCTGGCGGTAACGAAAGAAGGACTCGCCAAGAACCCGGTCGAGGACGACTACCTCAAGAACGAAGCGTCGGGGAAAGCACCGGAAGAATCTTTCCTCTCGAAAGAACGCTGGGAACGCTAGTTCGGCTCCACCTCTCGCCACCAATCGGGCGAGGCGGATTGAATCTTTCCTGATTCCTGAAGGCGATTGGCAAGCTCCAGGGCCGCAAGGCCCGGCTCCGATCGAACGACGTAAGCGTTTTTGCCGATGGGCAGTTTATCGAGCACTTCGATTTTCTCGCTCGAAGCCCACTCGCTTATTTTCTGGAAATCCCACGCCGGATCGAAAACCACCACGATTCCGCCCGGAAGGGCCCGGATGCTCCCCTCCCCGTCCGGGTGATCCCGGAAGACGGGGGAGAATTTTCCGCCCGGAAGTTTCGAGAGATCGCGGGAAAGACTTTTCGTCCCGGCCCCGCCTTTCCAAATCCGGACGAACTCG
>JBFLVN010000401.1:0-2750 GCA_040758475.1 Bdellovibrionota bacterium
AAAGGCCGCCAAAACCAAGGAGCAGCCCCCCGAGAAAAAGGTCCCAGCCAAGGCCGAAGAGGCTGTCGAGGAAACCGAAAAGGAATCCGCCCCCCGCACTCCCCGCGCCACCGCGGAGTCGATGGCCGCCAAGCAGCGGGAAATCTCGGTCAGCGAATTTTTCACGAAGAACCGGCATCTCCTCGGTTTCGACAATCCGGCGAAAGCCCTGCTCACGACCGTCAAGGAAGCGGTCGACAACTCCCTGGACGCGTGCGAAGAAGCGGGCATCCTCCCCACCATCTCCATCACGATCAGCACGGTCAATGAAAACCGTTACCGCGTGTGCATCGAGGACAACGGGCCAGGGATCGTCAAGGAACAAGCCCCCAAAATCTTCGGAAAGCTCCTCTACGGCTCCAAGTTCCACCGCCTCAAGCAGTCCCGCGGCCAGCAGGGGATCGGCATCTCGGCCGCCGGCATGTACGGCTACCTCACCACCGGAAAACCCGTTCACGTCATCTCCCGCACGGGGAAGGGAAAGAACGCCTGGGGCTTCGACATCCAGATCAACACCCGGACGAATTCGCCGGAGGTCCTGCGGGAAGAGACGGTCGATTTCCCCTTGGATCACGGAACGCGCGTCCAGATCGAACTCGAAGCCAGCTACAAGCGCGGCAAGCGCTCCGTCGACGACTACGTCCAGCAGACGGCCGTCGCCAATCCCCACACCGAATTCCACTACAAGGCCCCCGACGGGCAGGAGTTCCATTACCCGCGGGCGGCCAAGGAACTCCCCCTCGAAGCCAAGGAGATCAAGCCCCATCCGCACGGCGTGGAACTCGGGATGCTCATCCAGATCGCCCAGGACACGAAGGCCCGGAACGTCAAGGGGATGCTCCAGTCCGATTTCTCCCGCGTCTCGGGCCAGAGCGCCCAGGCGATGCTCGAAAAGGCGGGGATCGATCCCGACAAGAAGTCCAAAGACCTGGCGGCCGCCGAGATCGAAAAACTCCACCAGGTCATCGGCGCGACGCCGCTTCTGGCGCCGCCGACGAACTGCCTCTCGCCCATCGGCGAAGAACTTCTGCGAAAGAGCCTCGAAGCCCGCTACAAGGCCGACGTGGTCATCGCCCGCACGCGCAAGCCCGCCGTCTACCGCGGCAATCCCTTCCAGATCGAGGCGGCCCTGGCCTACGGCGGCGAGCTTTCGGGCGAGGAACTGGCCGAAGTGCTGCGGTTCGCCAACCGGGTCCCCCTCCAGTACCAGGCCGCGGCCTGCGCCATCTCCAAATCGGTGCTTTCCGTCGATTGGAAAAATTACGGCCTCGAACAAGCCAGGGGGGCGCCGCCCACCGGGCCGATCGTTATCGCCGTACACATCGCGAGCGCCTGGGTCCCCTTCACTTCCGAAAGCAAGGAAGCGATCGCCCACTACCCCGAGATCATCAAGGAAATCCGGCTCGCCCTCCAGGATTGCGGGCGCGACCTCTCCCGCCACATCAGCGCCCGGCGGCGCGCGGCGGAAGAATTCAAGAAACGCTCGTACATCGAGAAATACATTCCCCACATCGGCATCGCCCTGCGGGAAATCCTGGAACTCAAGGAAACCGAGGAAAAGAAGATCGTCCAGACCCTTCGCGACACGCTGGAGCGGAGCCGCGCCAAGGCCGCCGTCTCCGCGTCGGAAGCGGCGCAGATCGAAAAGCAGATCGAAGAAGAGACCGAAGAGAAACCGGCCGCCCGGGCGGCGAGCTAGAAATCCGCTTACTTTTTCTCCGGTGGCTGGGAAGAAGGCTGTCCGGCCGCCTGCTTGATTTCTTCCTGCTTGTTTTCGATGCTCTCCACGGTCCCTTCGAGTTGTTTGCGCATCGCTTCCCGCCGCGCTTCTTTCACTTCGGGCGGAAGCTCCCGGGCCTTCTCGACGGCTTCCACGGCCGGGAGGAAACGGGTCTGGTCCGGGACGGGTCCGGCCGAACGGCGGTCCACGGCCAGGATGTCCCCTTGCGGCTGGCCTCCCGTCGAAACACCCGTCACGCGGAACTCGATTTCGTAAACGTACCCGGGCTTCATGTCGTCGATCATGGGGGCGAACTCGGGGGCGTAGTGCAGGGTGGTGGAACCGTAACTCCCGTCCGTCGCCAGCATGACCACGTGCTCGGGACGGGATTTCTGGTTGAACTTGAGGTGCATCCGGGCGATCTTCCCCTTGGAAGCGTCGCGGGCCCGGCGGATCTGGGCGAGGTACTGGTAGTCCGGCTCGCGCCCGGGAGGCAGGGGTTCCCGCTTCTCCTCCGAAGGAGCGGCCGCGGCCGCCACGTCGGGAGCGGGGGCCTCGTCCTTTTCCCGGGTGCAGCCCAGGGCCGCTCCCCAAACCCCCAGCGCCATCACGAACGGAATCATCCGCTTCATCGGTGAAAAACCTTCCATGGGAGAAATGCCTTTTTTCATTTCGAGCGGGTGAGAGTACGCTTGATTCCGCGCCCCTTGTCAACCCGAAGCGGCCCTTCATGAAGAAAGTTTTAATAATCGCCTACTACTTTCCACCGCTCGGCGGCGGAGGAGTCCAGCGCCCACTCCAATGGGTGCGCTACCTCCCGGAAAACGGCTGGCTCCCCACCGTTCTGACGGTCGAAGAGGGTTACTGGTCGAGCCGCGACGAAGAGGGCCTGCGGCGCATCCCGCCCGAGGTGCGCGTCATCCGGACGCCGTATCTGTCCGCCGTGACCCTCCGGAACCGTCTGCTGAAAACATCTCCCCCCCCAGAGAGG
>JBFLVN010000402.1:0-2729 GCA_040758475.1 Bdellovibrionota bacterium
GCTCTATCTCTCTCCCAAGGACTATCACCGGATTCATGCCCCCTGCGATCTGGTTGTTCGGGGGTATTCCTATTTTCCGGGTTCCCTCTTCAGCGTGAATCCCTCGACCGAACGGGCTTTCCCGGAGGTTTTTGCCCGCAACGAGCGGGTGGCCTTCCATTGCGAATCCTCCAAAGGGCCCTTTGTCCTCGTCATGGTGGGGGCGCTCATCGTGGGGTCCATCGAAGCGGCGTGGGAGGGCGTTCTCGCCCCCAACGCCGCCGGAAGAAAGCTCGTTGTACGAAATTACCAGGGCGGAGAAATACGCCTCGCCAAGGGGGAGGAACTGGGGCGGTTCCACCTGGGCTCCACGGTTATCCTCCTTTTCCCACAAAAAACGGGCCGTCTGACGCCCCTCGCTTCGGGGGCGCCCATGCGCCTGGGACAGCGGATCGGCCAGCTTCTCGTTTAAACGGGCGAGCCCCTGGACACTCCCGGGGCGGGCCGGGTATGGGACGGCTTCTACGGGCCCCCCGGGGTGGTGTTAGGGGGTCTTGGGTCCAATCTTGGCGCATGGAATGGGTACGGCGAACGGCCCGGGGGACGGGCTTGCCGTAGGTTTCTTGTGGGTGAAGGGAGTTTTCCAATGAACAAGCCGGAGACGATTCCGCAGCTCCTCGCGGAGCGCGTGAAGCAAAGCGCCTCCCGCGCGGCGCAGCGGCGCAAGGTAAACGGGGCGTGGCAGGACGTGAGCTGGGCCGATTACGGCCGGGCCGTCCGGGAAATCAACCAGGGTCTTCGTTCGCTTGGTCTTGGCAAGGGGGACCGGGTCGCCATCCTTTCCCAGACCCGGGTCGAATGGACGTGGACCGATCAGGCGGTCCTGGCCCTGGGGGGCGTTAGCGTTCCCATCTATCCCTCCAACACGGCCGACCAGTGCGAGTACATCCTGGAGAATTCGAGCGCGAGCGTGCTCGTCGTCGAAGACGCGGCCCAGCTCGCCAAGTTCGACCAGGTTTCCTCCAAATGCCCGGGCGTAAAGCTCGTGGTGAGTTTCGACGAGAAAGCCCCGGCACGGGGCGAAAAGCTCCTGACGCTCTCGGCCCTCCGGGCCAAGGGAGCGGCCTTCGACAAGCAGAACGCCTCGAAGTTCGAAGCCGGGATTTCCGAAGTGCGGCCCGACGATACGGCCACGTTCGTCTACACCTCCGGAACCACGGGGAACCCCAAGGGGGTCGTGCTCACGCACCGGAATTTCATTTCGGAGCTCAACGGCGTGACGAGCGTCCTCTCCGCGGGGGAAAACGATACGGTCCTCTCGTTCCTTCCCCTGGCCCACATCTTCGCCCGGGTCGAATCCTTCGCCGGAATCCACCTCGGCTGGACGGCGGCTTTCGCCGAATCGATCGAGAAGATCGTGGAGAATCTGGGGGAAGTGCGGCCCAACCTCATGTTCAGCGTCCCCCGGATCTACGAGCGCGCTTATTCGAAAATCCTCGCCGGCGTCGAATCGGGCCCGGCCCTGAAGCGTTCCCTCTTCCGCTGGGCCCTTGGCGTGGGCGAGCGCGCCTCCCGCATCCGCCAGGAAGGCGGAAAGCCCGGAGGGCTCCTCGCCCTTCAATTCGCCGTGGCCGACAAGCTGGTTTTCTCGAAGGTCCGCGAAAAACTCGGGATGACGCAGCTCCGCTTCGCCATCTCGGGCGGCGCGCCCCTTTCCCGCAAGATCGCCGAGTTCTTCCATACGCTTGGCATCACGATCCTGGAAGGATACGGCCTCACGGAAACGAGCGCGGCGGCAACGGTGAACCGCCTCGAAAAATTCAAATTCGGCACCGTGGGCCAGGCCGTCCCGGGCGTGGAAATCAAGATCGCCGGCGACGGGGAAATCCTCATTCGCGGGGAGATCATCTTCAAGGGCTACTACCAGAACGAGCAGGCCACGAAAGACGTCCTCTCCGGCGACGGCTGGTTCCACACGGGGGACATCGGCGTCCTGGACGCGCAGGGGTTCCTCGCCATCACGGACCGCAAGAAGGATCTCATCATCACCTCCGCGGGGAAGAACATCTCCCCCCAGAACATCGAGAACCTCCTCAAGACCGACCGGCACATCTCCCAGGTCATGGTTTACGGCGACAAGCGCAAGTACCTGACGGCCCTCTTCACCTTGAACATGGAAGAGATGGAGAAATGGGCCGCGGCCCAGGGCATTCAGGAGCGCTCGGCTCCTGCTCTCGCCGGGAACGCCCGGGTCCACGAATTCGTCTCGGCCATCCTGGCGGAAAAAAACGCCCAGCTCGCTTCCTACGAGACCATCAAGAAATTCCAGATTCTCTCCTCCGATTTCACCGTGGAGACGGGCGAACTGACGCCCACGCTCAAAGTGAAGCGCAAGGTGGTGACGGAGAAGTACAAGCCCCTTCTCGACTCCATGTACGACGCCAAGGAGATCGTCGACTAGATGCCCAAGGCCCGGAGGGAACGGGTTCTCCTCCTGGAGACCCAGCTCGACCAGGAACTGGCTTCCGAGCGGAGCCAGGTTCCCTACATGCGGGAGCTTTTCAGGAACTTCGCGGGGGTCGAACTCCTGGCGCGGGAGGCCCACTCGCGGGCGGATTTAAAAAAGTTTCTCGAAGTGGCCCGCCGCGACCGCCAGATCCGGGCGGTCCATCTCGTCGCCCACGGCCTCAAGAAGCGCAAAAAAACCTCGATCGTCCTCACGCGCGACGAATCCGTCGATCTCTCCCAGC
>JBFLVN010000403.1:0-2718 GCA_040758475.1 Bdellovibrionota bacterium
GGCTTGACGCGACGCGTAACAATACTGCCAAGTTCCCCAATGCGCCCCGGTCAGAAACAAGACCGGGGCGTTTTATTTTGGATAAAACACCTGGGCATTTTTCCTTCCCTTCTCCGGCACGGTCCGTTACCTTTCGCTACGGGATTTCGGGGGAAAACCCGTTTGTAGCGAATGGCTCCTAGGGAGGGGTTGGGAGGCGCCGTGGGATCAGGGCGCATTGCGATTCTCGATGACGAACCCGCCGTCCGTGAAATCCTGGGCGAATTCCTTCGCAACAGGGGTTATTCGACCATCCTCTGCGCCGAACCGGCGGCCCTCGAAAAAGAGCTTTCTTCCCAACCTGCCGACCTCCTGATTTGCGACCTCTACCTGGGCGACGTCACCGGCCTGGACGTCATCCGGAAACTAAAGCCCCTCTACCCCGCCCTCGACATCATCGTCCTTACCGGCTTCGCGTCGATCGACAACGTGATCGAGGCCTTCCGGCTCGGGGCGAGCGATTACATGCAAAAGCCCGTGAATCTCCTTCTCTTCGAAGCTGCTATCGAACGGCTTCTCGAAAAGAAACGCCTCACCCGGCAGGTTGGCGAACTGACCGACATCATCCGCATCCACCAGGAAGCCGAGCGGGCGGGGACGAGGGATCACCTGCCGCGCCTCCTTGAACTCGTCGCCGGTACGGCCGTCAAGGCGGCGGGGGCGGACGCGGGAGCCATCGTCCTCTTCGACGAAGAGGGCGCAACCATGCGAGTCAGCTTGGGCGCGCTGGCGGGACTCTCCAGCGCCGAGGCTGACCGCTTGCGCAATCTCTCGGCCGCCGAAGTAAATGCCTGGCTCGCCAAGCAAGCGAACGGAAGCGGCACCGCCGAGCCGGTGGGGCTCTCCCCCGGTGCTTCCCAATCCGTCTTGTGCATTCCGTTCCTCCAGCGGGGGAAAATCCGGGGCGCCCTCGAAATCGTACGCCGCGCGGCGGACCGGCCCTTCACCCCCCAGGAAGCCGCTTCCACCCAGGTGCTCGCGCAGAACGCCTCTCTCGCCATCGAAAACGCCCGTCTCTACAAAAGCCTGGAAGAAGGCTACCTCTCCAGCATCCGCTCGCTCGCCAAGGCGCTCGAAGCCAAGGACCGCTACACGGGCGGCCACTCGGAAAGAGTCGCCGGCTATTCGCGGATGCTGGCGGACATGACCGATCTTCCCGAAGAAACGAAGGCCCGCCTCGAAATGGCCGCCCTCCTCCACGATATCGGGAAGCTGGGCGTCTCGGATTACGTCCTCCAGAAAGCGGGGCCGCTCACGAACGACGAGCGCACCCAGATCATGAAGCACCCGGCCATCGGCGATGAAATCCTCTCGCAAGTCCCATCGCTCGCGGCCGAGCGCCTCTGGGTCTACGAGCACCACGAACGCTTCGACGGCACGGGCTATCCCCGGGGCGTGGGCGGCAACGAGATTTCCCTTCCGGGCCGCATCCTCATCATGGTGGAGGTCTACGACGCCTTGGCCACCGAGCGGAGCTACAAGAAGGCCTGGCCTTCGGAAATGATCGCCGACCACTTCAAGGAAGGCCGCGGCAAGATCTACGACCCCGCGGCCACCGACCTCTTCCTCGAACTCCTCCACGGCAAACTCGCCAACAACAAAGTCGTGGCCTAACCCTGGTTGCGCGGGGAAGGCCGGGCGGGTAAGACGAGGCGGCCCGGCATACCGGGCACCCGCTCCATGGATTTCAGCCTCGATTCCTTAAACCTCTGGCTCCACGTGCTCGGCACGGCCTTTTCCTTCGGCGGCGCCGTGTTCGTGGCCTTCTATTTCATCCCCCACCAGCCCGATACCGCCGAACCGGGGCCCGTCCTCACGGCCAAGGTCGAAACCTTCCGGGCGTGGCTCTACGCGAACCTCTTCGCCATGCTGGTCACCTTCATGACCGGGGTGTTCAATCTCTTTAAGTACAAAGAACAGTGGGGAAGCGATTATTTCGCTAAGGCACTCCAAGTCCTAGGCTTCAAATTCTTCTTCGTCCTCCTCTTCGTCCTTATGTCTTCCATGGCTTCAATGGGCTTGGGGCTCAAGTACATCCGGATCGCCACGGGGCTCATCGAAGTCGAAGACCGCCCGGCCATGATCCGCAAGTACGAAAAGAAGCTCTGGCGCATCCACATCGTGCTGGCCGTGCTCATCGCCATCATCGCGTTCTTCGGAATCCAGATCGTGAAGATTCTCTAGGAACCCGAAAATGCCCCCTCCCCTCGATACGGACGCCATCCTCCTCTTCGCCCACGGTTCCCGGGCGCCGGACCTCAAGATGGAGCTGGCGGAAGTCTGCCGTCTCGTGAAGGACCGTTCGGGCGCCAAGATCGTCGAAGCTTGTTTCCTCGATCTCGCCGAGCCCGATCTCTACTACGGCATCAAAATGTGCGTCTCCGGAGGGGCCAAGAAGATCACCGTGGTCCCCTACCTCCTCAACGTAGGTACCCACCTGCGGCGAGACCTCCCCATTCTCCTCGAAAAAGTCCGCAAAGATTTCCCGCAAACCCGCATTCTCCTCGCCCCCCACCTGGGGGTCGATCCGGCCCTGGCCGATCTCGTCGTCCGCCGGGCGGAAGCGGCCCGGGAAGGCGACGATCCCATTTGATTGAAGCCCCTGGCCCCGGGGCTTTTCGGCGGGAAAAGAAGGTGCTAGTTAGACGCCTCGCGCCCGGCAGCGGGCGTTTTGTCGTT
>JBFLVN010000404.1:0-2716 GCA_040758475.1 Bdellovibrionota bacterium
CACAATTCCAAGATCGAGCGCCCGGCCCTGGCCAAATGGGCCGCCGCCCGGATGCGGTGGAACTGGGGGTGGAGCCGGGAAGCGGAATTGGCCGCCGTGGTGTGAGGGCGGAAGAGGCCCCCGCTTTTGTCCAGCGAGAACCTTGGGTGTTCCGGTAAAGTTCCAGGGTTTTCTATGGCGAGGGTGGCGCCACGGACCAGACCTTCACGTTGTCCAATGAAAGGCACGTGCGCTGAAGGGCCCATAGGCCGATCCCGCCGCCTTCGAGCATTTCCTGCTCGAAGCCGACGAGGAATTTGCCATCGACGTACAAATCGTATTGAGACCCGGCCGCTACCAGGCGAATGCGGCGCACGTCTCCTTTGCTGCCCCGGGCGAGGAGGGGAGAAGGTTCGGCTTTGAGGATGCTGATGCCGATTCCATTGCGAAGGTAACTGATGTCGAAAACGCCTTCATTGGTAAAAAAGAAGACGTAACCTTCGGCGTTGACATATTCCCGGTTCGAGCGAAATACGAAGTGGGCGGCCCCCCACCCTCGTGTTTCGGGTTCGAAGGCGATGTCTCCCTCGAAGATGAAATCGCCGAGATCCTGCGCGGGCGCACCATAGAACGCGAAGACGTGGCCCCGTTCCACGTCCGAAGCGTCCAGGAAAACCTCGTCGTCCCGGTAAGGGTCGCCACGATTCCCCGTTCCGCTGCTGATCTGGAGGTAACGGTCCCCTTCCATGTCATCTTCCAGAATTAATTTTCCCGGCTTGGCGGCAGGTAAAAGCGGCGTACGCGAGATTTTCGGCTCTTGGAGCGGAATGGGTTCGGGTGAAGCCAGATCGCCTTTTTGAACCGGCGTGTTCAGGTCAGCCAGGGAAACGCTCTGGACAAGGGCAGTCTGTGGATTGACCTTTTTGACGCGCACGATTCCGACCCGGGAGAGGTTCTCAAAAACGATCATTCCGTTTTCATCCCGGGTGACTTCTTGCCGGGCGATGAAAAGCCGCTGTTCTTGCCGCAGGCCGTCGTTCGTTCCCAAATCCACGATAAAACCGCTGCCCGCCTGGGCCGTGACCTTTCCGGTGAGTGAGTAGCGATCCAGGAGGCGTGCCGTGGCGGATTTCCCCAAGCCATCGACACCAATGGTATCCGTCGCCGTATCGTTGAATTCCACCTGGCCGCTTTCGACGCCGTGGACGGTCAGGGTGAAGGTGTACTGATTCCCTTTCTTGGAGAGCTGGATCGAAAGGAGCTTGTCGACGGCGGCCAGCCGCCCAATTCTTATGACTTCCGAAGGATCGACGGCACCGCTTTGTTGGAACGCTTGTTCGTTGAGAATTTGCGCCACCTTCTGCCGGTCTACGATCCGATAACGCTTGGAGAGAAGGAGGGTGTTCAGGAAGGCGTTTTCGAAGGTTACGCCTTCGCCCGCGCTCGCTTCTCCCGCGACTTGTACGGGCAGGATCGCGAACGAGGTTTTGCTCCATGCAGGCGAAGAAAAGAGCCCGATGAAAGAGAACATGAAAAAAACAATGCTGGAACAGGTTCGTGATCTCACGGTGGAGTAACCTCGCTGAATGTCCCCTTGGCGATTAGGGGAAACAGGGGAAGATAGCCGAAGTTATCCGATCTCGCGGTAGTCCAACAACTTTGGGGAAAGAAAATTCAGGGGGGGCCGCCCTTTCTCGCGGGCAATGGCTTAATCCACCGCTTCCAGCCACTTCCATCCGAGGCGCTTTCCGAAGTCCACGCGCTTGTACCAGAGCAGGGCCAAAATACCCGCGATGGAAGAATCGAGCGCCACGACGAACCACGGGGGGATCTGGTTCCCATACGGTTCCGGCAGAAACTCGAGGCCGAGCTGAAGGCCGCGAAGGCCCGCGCCCAAGTCCCAGCACATGGCGGCGATGGCCCCCGCGTAGAAGTAATCGATGCTGCGAATCCAGAGGTTTAACCCCGCGAAGGCGAAAAAGAGGATTCCCCACAGGGGCCCGCTCTCGACGCCGAAGGGCCCGAAGATGAGAAGCGGGAAGAAGGAAAGCCCGAGCAGTACGAGCCCGAACGGAATCCACTGGAAGCGAAGGCCCCGTAGCGGAGCGAGCGAAAGGGCGAAACAAAAAACCGCCGGCACGGCCAGCACCCAGGAGGGAAGGGGCTTTATCCACGGCACGAGCATCAGGAAGTACTGGATCGAGAAGAACGCGGGCGCGTCCCCCACCGTTTCGCAGAGGGGGATGGGCTCCGAGAAGATAAAGCTGAGTACAAGCGCCGCCCCGCAAAGGCCCTTGTGGCGGTTTAGCCAATTCAGCATGGGAATCTCCCTTTACGAAGGCGAATCCAGAATCCCCGCCGCCACGGCCGTCCCCAGGGCCATGACGGTGAACTGGGGATTTACGCCAATGGATGTCGGAAAGAGGCTCGCGTCGGCCACGTAAAGGTTTTCGTAACCTCGCACGCGGCCGTCCCCTTCGCAGGTGCGGCCGATGCCGCAGGTGCCCATGGGGTGGACGCTCCCCCCGAGGGACCGGACTTTGGGAAGTTCCCGGGGAAGGGAGCGTTCCAGGTCTTTCAGGTTTTTCGATCGTTTCGATCCGTAGAAGACCGGCGTCACGGCTCGCGCCCCGGCGGCGAAGGCCGCTTCCGCGACGCGCAGGTAGGCCCGGCGCACCCGTTCCCATTCGAGATCGCCCAGGGCGTACGAAAGGTTCCGGCTCCCGGCTTTCTTCCC
>JBFLVN010000405.1:0-2701 GCA_040758475.1 Bdellovibrionota bacterium
GGATTTAGCGTTTTCGTTCTGGTGGCCCTGGCCGTGGACCTGGGCGTCCTGCACAAGGAAGCCCGCGAAGTCCGCTTCCGGGAAGCCCTCGTGGCGAGCGTCATGTGGGTTTCGCTCGCGGTCGTATTTTTCGCGTTCGTCTATTTCCGGCTGGGTTCCAAGGTGGGCCTGGAATTCGCGACGGGCTACCTGATCGAACTGTCCCTTTCCGTCGACAATCTTTTCGTGTTCCTGGTTATTTTCGGCGCCCTGGCCGTCCCCCCCGCCGTACTCCACCGGGTTCTCTTCTGGGGCGTCCTGGGGGCGCTCATCCTGCGCGGCATTTTCATCGGCGTGGGCGCCGCCCTCATCAACCGCTTCCACTGGATCATCTACATCTTCGGCGGCTTCCTCATTTTCACCGGCATCAAGCTCCTTTTCCGGGGCGAGGAAGAAGAGGTCCGCCCCGAGAACAACCCGGCCGTCAAGCTCGCCCGCAAGGTGATCCCCCTCGTGCCCGAGTACCGGGGGCAGAATTTCTTTGTGGTCGAGAATGGAAAGCGCCTGGCCACCCCTCTTTTCATCGTCCTTGTAGCGGTCGAATTCACGGACCTCGTTTTCGCCCTCGATTCCATCCCCGCCGTCTTCGCAGTGACCTCCGACCCGTTCATCGTCTACACGTCCAACATTTTCGCCATCCTGGGCCTCCGATCGTTCTTCTTTCTCCTGGCGGGGGTGGTGGGGAAGCTCCGATTCCTTCGGTACGGCCTCGCCTTCGTCCTCTCCTTCGTGGGCGTCAAGATGGTTATCGTGGAGTTCTACAAGATTCCCATCGGCATCTCCCTTTCCGTGGTGGCCGTCCTCATCGGCGGGTCGGTGATCGTTTCCCTCCTCTTCCCCCCGCCGGAAAAGCCCCTCCCCGCGGAGGAGCCTGGAAAGGCCCCCCTGCCGGGAACGGATGGTTGACGGGGCATCCCCCGGCAGCTAAGTAGGCCGCGGCTTTGGGCTCCCCGCCGGAATTTTTAGAAGGGGTTTTGGGGAAGACACCGGCGGTCCTTTACTAAAACCAGGGCCGTTATCTTCTTGCAATGAGAAAGATCATATAAAGAGAGCCAGGAGGCTTCCTGCACCCCAATGGATGAATCGGTATACGGGTGGTGGCTCCCGCCGGACGTTTCCACCCACGGCCACCAGATTGACCACCTCATCAACGTCCTTCATTGGTTCATGCTCGCCTTGTTCCTCGGGTGGGGCGCTTTCTACGCCTACTGCATCATCCGTTTCCGGGCGAGCAAGGGCATCAAGGCGGTCTACGAACCCATCAAGGCGAGCGCCTCCAAGTACCTGGAGATCGGCGTAGCGCTCTTCGAAGTTTTCCTGCTCGTCGGCCTTTCCATGCCGGTCTGGGCGGAGCTTCGCAACCCCGCCAACGCCCCCTCCCGGGAGGAAGCCCTCCAGATTCGGGTGACGGCCGAGCAGTTCGCCTGGAACATTCATTACCCTGGCCCCGACGGCGTTTTCGGAAAAACCGACATCAAGATGATGAGCCGCTCGAATCCCCTTGGCGCGGATTTCGACGACCCGGCGGGCAAGGACGACGTGCGGACGGTGAACCAGTTCCACATGCCCGTCGGCAAACCGGTATTCGTCGAGCTTTCGTCGAAGGACGTGATCCACAGCTTCTTCATCCCGGTCCTGCGGGTGAAGCAGGACGCGGTTCCCGGCCAGAAGATTCCCATGTGGTTCGAAGCGGACGAGACCGGCGAGTTCGAGCTGGCCTGCGCCCAGCTCTGCGGCATCGCCCACACGCGCATGGGTGGCCGCGTCTACATCGAAACCCAGGAGCAGTTTGACGCCTGGATCGCGGAGAAAGTCCGCGAGGCCCAGGAGGAATAACCCAATGAGCGACACGCACGATCATTCCCACGGCCATCCCGAGCTTTCGTTCTGGCAGAAATACGTTTTTTCCGTCGATCACAAGGTGATCGGCATCCAGTACGCCGTCACGGCGCTCGTTTTCCTCCTCTTCGGCTTCTGCCTCATGATGCTCATGCGCTGGCAACTCGCCTATCCCAACCAGGCCGTTCCCTTGCTGGGTGGCCTCCTGGAAGGCCGGCTTACTTCGGGCGGCGTCCTGGAAGCGGGCGCCTACAACCAACTGGGCGCCATGCACGGCACCATCATGGTGTTCCTGGGCGTCGTCCCCCTGGCCGTGGGCGGTTTTGGCAACTACATCCTGCCGCTCCAGATCGGCGCCCCCGACATGGCGTTCCCCCGGCTCAACATGGCCAGCTACTGGTCGTTCCTCCCGGGCGGCATCATCATGCTGGCGAGCTTCTTCCTCCCCGGCGGCGCGGCCCAATCCGGCTGGACGAGCTACCCCCCGCTCTCCGACATCGCGGGCACCGGGCTCTTCTCGGGCCAGACCTTCTGGCTCATCGGAATGGTTTTCCTGATCACTTCTTCGCTTCTCGGGTCGGTCAACTTCATCGTGACGACGGTCCACCTGCGGGCCAAGGGCCTTAGCTTCTTCCGCCTCCCGTTTTTCACCTGGGCCCAACTCGTCACTTCGTTCCTCCTTCTTCTCGCGTTCCCTCCGCTCGAAGCGGCGGGCGTCCTCCAGCTCATGGACCGCCTCGCGGGGTCGAGCTTCTTCCTCCCCTCGGGCCTCGTCCTGGGCGGCCAGCCGGCCGCCGTCGCCGGGGAAGGAAACCCGATCCTC
>JBFLVN010000406.1:0-2689 GCA_040758475.1 Bdellovibrionota bacterium
GTTCTAAATTTACCGTTCTCCCAACAATATCAGCTTGAACCCCGGATCTTTTTCGTACTGGGCGACGTCGATCTTTTCCTTGGGGCGGGAGGGAAGGCGTTCGAGCTGCCGGTAGATTCCGGCGATCCGTACCTTGTCCGTTATCCGCACTTCCTTGGGTTCGATGACCGCGTTCTCAAGGGTCTTGCTCTTGGGATTATACCGCCCCACAACGAAGTACTTCCCCTTCCCCGGTTCGATCTCGTAGACGAAGCAGCCGATTTCAAAAGATGCCGGAGCGGCGCCGGCTGAAGCGGCGGCCTTGGGACCGTTCCCGGACGCGGGGCGCGGATTAAGGTTCAGGGGCTCTACCGGCGGCGCTTGGGCGGCCTGGGAGGCCGCCGCTTTCTCTTCCGCCGTAGGCTCGGCCTCGCCCACCACGTGGGCCTGATCGGTCATGTATTCCCCCGTGTGACCGACGGCGTCCTCCCCTAGAACGAGGTCGGCAAAGGTCTTTCCTCCCGGAACTTTTTCCTCCTGAAATTCCCCTTGTTCCTTCTGCTCGGGCGTAAAGGCGACGATTTCGTAGACCATGAAGGGATCGAGTCCCTTGACCTTGACGAGCCCCGACTCCCGCGTGGTGATCCAGCGTGCAAGCGGCGCCGAGTAGAAGCCCGCGAGGGTCCTGCTGCGCCATTTCAGAATCCGGAGTTCGTCGGGCTTCACCTCGTGGGATAGTTCCTCCACGAACGCCCTCGTCCCGACGATGCCCTCGTTCGTCAGGTTCCCCTTCTCATCCACCAGGACGTAGAACTCGCGGTTCTCGATCTCGGAGCGGTAGGAACTGCTCCGTTCCGTGGCGAGCACCCGCTCGATGTGGCCGAAGAACTTGTGAACAACCTCGATGGGGTAGCCGTGGCCGATGAGGAGTTCCTTGATCTCCTCGACTTCTTTGCTCGTCTTGCCGGAGGTAAGGCGCGTGAGTTCGATCAAACCGGGGCCGAAGAAATCGTAGAGAATCCCCTGCTTGGCCGCCTGATTGCGGAGCGGGAGAAGGTAATAGTAGCTCCAGTTGAGCGCGATCCGCAGGCCCTTGTTGAAGGGAAATCCCTCGCGCCGGGATTTCGCGTAGGTTTCCTGGATGAGGACTGCCGATTCGATGAGTGGACGGGCGCGCCGCGAGGAATAAAAAGCACCGTCCCCGAGAAACTTCTCGAAGCGCATATTGAAGCGCGCCGGGAGCGTCGCCAAAGTCTCCTGAAAGCGGAACATCTGGCGGGCGGCGTTCCGTTCGCGCCCGGCGGAACTGGCCTTGATGTCGAAGTAGGTCTGGGAAAAGGCCGTGATGTCGTAGACGAGACCGAACCGATGGACCCGGTTGTCCAGGATCATCGGATGGCTGAAGTTGAAAGGGCGCACGGCCTCGTCGAGCTGCACGCCCTTGTCCCCCTCGAAGTGATAAGCAGCATCCCCCTCCTTGGCCTTGGCACACCGTTTTACGAGGGCCCGGAAGTAGTGGATGAAATCGTACTGGATCAGCCGTTTGGAAAGCGTCCCGAACAAGTCGCGGAATTCCTGGGAAAACTCCTTCGCCCCTTGCCGGGGGTGGGCAAAAAGGATGCTGCGGAACTTGGCGTCGAAGAACAGCCATTCGGGGATATCTCCCCCCGTGGCGAGCCCCGGCCAGAAGGAAGCAATGATCCCACGGAAATAAGCGTCCTTCTTGAGGAGTTCGTAGGCCGTCTCCTTGAAACGGGCCAGTTCGGTGGTGAAAACCGCCCAATCGCGGTTGAGGAAATGACGGACGAATCCTTCGAGGTCCGAGAGGAAAATGCGCGTCGGCAATTCCGTAAAACAAAGGACGTTATCGCGCATCATCCGGTAGAGCTGGGAGCGGTAGTCCTCCGATGAAATGGAGCTTCCGGCGCCGAGCGATTGCATGACCGTTTCAAGCGCCTTGTCCACCGTGTCCACGTAGCGGGAAAAGACCCGGTACTTGATCGCTTCTCCGTGCTGCTGCCCCAGGCTCCCATCGATTTCGATGACCTTTTTCTTGACCTTGGAAATGGCGTCGCTCACGTCGAGCGAATGATCGAGCCAGAAAATCTCGGGGAATTTCTGGCCGGAAGAGTTGACGACGCAGGCTTCAAGAATTTTCTGGAGTTCCTCGCGGTAAGCCGTGCGGGCGCTTTCGTACTCCCGCCCGCTCACGACGGCCTCGGCCCCCGATTGTTTGCGGAGCACGGCCACCTGGTTCGTGATTTCCAGGCGCAAGTAGGCGTAGAGCTTGTTGACCAGCTCGGGGGAGCGGATCACCGGATAACCTTGCAGAGTCTCTTCCCTCGGCCGGAGAATGAAGATGGCGCGGGGAGCCGGAAAATAGCGCTCCGGATCGCCGAAGACTTCCTTGAGCCCCTCCTGGACGTCGCGGACGAACGTGAGCGGCGTCCCGAACTTCTGGGAGGGATAGTGCTGAAAGAAAAATTCGGAAATAGCGTCCATGGTACCGCGCTAATTATAGCGCACGTTCGATCTCCGGGCTCTTATTCCGCGGCGCTCTCCACGGAAGGCTCCCAGAGCCTGCGGACCTCCGGCAAATCCAGTTTGAGAATTTCCTCCCGGAGGTAAGCCCGCACCTCGGCGGGCCCCGGTAGCTTGAGCGCCCGGCGGGCGATTTTCTCCGCCCGCTCCATCGAGAGCTCCTGCACGA
>JBFLVN010000407.1:0-2681 GCA_040758475.1 Bdellovibrionota bacterium
GGCGGCGGGAGCGCCAGCGGCCGGAGCCGCCGCGCCAGCCGCTGCCGGTGCCGCGGCGCCTGCCGCGGGAGCCGCGGCTCCTTCGGCGGGCGCTGCGCCTTCCGCGGGTACCGCCGCGGCGGCCGGAGCCGCCACTTCCTCGGCGGCCGGCGGGAGAATCGTCACGACCGTGTACCCTTCCGGATCGATCACGCGGATGCCGGCGGGGAGCTTCAAGTCCTTGACGTGGAGGGAGTGATTCATCTCCAACGTGGAAACGTCGACGTCGATGTGGCCCGGAATCTTGTCGGGCAGGCACCGCACGTGAAGCTGGTGCATGGGCATGTCCAGGATGCCGCCCTTTTCGACGCCTGGGGCCTTGCCCGCCACATGGACGGGAATGCGCACCGTCACCTCGCGCTTCATGTCCACTTCGAGGAGATCGACGTGAACGAGCTGGCGGCTCACGGGATCGCGCTGGTATTCCTTGAGAAGGGCGAGCTTGCCATCGAGTTCCTGGCCGCCACCCTTGAGGGTGAGGAGGGTGTTCTCTCCGCGATCGGAGAGGGCCTCGATGAGGGTCTTGGGGCTGACCGCGAAACTGCGGGGCTGGGCGCCCGGGCCGTAAAAAACGCCCGGAATGAGCCCCCGGACGCGAAGGCGCCGCGCGGGCCCCTTGCCGGTTTCACCGCGGGTTTCAATGGAAAGAGTGGATGACATGGCTTCGTACCTCTCAAGCGACTTTCAAATAAACAGCGAGCTAACCGACTCGCCGTAATAAATCCTGCGGATGGCTTCGCCCAAAAGCTCGGCAACCGTGAGCACCTTGAGCTTGGAGCATTTTTCCTGTTTCCCGTTGAGCGGAATCGAATCCGTGATCACGACCTCGCTAAGTTTGGACTCGTTGATGCGGTCCAGGGCCGGCCCCGAAAGAACGCCGTGCGTCGCGCAGGCCCGGACTGTCTTGGCCCCTTTGTCGTAGAGGGCCTGGGCGGCGAGCGTCAAAGTCCCCGCCGTATCGATGATGTCGTCCACGATGAGCGTATCCCGGCCTTCCACTTCACCGACGACGTTCATCACTTCCGCCACGTTGGGCGCGGGGCGCCGCTTGTCGATCATGGCGAGCTGGGCGTTGATCCGCTTGGCGATCGCCCTGGCCCGCTCGGTGCCGCCCGCGTCGGGCGAGACGACCGTGAGGCGGTCGTTGTGCTGGGCGCCGAAGTAATCGATGAACGTCGGCGTCGCGAACAAATTATCCACCGGAATGTCGAAGAAACCCTGGATCTGTCCCGCGTGGAGGTCCATGGCGACCATGCGCGTAGCGCCGGCTTTTACGATGAGGTCAGCAACGAGCTTCGAACTGATCGGCGTGCGGGGCGCCACCTTCCGGTCCTGGCGGGCGTAACCGTAGTAGGGAATCACGGCGGTCACGGTCCCCGCCGACGCCCGTTTCAAGGCGTCCATGATGATGAGGAGTTCCATCAAATTGTCGTTGACCGGGGGGCACGTGGGCTGGACGACGAACACGTCCATTCCACGGACATTTTCCTCGATCTCGACGAAGATTTCACCGTCGGAAAACTTGCGGACGCGGGAGCGCCCCAAGGGAATGCCCAGGTAACGGCAGATCGCCGCCGAGAGGGCGGGATTGGCGTTCCCGCCGAAAATCTTGAGCTTGCTCACCTGCATCGAAAGGTTTTCCCACTCTTGAGAGCGCATTCCGCGCCCACCACCTGCTTACCTTGATCACCCCGCCTGCCGCCTGGCTGGGGAGGCAGGATTCGAACCTGCGGATGTCGGCTCCAAAGGCCGATGCCTTACCACTTGGCGACTCCCCACCTCGAAGCCGCAATCTGAACTCTTTCTAAAAACCGGGCCGGAATCCCGTCACGTCGTGGGAGGCCCCAGTTGCCGCCGGTGAGCTGCGCTGCTCTTGCCGACGGCGTTGGCTTCCTGTTCGTATGAATCGAGAACGCACTTTTCGATCATTTCGCGCGTTTCCCGATTGAGCGGGTGAACCGTATCCCGGTACGTCCCGTTCTTGGTCTTCTTGCTCGGCATGGCGACGAACAATCCGTCGGGCCCTTGGATCACCTTCACGTCGTGCACGACGAAACAATCGTCGAACACGAGTGTGACATAGGCCTTCAGACGTTCGTCGTTGACCGGAAAGATCTTGACGCTCGTCACCACCATCGGTGCACCCCCCTTCCCTTCCCCCTTCTGCAACCTGCTGCGGCTTTCCGGAAAACCTCCTTGAACAAAAAGAAACGGCTTGCCCCGCCCGTCCGTTACTCGGCGGCCCCGGCGGCAATCGTCGCCGTAGCCAGCCGCAACGCCCCCTCGGGGAGGCGAGCCCGGTGGAGCACTTCGCGCGCCGCTTCCGTACTCCCGCAGAGCCCGAAAACGCTCGCTCCACTCCCGCTCATCAAGGCCGCGGAAGCGCCGGCTTCAATGAGTGCGCGCTTGATTTCCTCCAGTACAGGATAACGGACGAAGACCGCCCGCTCCAAGTCGTTCCGGAGAAAAGCCCTTCCCGCCGCTCCCCAAAGGGGTGCGGGAAGGGGCGTATCCATAGACCCCTCCCCCGCCTCCGTCAAACGTCCCGGCTCAAAAGGGGGGGCCCCAAGGGATTTATAGGCTTCCGGCGTGGAAACCGGGAAACCGGGGTTTACTAGGGCCACCCCCATGGGGGGGATGCC
>JBFLVN010000408.1:0-2673 GCA_040758475.1 Bdellovibrionota bacterium
GAAACTCTCTTCCAGCCTTCGTTTACGGGATGGGCAAACACCCCGGCCGCTGTCAAAAGCCCAAATTTCAACACGTCTTGGGGCGGGGCCCTCTGGCAAAAGAGCGCTCCCGAAGACCCCACAGGAGGATTTCCATGCGCTTCTCCAAACTCTTCGCCGCCACGGCGGCCCTCGTCGCGGCACTGCCCGCCCTCGCGCTCGCGAGCGAAGCGGACCTCGTGCTGCCCGACTTCGCCTCCCAGAGCTTCCTGGGGGGAGTGAGCGGCTGGACGCTCCTGGCCGCCGGCATGTCGGTGGCTGTGTTCGGACTCCTCTTCGGCCTCTATCAGTACGTGCAGCTCAAGAACCTCCCGGTCCACAAGGCGATGCTCGAAATCAGCGAGCTTATCTACGCCACCTGCAAGACCTATCTCTTCACCCAAGGTAAGTTCATCCTCATTCTCGAAGCCTTCATCGGCGCCATCGTCGTCTATTACTACGGCGTCCTGCGGCACCTGGACGTGGGGACGGTCCTCCTCATCCTCTTCTTCAGCCTCGTGGGCATCGCCGGGAGCTACGGCGTCGCGTGGTTCGGCATCCGCGTCAACACGTTCGCCAACTCCCGCACGGCCTTTGCGAGCCTCCGCGGCAAGCCCTATCCGACCTACGAAATCCCGCTTCGCGCCGGCATGAGCATCGGCATGGTGCTGATCTCCACCGAACTCCTCATCATGCTCTTCATCCTCCTCTTCATCCCGGGAAATCTCGCCGGCCCCTGCTTCATCGGGTTTGCCATCGGTGAGTCGCTTGGCGCCTCGGCCCTGCGCATCGCGGGCGGCATCTTCACCAAGATCGCCGACATCGGCTCCGACCTCATGAAGATCGTCTTCAAGATCAAGGAAGACGACGCCCGAAACCCCGGCGTGATCGCCGACTGCACGGGCGACAACGCGGGCGACTCCGTGGGCCCGAGCGCCGACGGCTTCGAGACCTACGGCGTCACGGGCGTGGCCCTCATCACCTTCATCCTCCTCGCGGTCAAAGAGCCTTCCGTCCAGGTCCAGCTCCTCGTCTGGATCTTCGTCATGCGCATCACCATGGTGATTTCGAGCTTCGTCTCCTACGAGATCAACGAAGTGCTCCAGAAAGGAAAGCACGGAAACGCCGATCACATGGACTTCGAAGCGCCGCTCACCTTCCTCGTGTGGCTCACTTCGATCGTCTCCGTCGGCGTGACCTACGTGGTCTCCTACCTCCTCATCGCGGACCTGGGCGATGGAACCCTCTGGTGGAAGCTCTCCACCATCATCACCTGCGGCACGCTCGCGGGCGCCATCATCCCCGAAGTGATTAAGGTCTTTACCTCCACCAACTCGGGCCACGTCCGCGAGATCGTGACGAGTTCCAAGGAAGGCGGCGCCTCCCTCAACGTCATCTCGGGCCTCGTGGCCGGGAACTTCAGCGCCTACTGGATGGGCCTCGTCATCGCGGGCCTCATGGGCGCGGCCTACTTCGTAAGCGGCATGGGCCTTGGCGACATCATGCAGGCCGCCCCCGTGTTCTCGTTTGGCCTCGTGGCCTTCGGGTTCCTCGGCATGGGCCCGGTCACCATCGCCGTCGATTCCTACGGCCCGGTCACGGACAACGCCCAGTCGGTCTACGAGCTCTCCCTCATCGAGAACGTCCCGAACGTGAAGCAGGAGATTAAGAAGGACTTCGGCTTCGAGCCCAACTTCGACAAAGGGAAGGAATACCTGGAAGAAAACGACGGGGCCGGAAACACCTTCAAGGCCACCGCCAAGCCGGTTCTCATCGGCACGGCCGTCGTCGGGGCCACGACCATGATCTTCTCGATCATCGTCCTCCTCACCAACGGCCTGACGGAAAACCTGGACCAACTCTCCCTCCTCCACGCCCCGTTCCTCCTGGGGCTCGTGACGGGCGGCGCGGTCATCTACTGGTTCTCGGGCGCCAGCATGCAGGCCGTCTCCACGGGCGCCTACCGGGCCGTCGAGTTCATCAAGGCCAACATCAAGCTGGAGGGCGTCGAGAAAGCCAGCGTCGAAGACAGCAAGCGCGTCGTCGCCATCTGCACCCAGTACGCCCAGAAGGGGATGTTCAACATCTTCCTGGCCGTGTTCTTCTCGACCCTCGCCTTCGCCTGCATCGAGCCCTTCTTCTTCATCGGCTACCTCCTCTCCATCGCCCTCTTTGGCCTCTACCAGGCCATCTTCATGGCGAACGCGGGCGGCGCCTGGGACAACGCCAAGAAGCTCGTGGAAGTGGAACTCAAGGCCAAGGGTACGGAGCTCCACGCCGCCACGGTCGTGGGCGACACGGTGGGCGATCCCTTCAAGGACACGTCCTCGGTCGCCATGAACCCCGTCATCAAGTTCACGACCCTCTTCGGCCTCCTGGCCGTCGAGCTCGCCATCGAGCTTTCGAGCACGACCAGCACGGTCCTCTCGGCGATCTTCTTCGCCCTCTCGGTCGTCTTCGTGTGGAGAAGCTTCTACGGCATGCGGATTCCGCAGGACGCCAAGAAAGCGGCGTAGAACCGTATTCCTTAAGCCCTTCCCCCTCTGGGGGAAGGTGCCCGGCGAAGCTCCTGCGAAGCCGGGCGGAAGAGGGCCCTCTCCCGGCCTTCGGCCACCCTCCCCCAAAGGGGGAGGGGCATTCCCAAGTCTCCCACCG
>JBFLVN010000409.1:0-2673 GCA_040758475.1 Bdellovibrionota bacterium
AGGCGGGGCGTCGAGCAGTTCACGGATTTTCCGGGCGAGCTGGTCGGGGGAAAACGGTTTGGAGAGGAAGTGCATCCCTTCTTCCAGCACGCCGTGTGGGGCGATCATGTCGTCGGTGTAGCCGGAGGTGAAGAGCACTTTGGCCAGGGGGCGGAGCGCCTTCACGCGTTCGGCGATCCGGGCCCCGTTGGTGCGTGGAAGGATCACGTCGGTCAGGAGCAGATCGATTTCCCCGTCGTGGCGTTCCGCGAGCGAGAGGGCCTGATCGGCGCTTTCGGCCACCAGCACGGTGTATCCGAGTTCGCTGAGAGTTTCCCGGACGACGGAGCGGATCATGGGTTCGTCTTCAACGAAAAGGATGGTTTCCCGGCCTCTCGAAGGGGGGAATCCGTCCAGGGGCGCCGGAGAAAGCACGGGCCTGGATTCGAACTGGGGAAGGGAGATTTCGAAGACCGTGCCCTTTCCCGGCTCGCTCTCCACACGGATGTGCCCGCCGCTTTGCTTGACGATCCCGTAAACCGTCGAAAGACCGAGGCCCGTTCCCTTGCCAAGTTCCTTGGTCGTGAAGAAGGGCTCGAAGACGCGAGAGAGCGTCTCCTCATCCATTCCACAGCCGGTATCCCGCACAAGCAATTTGACGCAGGGGCCGGGCTTGGCGTCCGCTTCTCCTTGCAAATCCTCCGGACGAAGAACGCCGTTGGCCGTCTCGACAAAAAGCTCGCCCCCTTCCGGCATGGCATCCCGGGCGTTGACGGCGAGGTTCAAGATGACCTGCTCCACCTGGCTTGGATCGGCGAATGTGGTCCCCAGGTCGTGGGCGAGGTGGAGGGTGAGTTTGACGTCTTCGCCGAGAAGCCGTGAGAGGATTTTGCTCATCTGCCGCACGGTGTCGTTCAGGCTGATCCGCCGGGGCTCGAGAATCTGCTTGCGGCTGAAAGCGAGAAGTTGGCGCGTGAGGGCCGCCCCCCGCTCCCCCGCCTCCACGATCTCCCGGCAATGGGCCCGTTCGCGGCCCTCCTTGGGAAGGAGGCGTTCAAGGAGCAACGCGTTGCCGTTGACGACGGTCAGGAGATTGTTGAAATCGTGGGCGATGCCGCCCGTGAGCCTTCCGACCGCCTCGATTTTCTGAGCCTGCCGGAGCTGCTCTTCCAATTGCTTCTTTTCCGTCAGATCGTGAGCGCTGCCCAGAATGCGGCAGACGCTCCCGTCGGGCCGGCGGTCGAGAACGACGTCGCGCCCGTGAAACCAGCGCCACTCCCCTTTGGCGTTCCGCAGGCGATAGTCCCCTTCCAGCACCTCACCGTCCTTGAGCGCTTTCCAGCGTTCGATCAGGGAGGGTGCCCGGCCGCGGTCGTCGGGATGGAGAAGGGGGATGAGGAAAGCCCACTCCCTGGCCAGATCGGGGGGCGAAGCATGGCCAAGCGCCTCGCAAAAGGGGCGGTTGATGAAGGTGGTCTTCGGAATGCCGCCGGGTTCGAGTTCGAGAACGTAGATGATCTGGGGCGCGGCGGTGACGATCTCCCGAACGAACCGCTCACGCTCGGCGATGGCTTGCTCGGCTTCCTTCTGTGGGCGGATGTCACGGGCGATGGTAGAGAGGTATTCCACCTTCCCGCCGGCCCCCTTGTGGGCGATCACTACCTGGGAAACGGGGATGTCGCGGCCGTATTTCGTGCGCATCGTGGTTTCGCCGGACCACGTGCCGTCGCGCATGGCCGCTGGCACGGCGACGCGAGAGAGAAGTTCGAAAACGGCGGGACCGTGAAAAACGCCGATCTTTTTGCCGGATAAATCTTCTTCTTCACCGTATCCGAGGAGCCGCCGCCCTGGCCGGTTCATGTAGAGGAGGTTTCCCGCCAAGTCCCCCATGCTCACGATGTCGGTCGTCGCTTCCAGGACGGCCGCCAGGCGTGCGATCGCCGCCTCGGCTTGCTTGCGCTCGGTAATGTCCTGGCAGGTGCCAAAGAGCTTTACTGGCCGTCCCGTGGATTTCTCGCAAAGGACTTCGCCCCGTTCGAAGACGATCCGTTCGGCGCCGTCCTTCCGGCGAATGCGGTATTCCGTGGTATAGGGTTTCTTGCTCCGGACGGTCTCTACGCACAGCTCGGAAACCCTCGCCTGATCGTCCGGATGAATGCTTCCGAAAAAAAGCTCGGCCGTTACTTCGACCTCGCCGGGCTCATACCCCCAGATGCCCCAGGCCTCTTCCGACCAGCTCCCCTTGCCGAATTCGAGGGGCTCCGGGCTGAGGATTTCGGCGTCCCAGATCCCGACGTGGGCGATGGCCTGGGCTTTGCGGAGGCGCGCTTCGCTCTCCCGCAAGCGCTCCTGCGGCGTGATGTCCTTGTAGAAGAGGGCGACGTACCGGATCCGGCCGACGGGGCTTCTCATCGGCAAGGCCTGGACTTCAAGGAGCACGCGCCCCTTCCCCTGGCACTCGTACCAGAACGGCGGAAGGCAGAGAGGCTCGCCCGCGAAAGCGCGCCGAAGAAGCGGAAGGTCTTCTCGGCGCCCGGCGGCTCCCGTTTCCAGGACGTTCGTGCCGTCGGCCGGTTCCCCGCCGAAGAGTTCCCGGTAGATCAGATTGACCGAGAGGGTCCTTCCCTCCGGGTCGCAGAGCCGCAAGGCCACGGGAGAGAGCTCGAAAAAACTGGCGTAGGCGTCGGAAAAATC
>JBFLVN010000410.1:0-2652 GCA_040758475.1 Bdellovibrionota bacterium
CTTGCGTGGGGCCGGCCGGCCCCGTGAGCACGGCACCCCGGTTCGTCCGGAACAAGGCGGCGAGCGATCCGGCGGCGCCAAGGAGCGAGTAGGCGGCTTTTTCCGGAAGGAGCGACTGGTAATAGGGGCGCAGTTCCGAGAGTTCCCGCACGGTTTGGGCATCTGGAACTGGAAGCACGATGAGGTGGAACCCCGGGTCCGTCCGCGGCCCGCCTCCTTCCACGTAAAGCTCGGGGAATTCGAGTTCCCAGTGAAAAGGCCGGAAGCGGGTCCGCAGGTCTTCGAGCGGGCCCCCATAGGGAGCAAGGCGCCCCCGCCATTCGGCGTCGGAAGTCTTCAAATTGGAGACGCAGGCCTCGTACTCGGAAGGCCCCACGGCGTTTTTCTTCAAATGCCCGAGCAACCAGAGATCGGCGAGGTCGCGAAAGCGCTCCACGCCCCGCAGGAGCCGCCGGAAGATTCCTTCCTGCTGTTCGATCGATTGCAGGCGCGCGGGCCCCGCGGCGGCCAGCAGCGTCAAGTCCGTCGCGAGCGTGGCGAGGCGATCCATGAACAGCGCCTCGACGAAGGAGATTTGCCGGGGACCGGGGCGGGTGGCTCCTTTTCCGCGTTTTTTCTTCTGGGACGCCGGGGTTTCGGCCAGCACACTCACCGGCACGCTGGCCAGGGGATTTCCTTGCTTGATCCGATGCGAGAGATAAGGCGCTTCGACTCCCAAGGCTCGTGAAGAGAGGGAGACGAGAGCGCGGAGGGGTTTGAGTGTTTTTCCGGACTCCCCAGCGAAAAAATTCTCCGTTGCCCGGAGCAGGGAGCGGTCCAAGGGGAGGCCTTCTTCGCAGCCGCGGCTTGTTTCGGAAAAAAGAACTTCGAGAGCCGCCGAAAGGGAAGGCACGCCGGCGAGGAAAATGCGGGCCGGTTCGCCGACGGCCGCACCACGCCGGAGAATCCGCCGGAGTTCCAAGGACGGCGGGAAAGGGGTCAGGGAATCTCCCATCGCCAGATCCATTCCGCTGGCGAGAGATAGAAGGGATGAAAGAATCGCCCCTTCCGCTCTTCCGGTTTGGAGGGCGTCCGCCAATTCCTTGGCTATCGGGAGCCAGTGCTTTTCGTTGCTTATTTTTTCTTCCGTTTCTTCAAGGCCCGTTTGCGCGAGCGTCCAACGGGCGTGATCGAGCAGGGTGGTTTTGCGCCCCCCTTCGCGGATTCCATCCAGAAACGGCGTCCGGGGAACGAGGCCCGCCGTTTCGCACCAGAGCGCGAGGGCGGGGAGGGGAGAGCCAGCCGCCTGAAGGAGATCCTTCCAGGCCTGCGCTTCGGCTTCTTGCAAGCGCTCTTCCTGGAGGAGGAATGTATCCCAGAGCCCTCCTTCGCGGGCCGATCCCGCCGCCAGGAGCGAGAGGGCCGCCAGAACGGAGCGCTCTTCCGCGGATTCGAGCAGGGGGCGGACATCCACTTCGAGAGTCTGGGCCGCGGGGAGCGCCGTCCGCCGGGAATGAAGGCGCCACCAGAGGCCATCGCCCAGGAGGCCCCAGGGAATTTCTTCCTGTTCCATCCGCGTGAGCAGCGCGCCTGTCGCCTGGAGGACGGCGGAACTTTTCCGATCCCTCGTGCTCCCGGGATGGAGGACGAGGATCGAGACCCTCCTTTTTCCGCCCACCCGCGCGTCGCCCCATTGAGCGAGGCCCGGGACGTCGCTACTGGAAACAAGGTCCAGGTCGCCGTAACCCAGGACGCGCTTTAAGAGCGCCGCGATCTCGGCCCGCTCTTCGGCGTCTTCGGTGGCGTCGAACTCGGTTAGCAGATCGCGCAGACCATCCACGTGGGTGTATTCCGAGGGGGCGCCTTCCTTTCGAAGGGCCTCGTAGACGAGGCCCGAACGGCCGAACAAGGCGTCGCGGATCGGGAAGGAGGCGGGCACGGGGGTTCCTATCGCTGGAGCGCCGCCAGGAGCGCCGCAGTGTCCAGGTGGTCTTCAAAGTGCTTGCGGTAGGCGAAGGGCTTGATGACTTCGGGGCTTTCGGGGGCCGGGGGAAGAGTTCCGAAAATCGGCGCCCTCGTGTGCCGGGCCAGGTCCTTGGCGTTCGTCGCCAGGGAGAAATCATTTTGGGAGCGGCTCGCTTCGTTCAGGATCAGTCCGGCCACGGAGAGCTTCCGCCGTTCGAGTTCGGAGAGGGTGAGGAGCGCGTGGTTGATGCATCCGAGCTTGGAACCCACGACCACGAGGACCTGGGCTTTTAACGCTTTTGCCATGTCCGCCATGGTCTCTTTTTCGCTGATCGGAGCGAGAAGCCCACCCGCGCCTTCCACGATCACCAAATCTTTCCCGGAGGCGATTTTTTCGAAGTGGCCGCGGATTTTCCCCAAGTCGATCTTTACTCCCGCTTCGCGGGCCGCCGTTTCCGGTGAGATGGGCGGGGCGAAGCGGTAGGGGCAGATGTCGTCGAGGGAGTCTTCGGGTTCTTCCGCGTGGGTGGAGAGAAACGCCGCGTCGGCCGGGAGGAGTTTTCCCCGGTGTTCCTTGCACCCCGTCTCGACGGGCTTCATCACCCCGATCCGCAGGCGCGCCTTGCGGGCCAGGAGGCAGATGCCGCCGCCCACGAAGGTCTTGCCGACACCCGTATCCGTTCCTGTGATGAAAGTGGGACGGGGCAT
>JBFLVN010000411.1:0-2647 GCA_040758475.1 Bdellovibrionota bacterium
CGCCTTCGTGGGCCTCTCCGCCGATGAGCTCATCCGGCTCGTGGCCGAGATCGACGCGGGCGAACTCGAAGCCGCCCGGGCGAAGGCCGAGCTCATCGAAGCGAACCTGCGCCTCGTCGTTTCCATCGCCAAGAAGCACATGAACCGGGGACTTCAGTTCCTCGACATCATCCAGGAGGGGAACATCGGCCTCATGCGCGCCGTCGACAAGTTCGACTGGCGCAAGGGGTTCAAGTTCTCGACTTACGCGACCTGGTGGATCCGGCAGTCCATCAACCGGGCCGTGGCCGACCAGTCCCGGACCATCCGCATCCCGGTCCACATGATCGAAACCATCAACAAGCTCATGCGCGTCTCCCGGGGGCTCGTCCAGCAGTACGGACGGGAACCCACGCCCGAGGAGATCGCCGAGAAGATGGAGATGCCCCTCGAAAAGCTCCGCACCGTGCTCAAGGTGGCCAAGGAACCCATCAGCCTCGAAACGCCCATCGGCGAGGAGGAAGACTCGCACCTGGGCGACTTGATCGAAGACGAATCGGTCGTTTCACCCACGGAAGTGGCCATCAACCTCTCCCTTCACGAGCAGACGCGCCACGTCCTTGCTACCCTCTCACCCCGTGAGGAAAAAGTGCTTCGCATGCGCTTTGGGATCGGCGGAAAGAACGACCACACGCTCGAAGAAGTGGGCCAGGACTGCGCCGTGACGCGCGAGCGCATCCGCCAGATCGAAGCGAAAGCCCTCCGAAAGCTCCGGCACCCTTCCCGCTCCTCCAAGCTCAAGAGTTTCGTCGAAGGCTGACGTTTTTCTTCCACGTCTCCCGCGAATCTGGAAAGCCATGAACGTCCTTCAAATTCCGGTTTGGGCAGACAACTACGCCTACCTGATTTGCGAGGGGCGGGAGGCGGCGCTCGTGGATGGTCCAGAAGCCGGACCCATCGAGGAAACGCTCTCGCGGGAAAATCTCTCCCTCGCGGCGATCTGGAACACGCACCACCACTTCGATCACGTGGGGGCGAACCGGGCTCTTCTCTCCACCCGGAAGATTCCGGTCTACGGCTCGGAACACGACCGGCACCGGATTCCTTGCCTGACCCAAGCATTAAAGGAAGGGGACCGGGTGCGGCTTGGCGCCCTGGAGGCCGAAGTGTTTTTCGTCCCGGGCCACACGCTCGGGCACATCGCCTATTACATCCCGTCCGAAGAATCCCTTTTTTGCGGGGATACTCTCTTCGCGGGCGGCTGCGGACGGCTCTTTGAAGGAACGGCGGAGCAGATGACGGCCTCGCTCCGGAAACTCGCCCGGCTTCCCGATGAGACGCGGCTCTACTGCGCCCACGAATACACCCTCTCCAACCTCCGTTTCGCGGTGAGCGTGGAGCCGGGCAACAAGCGCCTCCGGGACCGCCTGCGGGAGGTGGAGGAGAAACGGAGCCGGGGCGTTCCCACCGTCCCTTCGGTCCTGGGCGAGGAAAAAGAAACCAATCCATTCCTTCGCGGATCGTCTCCGGAAGTGATCGAGACGGCCAGGAGCCGGGGCGGGGCCCCTTCGGAAGACGCCGTCAGCGTCTTCGCGGCCATCCGGTCCTTGAAGGATTCCTGGAAGGGATAGGCGGAAAGGGCGAAAGCCCTCAAGAGCACCCAATCGGAAATCTCGAAGATCGAAGGGCGGACGGACGTGCGCTTTTCGACCCTCCGCGGCGTGATCCAGGCCCTGGGCGGCGAGATCGAGGTGCGGGCCCACTTCGGAGGAAAAAGCGTCCGCCTCCACGTGCCCCGGGGAGAGTGAGGCGGGGAGGGGAGCGCCGCAGGACCAGGCGCCCCCTTGCCTTCTCCCGCAAAATAGTTTATTATTCTATTCTCGTTCGGTTCGTTCCTTCCGCTTCTCCGTTCACTTTCATTTTTTCCCGTTCACCCCTGTCTTTTTCCGACGCCGGGGCCTTTTGCGCCCCGCTGGAAGCTTTATGCCTTGCCCCCACCATCCCGCGCCCGCCGCGCCGGCCCCTTCCGAGGAGGCCCTGGCCCTTCTGCGCTCGGCGGAATTCGTCCAGAAAGTCTGCGACGCGGTGGAGAAGAAAGGCGCCACGCCCCACGTGATCGCCTTCGCGGAAGGATTCTCTCTCGAAGACTTCTGGCTCGTCTGGGGCCTGGGCCTTGAGGCGCAGAAGAAAAAAGACAAGAGCGAACGGGGAAAGCTCTTCTCGGACTTCGTCCTCCAAGTGCAACGGGCGCTCGCCCGGGCGCGCGTCGAAGCCGAAAAGCGCGTTTTTGAGAAATCCCCCCACATCTATCTCGGGAGCAGCCCCGCTTGCACGGGGGGATTCCACTGGAAACGCAAGAACAGCGAGCCCCTCTCCCCCGAGGAACTCTTCCAGCGCAGCGGCGCCTGGTACCTGCGCCACAGCGAGGCCTGTACCAGCGGGCCCTACTGCCTGGACCCCACGCCCCCGGCGGCGCCGCCCGAACCCGAGGCGCCGTGCAAACTGTGTGAAGAGGCGGCGCAAGAGAAAAGAACTGATTTCATCAAGGAACTGCTGCGGCAGATCGACGAAAAAATCGCCCGCGAGAAGGCAGAGGAATCTTCAGCACCATTCCGTGAAAATTCCCCTCTCGTAAGCTGCGAACCCCACCCCCAACCCCTCCCCGCTA
>JBFLVN010000412.1:0-2645 GCA_040758475.1 Bdellovibrionota bacterium
CATTCCCGGGGCTATTTTGGGGGGGGTTGGGGGGGGGGCCCGGGGGCGGGCCTCCGGCGGGCATTCTGACCCCCGTCAGCGCGGCGGAGCAACGGGCATGGTAGGCTTTCCGCCGATGAAATCCGCTTTACCGACGGAACTGGAGAAGAAGCTTCCGGGACTGCTGGAAGCGCTTCTTCCCGCGCTGGCGCGCTCGGCCGATCCGGAACACGCCCCCCGCCTCGCGGGGGAACTCCTTGCCGCCGTGTTGCGGGAAGATGGAGAAAACCTCCGGAAGGCCTGGGCGGAGCGCCCAAAGGAACTCCTCCGGATCGTCTCGTCCCTTTGCGGCGCCGCGCCGTTTCTCGCCCACTGGCTCGCCGTCCATCCTTCCGCCCTCGCGCGCCTCGCCCGGGAGGATTTCGGGAAACGCACGCGGGAAGATTACGCCCGGCTGCTCGAAGGATTTCTGAAAAAAAATCCTTCCTGGGAAGAGGCGGAAAATGTTCTGCGCCGTTTCAAGTACTACGAGTTCGCCCGGATCACGGTGCGCGATCTCTCCAGCGATCTCGTGTCGGAAGAAGCCTCGGAAGAGATTTTCCTCGAACTCTCGGCCCTGGCGGATGTGCTCCTGGATGCGGCGCTCCGCTTCGCGCAGGAGAAGCTCGCCCGCGAGGCGGGGCCGCCGGTTTGGGATACGGCCCAGGGAAAGCAGCCCGTTTCTTTCTGCGTGCTTGGCCTTGGGAAACTGGGCGGCGGCGAACTCAATTATTCCTCCGACGTCGATCTCCTCTACATCCACGAAAGTTTGGCGGGAGAGCCCCACGGCGGCCCAGGTGGCCTCTCGCCGCAGGAATATTTCTCGCGTCTTGCCAATCTTTTCGGCCGCCTCGTAACCGAGCAGACGGCGGAGGGATTCCTCCATCGGATCGATCTGGACCTTCGCCCCCAGGGGCGCTCGGGGCCGCTCGTCGTCTCGGAGGAATTCCTCTCCACCTATTACGAAGCCTGGGCCGCCGCCTGGGAGCGCGCCGCCTTCGCCAAGGCCCGGCCCGTGGCGGGGGACGGGCGCCTTGGGTGGCGGGCGATCCGCGCCCTGGACCGGGCCGTCTACCGGAGCACCATGGACCTCACGGGCGTCGCCGCCATCGCGGAGATGAAGCGCAAGGTGGAATCCTCCCGGGGCGAAGGCGCGGCGCGGGACGTCAAAGTGGGGCCCGGCGGAATCCGGGACGTGGAGTTCGTCGCCCAGGCCCTCCAGCTCCTTCACGGGGGAAGGATTCCCCAGGTGCGCACGCACGGCACCCAGGACGCCCTTCGGGCCCTCTCGGAAGTGGGACTTCTTCCCAAGGAGGGAACGCGGGAACTTCTTGCGGCCTACCGTTTTCTCCGGCGCCTCGAAAACCGCCTTCAGATGGAATCGGAACGGCAGACCCACTTCATTCCCACGGAGCCCTCCGCGCTCCGGCGGCTCGCGCGGTCCATGGGTTATCTGGAACAAGATGGAATAGAGCGCCTGGAGCGGGAATTCGCCCGCCACCGGGAAACGGTGCGGCGCTTTTTTGGGCCCCTCCTTGGCGCCGATGGCGAAGAGCGGATTCTGGAACTCTTCCTCCGCGCCGCCCCACGCTTTGCGGCTTCGCCGGCCACGCGAGCCTCTCTCGAAGACCTGGCCCGCCATTTCGCGCAGGAAGTGGATTCTTCGGCGGACCCGCGCCGGGCGTTTTCCAACCTCGCCCGCTTCGTCGAAGGCGTGGGATCGCGGACGTTCTACTACGGCCTCCTCCTCGACCGGCCCGAGCTCGTCCCCCGGCTCGTAAATCTTTTCGCCTCGTCCGATTACCTTTCGGAATACTTTGCCGTGCACCCGCGGCTCATCGAGCCCATCTTCAGCGATCCCCAAGTCCTCCTCCTTACGCGAGCCCAGCTCGAAAAGAGCTTGCGGCAGATTCAAAAGGAATTTTCCCCGGACGAGACGCGGGGGGAGGTGGAGTCGGCGCTCGGCGCCCTCCGGCTCTTTCGGAACCGGGAGCTGATCAACATTGGCCTCCTGGACCTCGCGGGCAAGGTGACGCTGGACGAAGTGGAATCCTCTCTCACGGACGTGGCTGAGGTGTGCGTCCAGGCGGCCCTCGAACTGGCGAGGAAAGAAACGCGGGGCAAAAATGTTCCTCCCCATTGGCGCTTTCTCGTCGCGGGGATGGGGAAGCTGGGGAGCCGGGAGTTGGCCTACGGAAGCGACCTGGACGTGGTTTTCTTCTACGACGGTCCTTCGGAAGAGGAAGAACTCGAAGCCCAGGAGTATTTCGTCCGCCTCGCCCAGAAATTCATCTGGGCCCTGACGGCCCGGACGGGCGAGGGGGTTTGCTACGAGATCGACGCGCGCCTGCGCCCCTCGGGGCGCCAGGGGATGCTCGTCGCTTCGCTCTCATCCTTCCGGTCCTACCACGGGAAATTCGGGGCCGTCTGGGAACGGCAGGCCCTTCTTCGCGCCCGCGGGGTTTCGGGAGACAAGGCATTTGCCGAGGCGTTCGACCATCTCCGGCGGGAAATCCTCTCCCGGCCTCTTTCCAAGGAATCAGCCGGCGAAATCCGGCACGTCCGCGAGCGGATGGAAAAGGAACTGGCCCGGGAGCGCCCGGGCCGGTACGACTTCAAGACGGGGC
>JBFLVN010000413.1:0-2628 GCA_040758475.1 Bdellovibrionota bacterium
GCCGTGGTGGCCCACGAGGTTAAGAATCCCCTCGCGGGTATCGCCGGGGCGATCCAGATCATCAGCAGCCGGTTTCCGGAAGGCGCTTCTGAAAAAAGCGTCATGGGCGAAATTCTGAGCCGCATCGCCTCCCTCAACGGAGCCGTTGAAGACCTTCTCCTATACGCCCGGCCCAAGCCGCCGAGGTTCGTTCCCGTCAACGTGAGCGGTTTGCTCCAGGAAACCGTCACCCTCCTCAAGAAAGACCCCAGGCTTGGCGGGATCGACGTGGAAACTCACACGGTGGATTGCACCCTGGAGGGCGACGCCGAACAGCTCAAGGCCGTGTTTTTAAACTTGCTGATCAATGCTTCCCAGGCTTTGGATGGAAAAGGGAAAGTCCGTCTTTCCAATGAGGTTTTTGCGGAAACCTGCCGGGTCCGGATTCGGGACAATGGGCCCGGGATTCCAAGGGAAGTCCGAGAAAAGGTTTTCGAACCTTTCTTTACGACCAAGAGCCGGGGAACGGGCCTTGGTCTCCCCCTCGTAAAACGAGTCGTGGAAGCCCACCGGGGGAACATTTCCCTCGATTGCCCCGATGACGGGGGCACTGTCGTGGATATCGTTTTGCCCACCCGCCACGCCTGATCGGAGTTTTTGCCCTGCTTTCGTGGGGGGAAACTCCCCCGTCTTTGGGGAATATTCCCCACAAATTTCCTAGCCAGCATCCCGGTTGCTTGAGACCGGGCGCTTCCGATTTTTATTAAAACCAGTTCATTCGGCCGTATGCCGCTTTTAAAAGCATTTTTAGCTGGAGCCCGATCCGTTGGCATGGGGGTTGCGATAAGGGGCCCAGCTGTTTGAGAAAAGGAAATTCCCCAATGCAACCCCAATCCCACCTTTCCCTCAGACTCCCTCAACCGGTCCGTCCTGTCGCCCCGGTGCCTGTGCCGGCAGGTATCCCCAGCCGGGGCCTCTCTTCTCCTGTCGCCGACTTCCTGAGGACCGTTCCCCTCCTCAAGGGGACCTCGGACCGGCTCGTGCAGGAACTCTCGGCGCTCCTTCGCCCGGTCCGCTTGGAACGGGGAGGGCGGATTTGCTCGGAGGGGACGGCGCCCGACGCTTTCTACTTCGTGCGGCAAGGGTGGGTGAAAACGCTCCGGGCCACGGCCATGGGGCGCAGCGTGATTTTCGAAATCCTCGGGCCCGGCGACACGGTGGACGCGACGGCCCTTCTGGAGGAATCCTCCCACACGGTGACGGCCATCGCGGGCAGCCCGGTCGAACTCCTCGTCATGCCGGCCTCGGCGTTCCGCCACCTCCTCGCCCGCCACGCCGATCTCTGGCGCGGCTGCGCGATCGAGATGAGCTACCGCCTGCGGGAAGCTGTCGATAGTCAGACCCAGATCGCTTTCGGTGTCGAAGCCCGCATCGCCCGGCTCTTCTTGCGTCTTGCCGCCCGTTCGGGGGCGCAGGACGGCCAGGAAGTCTGCATCCCCCGTTTCCTTACGCGCCAGGAAATCGCCGACATGGTAGGCACCACCATGGAAACCACCATCCGCACGCTCTCCCGCTGGAAACGCCAGGGCCTCTTCAAGACGGGCGATGAATCCTTCGTGATCCGCAAGATGAGCGATTTCGCGGGCATCGCCCGGGAAGACGCCCAGCGCTGGAACAGCGAACGGACGCCGTCCGCCGCCAAGGGCGCCAAGATCGCGGCCGCCGTCGCGGCTCGCGGCCGTCCCCTGGCGTTTCGCACCGCCGCGGCCTGATCTATTCCATCAAGGGGAATTCCATCATGGCTTCCATCAAGAAGAACTCCCGGAAAAACATCACCAGCAAGAAATCCTCACCTTCGAAAAAAGAGCACCTCTACGTTCTGGACGAACACGAATGCTGCGTTGGAACGGCGACCATCCCCGCGCCACGGGAAACGGAAAAGCACGTCCAGAAACACGAAGTCGTCCACGAGACTCCGGAAGACATCGCTCATCCCCGTCATCCCGTTCAGAAGTAGGTAGATCTCCATGGGCGGATGGAGAAGAGGGTTGATCGGGGTTGGAGCCGCGGTATCGCTGTTCGTCTTCGGATGGGCGTTGCTCTCCGTCGCGAGCGGCGAAAATTCCTTGCCGTCTTCTCCTTCTGAACCGTCTTTGGAAGCGGCTTTCCCCGCCTGGCTCAATGCGGATTCGGCTTTCGTCCGCTTGCGTCCGAGCCCCGAATCCCCGGCCATCGGAATCCTTCGGCGTGGCGACCGGGTGCTGGTGACGGCCTGTCATCCGGACTGCGAGAGTTCCGAGGCTTGGGCCATTTTGGGTTTGGACGGCGCTATCCGGCTTTCTCTCTTACAGAGGGAAGCGCCTTCCGAGGCGGACTTCGCCGTTTCCGCGAGCGCCCATTATCTCTACGCGCGGGTGGGCGCCAAAGGCGCCGAAGTCTACGAGCGGCCCGATTTTTCCGCCAAGACCATCGCCGCGGAGCCGGGCGGAAGCGTTCTCGCGTTCCGGCAAGACGAAGCGCTTCAAGCCCAGGGATGGCTCTCGCGCCCGGCCGGCGGTTTTGTCCCGCTCAAGTCCGTCCGGTTGGAAACACCCAGCTCCTTTAGTGGGGAATTCCGCCCCGACGCGCCTCTCGCTTTTTTTGTCCGGG
>JBFLVN010000414.1:0-2621 GCA_040758475.1 Bdellovibrionota bacterium
TCCTTTTTTCGCTCCGAAAAGGGTGGAAATCCATGAGCTATTTTGAAAAAAGATTGGTTTTCGGAGTCCTGCTGGTTGCGGCCGCGAGCTCCGTGCATGCGTGCAAGCGGCACGGAGAGGAGGCCGCGCCGGAACGGACGAATTTAAAGAAAATACAGAACATGATCGAGAACCGCGAACGCGGTATCCAGTTGGAAGACTTGCCGGAAAAATACCGCAAGCGGGAGCAACGCGATACGAAGGCGGGCGAACTCTTCGACATTTACGTAGACGGGAATTTTCTTCGCCGCGTGAAGGCCGAAGAGTTCTTCTGCGAAAAGCCGCTGATGCATCAGAAAGGCACGAAGATCAAGGAATCGTGCCCGTTCCTTCCCTTCCTTCTGGCGCAAACGAACAAGAAGATCGTCCAGGCCGAACTCGTGGGGGAAATGAACGACTACAATTACCACCACTTCGATCTGGCCGGGATGGAACGGGAAGAAGTCGAACTGGTGGCCTTCGTCAACCGGGGCGGCCGTCTTCGCGTCGAAGAGCGCCCGATTCGTTCCTTCCTGAACGAGGAGGAGGCGGCGAAGGGGGGCAAAACCCTTCGCAAAGAGGGCAAGGGGCGGGGCACCGGGCGTAATGAGGGAGGCAGTGGGGAGGGAACGGGCGGGGGTACGGGCAAAGGCCAGGGCCAGCAGGGCGGCGGCACCCGGCGGGGTGCCATGCGGGGGCGTTTCAAGACCCGCGGGCTTTTGTGGGCCGACCTCTACACGAGCCCCGTCGTTCCCGCCGAAATAAGCGCCACGAACGCGCCCGAAGAGGCTCCTCCGCAGACGAGCAAGTTCTCCATCGAGATGCCCGGCGGGGAGATCAAGTGGATCACGACCGCCGCCGTCAAAAGTTGCGGCGAAGCGGGCTGCGACTTGGGGAAAGCGCTCCCCGAGAAGTTCAACGGCCTCTGGTGCGTGAGTGCCGAAGCTGGAACCATCGAAGTTTCGCACGAGCAATTGGGGCGAAAGCGCATCAAGACCCATCCTCACGATGGCGCACTCCTGCTCGAAGACCCTTCAGGCAAGGAATCTCCGATCGAGGCGGTCACGGACATCGAGCCGTGTTCCTCGCCGCCGGAAGCATCGCCCCAATAGCCCCGTCTTTTTTTCCTGTGATATTCTAAAGACGCCGCCATGAAGAAAGCCCTTCCTCTTTTCTCGCTGCTTCTCCTCGCCCTCTTGGGTTGGCATCTCTCCCGCCCCCCTTCCTGGAAGTGGCTCTCGGAGAACCTGCCGGGCGATCTTTCCGCCCCGGTGGAGGCGGGGGATTCGGAGGCCTCCTGGTCCTGGTTTTTTCCGGAGCAAATGCTTTCCGCGAAGGTTCGGGTGGGGACGCTCTGGAGCGCCCTTTTTTCGGGCGGCCGGGGGAGCGTTCTGGAAAGCGGCGATGCGGCTTTGGCGGGAGAGGTTTCTTTCGTCCGCCCGCTCTTTGAGTCCCCGGAGGCCGCGCGGCCCCTCGGGGATATTTCGGCCTCTCTGCGGGGAGCGCTCGAAAGGCCGTTCGCCCTTTTGAAGCAGGTGGCTTTCGCTGGAAAGTGGAAACTGGCGGCAAAGGGATGGGAAGACCGGGGCGGGACGATTTCCTGGGACGGCTCCTTTGAGATGAACGACGTGGAACTTTCTTTCGGCCCCGAAGGAAGAGAGAAAGATCTGGGCTCCCTCCGCCTGGATGAAATTCGAGGCGCCTACGAAGTGCGGGGCGCCGAAGCCAGGGTCAAGGAACTCTCCGGTACGGGTCCGGGCATCCGGGTGACGGGGACGGGAAAGCTTTCCCTGGTGAGCCCCCCCGGTTTCACCGGGCTCGACCTCACGTTCCATTTCAAACGCGAGCCCGGTTCGCCCGAGCCCCGGGCCGCCGGGTGGGACGAGGCCATCGCGGGGACCACGGAATTCGAGATCAGAGTGGGCGGCACGCTCAAGGCCCCGCGTTTCTACGTCAACGGCCTCCTCCTGACGGAGAGCGCCCTCGTTCCGGAGGAAGAACTTCCCGAAGAATCGCGCGGCGACGTGACGGGGCGCCTCGCCTCCTCCGCCATCGAATCTCTGAAAGAGGAAGGCGTGGAAGGGCTTCCGCCGGGAACCGGCCTTTCGGAAATGGACAAGGCGAAATTAAACGACCTCCTCGCCAAGGCGGGCCCCCGGGGGAACAAACTCGGCACCCAGGAATCGGTCCGCAACACCCCGTGGGGAAAGCGCCGCCGGGAACTAAAACGCGCTTACAAGAGGGAACTAAAACGCCTTAAAAAGGAAGGTGTGGATTTGGGGAAGAAGCCCATGCGCCGCATGATGGGCAAGATCGACGAGCAACTTACCGAAGAATTCGGCGGCCCGCCTACCGAAGAAGAAGCCCGCGAAGCCAACCAGAAAGCCGCCGAAGAGAAGGCGGCGAAGGAGCCAGCAGCCCCTTGAAGCCGCCGTCCGTCCGCTCGTAATTATTAATTTCGCCCGGAAATTTATCTCAAAAACCCATTCGGCTCTCTTATTCGTACGTATAGGAAGATGAGCCTCGTCATATCCGTGTACTGACCCGAGTCATTCTCGCCTTCTACCCTCCTCGTTAGCCTCTGGCCCATTGACGCAGAAATG
>JBFLVN010000415.1:0-2613 GCA_040758475.1 Bdellovibrionota bacterium
GCGGCGAATTCCACGTCCCCCACCACGCGGACACCCTTGGCGGCAAGCTCCGGAAGGGGCGGCGTCGAGAGGGGAACGCCGGGGCTGACGATCACGGCCTTGGCATCCTTGAACGCTTCCGGCGGATGGGTGCCGAGGAAATAGCGGACCTGGAAGCCGGAGAGTTTTTCCCGCACGCCGGGGAGCTTCTCTTCGGGCTTCACGTCCGTGACCGTGAGGTGCGCGCCCTTCTCCGCCACGAAGCGCGCGGCGGCGAGGCCCGCCCGAGCGAGCCCCACGACCGTGATGTTTTGCCCTTCCAAATTCACGCGCTTACCTCAGCTTGAGCGTCGAAAGGCCCGCGAGCGCCAGGATGATCGAGACGATCCAGAACCGGACGATCACCTTGGGCTCGGGCCAGCCCGAAAGCTCGAAATGGTGATGGAGCGGCGCCATTTTGAAGATGCGCTTCTTGGTCCGCTTGTAGTAGGCGACCTGGATGATGACGCTCAGTGTCTCCACCACGAAAACCCCGCCCACGAGGACGAGGAGGACTTCCTGCTTCGTCAAAACCGCGACGGCGCCGATCATGCCGCCCAGGGCGAGAGAGCCCACGTCGCCCATGAAGACTTCGGCCGGGTGGGCGTTGAACCAGAGGAAGGAGAGCCCTGCCCCCACGGCGGCGGCGCACAAGATGCTGAGTTCCGCCGACGCGGGAAGGAACGGAACCTGGAGGTATTCGGCGTAAACCCGGTTTCCCGCCACGTAGGCGAGCAGGGTGTAGGTCGCCGCCGTCGTGATAACCGGGCCGATGGCGAGGCCATCCAGACCGTCCGTGAGGTTGACGGCGTTCGAAACGCCCACGATCACGAAGGCGACGAAGGGAATGTAGAGGAAACCGAGTTCGGGCTGAAAATCCTTGAAGAACGGGACGGCGAGATCGGTCCCAAAGTCCATAAAATAAAGATAAACGGCGACGGCCAGGGCCCCCGCTCCTTGTACAAGGAGTTTCATCCGGGGCCGTACGCCCTTGGAATCTTTCTTTTTTACTTTGAGATAATCGTCGGCGAACCCGAGCGCCCCGAAGACGAGCGTCACGAAAAGGACGAGCCACACGTGGAGAGCATCGAGCCTCGCCCACAAAATCGTCGGGAATACGATGGCCGCGAGGATAAGAACGCCCCCCATGGTCGGAGTACCGGCCTTCTGGAGGTGGCTCTGGGGACCATCGTCCCGGATGGTCTGACCCACCTGCATCTCCTGGAGCTTGCGGATCACCCAGGGCCCCAGGAGCACGCCGATACCGAACGCCGTAATCGCGGCGCCGATGGACCGGAACGTGATGTACCGGAATACATTGAGCGCCGGCATCGAATCCCGCAGCGGATAGAGAAGGTGATAGAGCATCAGCGGGCCTCCTCGCGCCCTTCCTGCGGCTTGCGTTCGATCTTCCGGAGAAGTGGCAGGGCCACTTTCTCCATCTGTGCGCCCCGCGAACCTTTTACGAGAATCCGGTCGCCGGGCTTTAAATCCCGCGCCAGGGCCGAGAGGATTTCCGCATGCGAGGGGAAGCTCTCGGCCCGTTTAAGCCCCGCCTGCTTGGCTGCCTCCACCACCTCTTCCGAATAGGCGCCTGTATAGAGGAGCCAGTCGATCCCCTGGCGAGCGGCTTCCTCACCGAGGGCCGTGTGAAAGCTCTCGGCCGCGCCGCCGAGTTCATTCATCTGCCCCAAGATCGCGATCTTGCGCCCCACCCCTTGCATCTTGGAGAGAGTTTCAAGGGCCCGGCTCATGCTGAGGGGATTGGCGTTGTAGCAATCGAGGAGGAGCACGGTCCCGTCCGATCCCACGTGCAGCTCGCTCCGCATCTCGGCGGGGCGGACGCGCTCCAGGGCGCTCACGATCTGGTCGAGCGAGAGCCGGAGAGCGAGGGCCGCGCAGGCGGCGGCCAGGGCGTTCGAGACGTTGTGCTCGCCAAGCATGGGAAGGCGGACGAGCCTGGAATCCTTTCCCGCGTACAGGACGAAGGACATCCCATCGGGCCCCGCCGCCTGGATGTCTTTGGCCCATACGTCGGCGTTCTTCGAATCGTGAGTGGAGAAGCGAAGCAAGTTTCCGGAAAACCCCTTGGCGATTTCGACGCAGCTCGGATCGTCGGCGTTCACAACGAACGTCCCTGACACGGCGATGTGCCGGACGATCTCCCCCTTGGCCCTTCTCACGCCCTCCAGGCTTCCAAAGCCCTCCAGGTGGGCGGGAGCAATAATGGTGATGATCCCCACGTGGGGCCGGGCCATGGCGGCAAGCTTATCGATCTCGCCGGGGCCGCTTGCGCCCATTTCGATGACGGCATAGCGGTGCGTGGGCTCCAGGGAGAGAAGCGTGATGGGAACCCCCAGGTGGTTGTTCAAATTCCCCCGCGTGGCGAGCGTTGATCCAGCCGATTCGAGGATCGCCGCCAGGATTTCCTTGGTCGTCGTCTTTCCGTTCGAGCCCGTGAGGCCTACGACCTGGAGATCCGGGAGAAGAGAGCGCCGGTACGCCCCTGCCCGGCCAAGGGCCGCCTGGGGATCGTCCACGGCGACGAGGGCGATATTCCGGAGGCGCCGCAGGCGATGGAGGAACGACGGCTCG
>JBFLVN010000416.1:0-2608 GCA_040758475.1 Bdellovibrionota bacterium
TCGATACGGAGAGGGGCGGCGGCCGAAGGCCGCGGGGTGAGGTGTGTTTCTTGCCGGGAGATGGTCGCTTGCCCCCACCGCCCCGGTTGGATACAAAGCCCGCGCCACTTCAGTTTCCGAAAGGATGGCCAGGGGATGAACTTTCACCGCCTCGACGACTTGGACCTTCAGGGGAAGAAGGTTCTCATCCGCGTGGATTTCAACGTCCCGCTCGAAAACGGCAAAGTGGCCGACGACTTCCGCCTGCGGGCCCACGTGCCGACGATCCAGCGGGCGCTTTCCAAGGGGGCTTCGGTCGTCCTGGCCTCGCACTTGGGGCGCCCCGAGGGGAAGGCGGACCCCAAGTTTTCCCTGAAACCTTTGGTGGAGCCGCTCTCCGGGCTTCTTGGAAAGCCCGTTGCCTTCGCCTCCGATTGCGTAGGGCCCGAGGCCGAGAAGGCCGCTAGGGAACTTCCTGCGGGCGGGGTGCTTCTTCTTGAAAACCTCCGCTTCCATCCCGAAGAAGAAAAAAACGACGAGGGATTCGCCCGGAAACTTCTCGCCCTTTGCGATGCTTACGTGAACGACGCTTTCGCGACGGCCCACCGGGCCCACGCCTCCGTCGAAGCGGCGGCACGCCTCTTTCCCGGCAAATCGGCGGGACTCCTTCTCGAAAAGGAGATCGACGTCCTCTCGGCGCTTCTTTTGAATCCCATCCGTCCGCTTGTGGCCGTCATCGGCGGGGCGAAGATCTCGACGAAAATCGGTGTCCTCAAGTCCCTCGCGGCCAAGGTGGACGCGCTCCTGGTTGGCGGGGCCATGGCCAACACGTTCCTAGGGGCCCTGGGATTTGAAGTGGGAAGTTCGCTCACGGAGCCGGACAAGTACGATCTGGCCCTGGAGATTCTCGAAACGGCCTTGGATGCAGGCGTGCAAGTCCTGCTGCCGGTGGACCTCGTTTGTTCGGCCAAGGGGCAGGAGGGGGGCGTCTATCTGCACACGATGGCGTCCAAATTCCTTACGCCGGACGTGGCGGCCTGCGACATCGGCCCCGAGACCAGGGCCCGCTTTGCCCGCGCCATCGAAGAGGCGGGGACGGTCGTCTGGAACGGCCCCATGGGGCTCTTCGAGCAGGAGGCCTTCCTGGGCGGGACGCTGGCCGTGGCCCAGGCGGTGGCTTCCTGCCAGGGCCTTTCCATCGTGGGTGGCGGCGAGACGGTCGAGGCCATGCACCACCTGGGTCTCGCCCACAAGGTGGGCCACCTTTCCACCGGGGGAGGGGCCTTCCTCGAATGGCTCGAAGGGCGCAAGCTCCCGGGTATCGAAGTGTTAAAGAAGTAGCCGGTTCCTTGGACACCCGGCCGGCCAGTATCGCTTTTGGATAGGACGGGGTAGAATCCCCGCGGGTTCCGCTAGAGGGCCCTTCCGCGTGATCAGGCCCATTCTCCTGCGCATCTGGCTCTCGCTCCAGATTTCGACGCTCGTCGGCGTCGCGTTCGCTTCCTTTTTCGTCATCCTTCTTTCCAATTTCCAGCTTTCCTACGCTTTTGAGAGCGGCTGGATCGTTCTGATCGTCGCCCTGGTCCTGGTCTCCTCGCACAGTATTTACGCCTACGGACTCATCCGGCCGGCCCTGGAACTGGACGGAAATCCGGGGATCGAAAAGACGAGCCCCGTCCAGGCCCGCCGGGCCATTGAATGCATTCTTGGATTCATCCCCCGCGCCGCCTTGGCGAGCCTCTTCAACTGGTTCCTCGGGGGCGTGATCGCCGCCCTGGTTCTCAAGGCGCGGCACCCGATCACCTGGCTCGACGCGTCCGCCATTTTCCTCGGCGGCGTTTCCGCGGGCCTGATCATGACGGTGATCCATTACATTTCGATGAAGCTCCGCTTTCACGGACCCATCGCCATCCTTCAGCAACGGGCGGGAATCACCTCGGCGCAGGATTCCTTTTTCGAGCGCTACCGGAGGTCGCTCCGGTCCGAAATCCAGCTGGCTTTCGGCAGCCTTCTTCTGGTCGCTTTCCTCTTCAGCTTCCTCTACGGGCAGACGCAGACCCAGCAGGCCATCGTGCGGACCCTCCGCGGCCAGATGGAGAACGCCCTGGCGCGGGTCACGGACAACGTGGTCCTCCTCCCGGAGCAGACGATCGGGTCCGCGGACTTCCAGAAAAGCCTGCTCGATATCGGAGAAGCCCTGCCGCCTTCCGAGGCAGGAGGATACGTCCTGCTCGGAACGGATTTCGTCCCTCTGGCCTGGGGGAAAAGCCTCTCGAACATGGACGTGGCGGAAACCGCCCAGGCGGTCACTCTTCAAATCGAAGAACGCTCGTCCCTCACCGGGAGCGGGGGCCTCGCCGCCTGGATACCGGCTTACGGGGGGTTCCTGGCGGCGTTCGTGCCCGAGAAAGACCTTTCGGCCGACACGGGGAGATGGCTCACGAAACTCTTCTCCCTGGTGGCCCTCCTGTTCGGGACCATGCTGGGGATTTCCTACTATGTGGCCCAGAGCGTCACGCGCCCCGTCACGGAACTCCGGGAGTCCCTGGCGGCCCTGACGCGGGGGGATCTGGCCGTCCAAGGGGCGGCGGGGGATTTTGGGGAAGTGGGGGAACTGGGGCTCTCCGTC
>JBFLVN010000417.1:0-2603 GCA_040758475.1 Bdellovibrionota bacterium
GAACTTCTATTCCGACATTTCCCTGCCGGGGCGGCTCGCGGAGAGGGCCGAAGCATCGGCGGCCCCTTTCTTTCCCACTCTTCCCTTTGGCGGCGTCCTTCGGAAACTTGCGCGAGAAGGAGTGAAAAAAGCCCCTTCGTTCCTGGGGCTTCCCCCCAAGCACGACGAAAGAGAATGCCTGCGCGATCTCGAAGAACGCCGGAAACTCGTCGGCCGGCTTTTCGAGCGCGTCGATCGTTTCATCGCGCCGTCAAAGTTCCTGGCCGATCGCTTGAAGCAAGCGGGTCTCCCCCGGGAAAAGCTCCTCGTGAGCGATTACGGCTTCGCGGACGGGCTCAAGGCCGCTCCGAAAATTTCTTCTCTGCCGCTCCGCGTGGGTTACGTGGGGACACTCGTCCCCCACAAGGGCCTCCATGTCCTCGTCGAGGCCTTCGCCCATCTCAAAGGAGTTCCAGCCAAACTCTCTCTCTTTGGCGATCCTGGGGCCTTTCCCTCCTACACAGCCCTGCTCCGGGCGAAAGCAAAAAATCTTCCCGTTTCCTTCGAAGGGGGGTTCGACCCGGCTAGGCGGACGGAAATCCTCTCCAAGGTCGATCTCCTTGTTCTTCCCTCTATCTGGTGGGAAAACTCGCCCCTTACGATCCACGAGGCGTTCCTCGCCAAAATTCCCGTACTCGTTCCGCGCCTGGGCGCGTTTCCGGAATTGGTCCGGGAGGAAATCGACGGCCTTTTTTACGAACCGGGCGATCCCCGATCCCTGGCGGCACAAATCCGCGATTTCTGTGAAAGCAAGAATCTGCGAAACAAACTGCGGCCCGATCCCTCCCGCGTGAAAGCCATCGAGAAGGACGCCGATTGGACCATCCGCCTCTACGAGGAGCTTCGCTCCATCCGATGATTTATTCGATCGCCATTCCCGTGCGGGACGGCGCGGCGACGCTCCCGCGGCTCCTCGAAGCCCTCTCCCAGCAGCGCACGCAAGCCTCCGTCGAGATCGTGGCGGTGGATTCGGGCTCGCGGGATGGTTCCGTTGAAATCCTCCGCGCCGCGAAAGCGGAGGTCTTCGAGATTCCCCCCGAAGAATTCGGCCACGGCCGCACGCGAAATCTCCTTCTCTCGAAAACCCGCGGAGAAATCGTTTTTCTTTTTTCCCAAGACGCTGTTCCGCTGGACGAACGTTATCTGGATAGCCTCGCCACGCCGATCCTCACGTCCAAGCAAGTCGCCGGCGCCTACGCGAAGCAAATTCCCGGCGCCAGCGCCCATCCCCTCGAACGCCTCCGGTGGCGGCGGAGCCCCGCCGGCGGAAACGTCCCCTTCCTCTCCGAAATCCCAAGCCCCGGAAACTTCGAAAAACTCCCGCCGGAGCGGAAGCGGCGCCTCTGCGAATTCCACTCGGCCGCCTGCGCGATCCGACGCTCCGCGTGGGAGAAGATCTCCTTTCCCGACGTACCCATCGGAGAAGACGTGGCCTGGGCGCGGGCGGCGCTCCTCGCCAGATACTCGCTCGCGTTCGAGCCGGGCGCGGTCGTCGAACACTCCCACCACCGGCCCCTGGACGAAGAGCAACGGCGCATCCGGGCCGAAGCAGCTCTCGAATGGCGGCTTTTCGGCTACGCGCCGGTCGTATCGGCGCTGGGCGTCGTGGGGCACACGCTCCTGCGGGGAGCGGGGGATGCGCTGGCCGTTTTGGGAGGCGAGGGAACTTTTCCTCAAAAAATAAGCGCTCTGCCCCGCGCCGCGGCCTTCGCTTGGGCGAGGAGTCTCGGCTATTACCAGGGCTACCGGGACGCCCTCTCCCGCCGCGCGCCCTAGCGGCCGCGAAGGAACTCTTCCCACTCCCCGTGCCACTTTCCCGCGAAAAATCCCTTCCCTTCGCCGCCGCGCTCGGGACCGCCGTTCTTTCGAGCGGTGCGATCACGCGCTGGAACCCTTGGGTTCTCGAATGGGCGGCTCTCGTTCCCGCATTCTTCTTCCTTCCCGAAGTATCCAAACGCTGGCCGGACCGGGGCCCGCTCCTTTTCGGGTGGGTTTGCGGATTTTTCACCCATCTCTTCGTCTTCCGCTGGCTGACGGAAACCGTCACGCGCTTTACAAACCTCCCCTGGCCCGTGGCGGTAGGAATCCTCCTTCTTTTCGCGGCAAGCCATGGGCTCCTCTGGGCCCTTTGGCTTTTCGCCTCGGAGCGCCTTGTCCATTACGCCCGTTGGCCCAGGCCGCTTGCCCTCCCGGCCGTGTACGTCGTTTGCGCCGCGTTCCTCCCCCAGCTCTTCCCCTGGTTCGTTGGGATGGCCCAGCACCATTTCCATCCCTTCGCCCAGATCGCGGCCGTCGGGGGAATCGAACTGGCCGTCTTTCTCGTCGTCCTCGCCAACACGGCCCTCGCGGGAGCGCTTCGCGCTTTCGCGGACAGGGAAAAAGTTTCTTGGAAACCCCTCGCCGCGGCAGTGGGAGCCGCTGCCGCCGCCTGCTTTTACGGAACGATCCATCTTTCTTCCGTCGATGAAACCCTGGCGGCCGCTCCGGAAGTACGCGTCGCGCTCCTCCAGCCCAATGTGGAAGCCAAGCTCGCCAAAGGCCCCACCGAATCCGCCGACCGCCTG
>JBFLVN010000418.1:0-2600 GCA_040758475.1 Bdellovibrionota bacterium
TTCGGTCCGCCCCGGACCCCTCCGGGCGTTCGCCTCGTATTGGGCATTTGCGTGGCGGTCTTCCTCGCGGCCCAGGTGGCCCCGGTAACCGTCCTTCGCCTCGCCCTGGTTCCAGCCCTCTTCTGGCGGGGGCCCGCCCCCTGGCAGGCGTTTACCTATATCTTCCTCCACTTTCAGCTCTGGCACTTCGTTTTGAACGCCCTTGTCTTCTGGATGTTCGGGAGCGAACTCGAACGCCTCTGGGGCACGCGGAAGTTCCTGACTTACTTCCTCATCTGCGGCGTCGGCGCCGGGCTTTCCTCCGCCCTGGCGGACCCCCGCTCCGGCATCCCCATCGTGGGGGCTTCGGGAGGGATTTACGGGCTCCTGATCGCGCAGGCCATATTGGCCCCCGAGCGGCCCGTCCTCGTTTTCCTCATCGTCCCCATGAAGATGAAGCATTTCGTGTGGGGCGTGGCGGCCGTCGAATTCTTTTCCCAGTTCTCGGGCAGCTCGCCCGAAATCGCGCACGTGGCCCACCTGGGCGGCATGGCCGTCGGATACCTCTACCTCCAGAAAGACCGCTTCTTCGAGCGCCTGCGGAACTGGTATTATCGCGAGAAGCTCCGGCGCCTCCGGGAGAGGCGAGGGGAGGGAAACGGCCCTCCACCGCCGGAGTTGTAAGGGGAACGCGATGTACGGAAGAGAGCCCATCGGAAGGCGCCCGAGTTTTGGCCGGGGGGACGCCCCGCCCGAGATCGTCGGGATCGTGGCGGCGGTCTTCGTCCTGTTCGTTTTCCAGTTCTTCGATTTCACGGGCCCCATCCCCGCATTCCTGCGTCTTACTCCCGCCGTGGTGGAGAGCGGCCAGCTCTGGCGCCTCGTCACGTACGCCTTCGTGGGCCTTGGCGGCCCGAACCTCTGGTTCCTTATCGAGCTCATCATTCTCTTTTGGTTCGGCCGGGACGTGCGGCGCGCCCTGGGGCGGGACCGTTTCTGGAAACTCCTGGCCGTGGGCGTCCTGGGGGCGTCCGTTCCGGCGGTCCTCGCCTATTGGGTGGGCCTTGGCGCCGAGTCCTATACGCCCTTCCTCCTCATCCAGGGCCAGCGGGCGATCATGGCCTGCTGGATCACGGCCTTCGCGGTCCTGAACGGCACGGCCACGATCTATCTCTTCTTTGTCCTCCCGGTTCAGGCGAAGTGGTTCGTCCCGCTCACGATCGTGCTTGGCTTCTTTGGCTTTCTTTCGACCCGCGATCTGGCGGGATTTATCGGCGTGTGCGGCGGTGTGGCTTCGTCCTGGGTTTATCTTCGTCCCGGAGGCCCCCGGAGAGCCCTTAAGGAATGGCGCCTCAAGTGGAAGCGCCGCCGGATGCAGAAGGAGCTAGAGCGCCTCAAGGGCGAGCGGGGCCTCCACGTCGTGAACCGGGACGACGAGCCGCCGCCCGGCGGGTGGGTCAATTAGGTTTTCTCTCCTTTCAAATTTCCGGGAGATCTGGGGTACCTGGGGAAGGTGATCAACCCGATCATCATTTTTCGCGCCCCCCAAGATGGCCAACTTCGCCAACGTGGCCACCTTCCTTGGCCATACCGGAAAGCCCATAAAACCGCCAAAAACCACCCAACCGATGAAGGTGGCCAAGATGGCCAAGTATTTTTTGCATGGCCACCTTCCTGGGCGAGCGCCCTTCTTGCGGAAAAGCCGCCCTGGCCGGTACACTGGCGAAATTGGAGCCCGGCCCATGACCGCCACCTTGGCCGCCAAAAAGAGCGAAACCGCCCCGGCGGCGGATGAAACGATTTCCCGCCTCGTCCGCGCGATCGTGGAGGAAGTGCGCCCGGAGAAGATCGTCCTTTTCGGTTCCCGGGCGCGGGGGACTCAGACCCCCACTTCGGACGTGGACCTTCTCGTCATCGAAAGCGAGCCCTTCGGGCCGGGCCGCAGCAAGTTCGAGGAACTCGGGCGCCTCTACGAGCGCCTCGGCGGTTTTGGCATCGCCAAGGACATCCTCCTCTACAGCCGCGACGAGGTGGAAAAGTGGCGCTCTTCCATCAACCACGTCGTGGCCCGGGCCCTCCGGGAAGGCAAAGTGCTCTATGCACGACCGTGAGCAGGCGCGGGCGCTCCTCCGGAAGGCCCGTGAAGACCTGCAAGCGGTGGAGCACATGCTCGACCCGGAGGAATTCAGCAACGGCGTCTTCGGTTTCCACGTCCAACAGACCCTCGAAAAGAGCCTCAAGGCCTGGATCGCTTCCAAGGGAGCCGAATACCCCTTCCGCCACGACATCGCCGAACTCGTCAGCCTGCTCGCCAAACTGGGGGAGGACGTGGCGGCGCTCCGCGGCCTTGCCCGGTACACCCCCTTCGCCCTCCAGCTTCGATACGAAGACGACGCCCCTTCTCCGCCCCGGCTCGACCGCCGGGCCGCGCTGGAAGAAGCGCGAGCAGTGGTGCAGAGGGTGGAAAAAGCGGTGGGATAGCTTTCCGATTCCAGAATAGGGCGGGAGAAAATCACAGAAATCTGGGGTACCTGGGTCATCTGGGTAAGACCCTCAATTTCCAACCCCTCCCCGCATCGGCAGGGAGGGGGAGGCCGAGCCGGGCTGGTCCCAGCGGACGC
>JBFLVN010000419.1:0-2593 GCA_040758475.1 Bdellovibrionota bacterium
TTCGGAAACCAGAAACTACCGGACCTTGCGGCGCCGCCGATGGGCCACGAAGAGGCCGCCCACGGCCAGGGCCAGGGTGGTCATGGGGTTTGCGAGGCCACCGCCCAAAGGATTCAGAGAGCAATCCGCAAGCAAAACCATCGTCATCGGAGCCGCGTAGTAATTGGGCGGTCCCGCCTCCACGCAGGAATCGTTGGGCTGGAAATCGAAATTGCGGCTGACGGGACTCCCGGTACAGAGGCCGCCGTCGGCAAAGGCCAATACCTCTTCGACATCAAAATTAATGAACATGTTGAGCCGGGTATCGACGTTCACGTCCAAGGGACCGTCGTCCGTCGATACCCAGATGGCCACCGCATCGTCCTCCGTGTCCCCCTCGCTCGGATCGGGAGCGGTATTGGAGAGGAACCCGCTCCCCGTCGCGCGCATCCCGATCGGGAGGATGAACGTCCCTTCGCCGGGAAATCCATCAAATTCGGCTGTCTGGATGAAATGGCCGTCCAGGATGAAAGTCGGCCGGCCCGTCAGGCCGAACGGCTCTCCATCCGAAAGCTGGATTTCGCAGTTGTTGTAGTCCATCTCGAGCTGGATACCGGCGGCGAGCCAGAGGAAAGGACCGCCCTCTTGGGAAGCCACGTCGTAATGGACCGTCCCATCGGCCCGGCCGTCCGGATAGTTGTTGCACCCGAGCGAGAGGTGGCCGTCCAAGCTGGCCCCTTGATTGGGGAGCGGATCTTCGGGAAGGGCCGCCAGCAAATCGTCGGGCAAAGGCGCTCCCTCTAATTGAGCGATCAGGAAAAAGAACTGCTGATTGGCCAGCACCCAGTTGAGGGCTTGGAGATCGAATCCGGCAGGGGTCAGTGTTGAAGGTTCTCCGAGATCAGGAGATCCGCCGAAATCCACGAAAATCGGCCATCCGCCGGAATTGGCGGTAAGCACGATGCTCTCCCCCTGGGAAGCCGTTACGAGGCGGGAGCCCTCCGCGGGATCATTGATGGCGGCGATGAGGCCGGCCTCCACCTCGGCGGCCGTATCGCACCCGGCGCCGGCATCGCAATAGAAACTGAAAGTTTCCGAGGGTTCCTCTACTCCAGAGAGATAAGCCGCCGCGTCAATGATATTGATCTCGTAGGAAGTATCATCCGTGGCACCAGTAACCGGGATATCAATAACCTGCCGGTCGTTCGAAAGATCGCCATCACAAGGCCCCATCTCAAAACAAAAGTCCAAGCCGAAATCGAACACATCTTCCATGTCGCGGAACCCATCCCCTTCGCCAAAGGGGAAATCATCGACCGCGACCAGGAAATCGGCGTCGTTGCAAAGGCGGTAAGTGAAGATGTTCAGGATCGCCGGATCGGCGAAACCCGCCGCCGGGAACGTGATCTGGACGTCGTCGGCGAGGCTCCCCCCTTCCAACAGGAGGCCCGAGAGCTGGAACGTCGTTCCGGCCCGTTCGAGGCGAAGGCCGGGTGACCGGGCGGGGCATCGGTCGAAAACGAGTTCCGGCTCTTCGTCCGTACCAGCGATGCTCAGGGTTCCCGAAGTAGGCCCATAGGCCACGTGGCCGGAAAGATCGTCCGCGTCCAAATCGTCCACGTAGACTGCCAGGTCGATCTCATGATCGCCGTCGTACCGCCCACGGGTGAGGACGACGAGGGCCTCCGTGGTATCCCCGTCCCGGAACCCAACGAGAATCGTCCCCGTAAACACCGTTTCCTGGTGGACGGACCAAAGGCCGAAAACCCAGCCGCCGGCCCCTAAATCCACGGGGCCACTCCCGCGAACGGTGGCGCCCAGGGAGACAGGCCCTTCGGATTCATCGACCAGCAATTCGGGGGCACCCTGGAGGAGCGAAAGGGGAATCAGAAAATCCTCCGCCCCTTCGTCCTGAATGTCTCCTTCCATTTCTTGCAACTGCTTTAGCCAAGCGGCGTACTGGGCCGGGATTCCACCCGAATCATCGCCACAACTGGCAACCGTGAGCAGACAGAGAACACCCAGCAAACACGTAGCGAGCTTGTGTCTCAACATGAGAACTCCCCCTTTGGGTTGTGTGAACGGGCGGGTACCGCCCGGATTGAGGATTCCACCCTAGCCGATAAAACGCCCTCAGCCCACCCGCTGGCAAGGTGATCATCATTTTCCCCGGGAAAAATTCCACCCTTGTCCAAAACCGTCCATCGCGGACGCGCCACCGAGAAGAGTGCCAACAGTGCCAAGTTTTTTTGGCGTTCCTGGAAGAAGATCGCAACGATTATCTTTGCGGCCCGTGATCGGCCCGAACTCCCCGTAAAACCGTCTGGAACCGCCGAAAGCGCCAAGGCGATCATCGTTTTTTTCGCGACCGGGAAGAGTGCCAACTTCTTTGGGCCCCGTGCCAAGGGGGCCATCCTCCCGGCGGCCTTTGGCACGGCCGATGAGGCCGTAAAAGCCATTAAAATCCCCGAAACCTTTAAGGGTGCCAAGAGTGCCAAGCTTTTTTCGTGGGGAAGATGATCAAGCTGATCATCGTTTTTTCGGGCAAATTTCCACCGCCGTCCGAGGGTGTCCGGCAGGGGCGGTTCGCGAACCGCCCCTGTGAATTTTCCGG
>JBFLVN010000420.1:0-2591 GCA_040758475.1 Bdellovibrionota bacterium
TCATTGACACGGCGCCCGGGATTTGGCAAAATTTCACCATTGGTTTTGGTGGTTCTGTCCCAATAACCGGTGGTCCGGGAAGATTTTCCGGACCTCCGTTTTGGAGTTTAGCCGGGCGCACGCCCCAGAGTCTCCGGGCTTCGCCGAATGAAGTAGGCGCAATCCGGCCCTGGAGAAAGGCGGGTTTTCCGGTGTTCCCTCTGTCCCGAAATTTCCCCTGAAAAGGGGCCAAGTAGGGACCCGGCCGGTCAGCGGTTTGATAAGCCGCCGGCGGCCGCGGGGAAGCGGACAGAAAGGATTGGGCTTATGGAAATCTCCCCCGTTCAAACGGGCTGCGTTCATTTGCAGCGCGGCTCCTTCAGCGCCATCTTCGGCTGCCCGAGCGAAATCCTCAAGACCGTCCTCTCGAAGAAGCTCCCGGTGCCGGAGTGCGTCGTTCTTCCGGACACGACCCACCACGGCGGCGTCTCCCTCGTGGCGCTCGAATTCCCCTTCTATCACTTCCTTTTCATCCAGGGCGGGCTCTCCCAGGGGCGCAAGTACCGCGTCATCGGGACGAAGGCCGCCTGCGACCGGATGCGGGAGATGCTCCGCGTGACGCTGCTCGGCCCCACGGACGCCGAGATGAAGCACTGGAAGATCAACAAGAATGTCCGCGAGACGCTCCGCGTCGATTTGGATTACCTCGCCCTCAAGGACAAGGACGGCCACATCCTCCAGATCGACGACATGATCGACTTCGTGACCTACGACCAGACGGGAACGGCCCTCCTCCACGCCGAAGGGGAAGAGGCCCTCTACGTCCGGCGCCTGGGGAATGACCGCTTCGCCGTGCTCGGGGAAGAAAACTCCCGGAACATCGTGGAGACGATCGTCATTCCCAAGGACGGGAAGGTCGCGCCGCCGTACGAAATCCCCATGAGCCGCTCGCCGTGCCTGCCGAGCAATTTCTCGATCACGCTCCTTGGCGCTTCGAACGGCTTTGACCCAAGCCATCCCACGACCTGCTACCTCCTCTGGATCAACGGCGTGGGCGTCCTCTGGGATTGCGCCCCCTTCGCGGGGGAGCAGCTCAAGGCCCGCGGCGTCCCGCGCGAGGCGGTGCAGGCGATCATTTTGACGCACGTCCATGACGACCACTGCTCCTTCCTCGAATTCCTCCTCGACCGCCAGAAACCCCGCGTCATCACGACCCGGGAAATTTTCGAATGCTTCCTCATCAAGATGGGGGCCATCGTGGGCGAGAGCCCCGATCAGGTCCGGGAGTACGTCGATTTCACCGAAATCCAGTGCGGAAGGCCCACGAAGCTCTACGGGGCCGAGTTCAACTTCCGCTACGGGGTCCACTCGATCCCGGCCTTCGGCGCCGAGATCGCCGTCCAGGACAAGACGGGGATGCCGCACCGGGTTTACTTCTCGGGCGACACGCTCCACTTCAAGGGCCTGGATGACATGAAGGCCAAGGGTTTCCTGACTCCGGAGCGGGACCAGCAGCTTCGCGAGTTCCTGCGCCGCAGCTGGGACCTCTGCGTTTTGGACGGCGGCGGCGGGGCCATCCACATGGAGCCCCAGGACTTCGCCAATTCGGAGCTTCGGATTTGCATTACGCATCGCTCCTCCTTCGACGGCTCGCTCGGGCCCAACACCCACGTCGCCAAGAGCGGCGAGACGGTGGAAATCGTCCCGGCCCAGCCCGTTCATCCCTACCACGCCCAGGCGATCCTCGAAGCCCTCCAGCTCTTCGACGTGAAGGACCGCACCTGGATCGACGTCCTCATGGCCCGCGGGCGCCTTCGCGAAGTGGCGCCGGGCGAAGTGGTCGTGGAGGAAGGGACCAAGGGCGATACGTTCTACTTCGTCCTGGCCGGGAACCTGGACGTCTGGTCCCACGGTCAGAAGGTGACGACCCTGGCGCGGGGTGATTTCTTCGGCGAGATCGCCATCCTCCAGGGGACCGAACGGACGGCCACCGTAAAAGCCGCCGGCCCCTCGACCCTCTTCGAACTTCCGGGCGCCCTCTTCATGGATTTCGTCACCGCCAACAACCTGCGCGAAGCGTTCTCGCGGCTCTGGCGCGACCGGCAGTACATCCAGGAAGTCGAACTCTTCGCGGGCCTGGACGCCCGCGCCACCCACCGGATCACCCTCGAATCCGAGTCCCGCTCCTACAAGAAGGGCGAGCAGATCGTCCGGGAGAACGAAGTCTCGGGCGCGAGGAACATCTTCATCGTGAAGAAGGGCGCCGTGCGGCTCTACGAGCGCGGCAAGATGCTCAAGGACGAGCGCGGCCGGCCGCTCCTCGTGAAGGCGGGCGGGTTCTTCGGGAAGAACGTGCAGCTCGGGCCCGAACCCTTGAGGCGTTACGCGGCCGTGGCCGACACGGCGGCGGACCTCCTGGTTCTCGACGCCCGCAAGCTCGACCAGCTCCAGCACGAAATGCCGCTCGTCCGCCACCGGATCCGCCTCACCATGGACGACCGCAAGGCCGCCGGCGCCCAGGCCAAGAGCGCAAGCTAGGGATTTTAAAAACCGTCCCCTGATGCCCCTCTCCCTTTGGGAGAGGGTGCCGCGGAGCGGCGGGAGAGGGCCCT
>JBFLVN010000421.1:0-2586 GCA_040758475.1 Bdellovibrionota bacterium
GAGGTCTTCTACGTCCTTTTTTCGGTCGGCGTGGGGGCTTTGATCGGCTGGGAGCGGAGCCGCCGCAGGCGCCTTGAGAGCCTCGTGCGGCACCTCCGGTCCGACCGGGACGACCTCCGCCACGCGGGCGCGGTGGGGGACTTGCCGGCGGAAGGCTCTGCGGCCGCCCCCGTGACGGGCACGGGGCCCGAACTCGCCCGGGCTATCGAGGGGGACCTGGGCGGCATCGCCCGGGATTTGGAAAAGAGCTTTGTTTCGCTCCTTACGCGCCTCTCCGCCATGGCCCCGTGCCGCACCTGCGCCCTCTACGTACGGGACGGCGAGGGGGAGCACCTGCGCCTCCGGGAAGCCCTTTCGAGCCAGGAACTCGATTTGGACCACCGCGTCGCAGCGGGGCAGGGCTTTATCGGCTGGGTGTTCGAGAACGGGGCGCCCGTGCTTCAAAAGAGATTCGATTCCGTCCGCCAGCGCCTTCCCTATTACCGGAGCCGCCAGGACGTGGGGAGCTTCCTGGCCGTCCCCGTCCTTTCGGCCGCGGGGACGGGCGGCGACGTGGTGGGGGGCGTCCTGTGCGCCGACGCCCCGGTGGAAGAGGCCCTTACGGAAGAACACCTCAAGATCTTTGAACTCGCCGCCGGGCAGGTAAGCGAAATCCTCTCGGGCGCGAGAACGCTTCGCCGGGTCCGGGAAGAGAAACGGGAGTTCGAAGGACTCTACGGCTTTTCGGCCGTGCTTTCGGGATCACTCCGGGCGGAGGAACTTTGCGCGGCGCTTCTCGAATCGGCCGGGAAGATCGTCTCCTTCGACCTGGGGGCCGTCGTGGTCCGAAACGCCGAGGCCGGGGGCGCGAGCGTCCGCGTGGCTCGGGGACTCGGCGCAGAGGATTTGGAAGGCTGCCCGGTCGCCGCCAAGTCGAGCCGGGCGTCCTGGGTCCTTGAAACGGGCCAGACCCTCCACCTCGCTCACAGGGCCGTGAGCGACACGGGGCCGCTCCTCTCCCCCAAGGAAAAGCTCCCGGCCTTCGAGTCGGGCGTGGTCGTCCCCTTGCCGTCGGGTTCCCAAGAGGGAGTCCTCGGGTGCCTCGTCCTGGCTTCCCGGAAGGAACGGCGCCTTGGAGCCTTTGAACTCCGCCTCCTCGAACTCCTGGGGCGCCAGGCCGGATCGGTTCTCCTAAACGCCCGCCTCTTCGAGCGGATGGAAACCCTGGCGACCCGGGACGGCCTTACGGGGCTTTTGAACCACCGGAGTTTTCAGGAACGCCTGGACGCGGAGCTTCGGCGCGCCCAGCGGACGGGGGCGCCCCTGTGCCTGGCGCTAACCGACATCGATCATTTCAAGAAGTTCAACGACACCTACGGCCATCCGGTAGGGGACGCCGTCCTCCGCCATTTGGCCAAGCTCCTCTCGACGGGCCTCCGGGACATCGACGTGGTGGCGCGTTACGGAGGGGAAGAGTTCGTCCTGGTGCTTCCCGAGACGCCCCTTCGCAAGGGCCTTGAAGTCTGCGAGCGCATCCGCAAGAAGATCGAGCGCACGGCCCTTCGGGAACAGGGGCACGAACTCTCCATCACGATCTCCATGGGGGTCGCCGCTTATCCCGAGCACGCCGCCGCCAAGGGGGCGCTCATCGACGCGGCCGACAAGGCCCTTTACAAGGCCAAGCACGCGGGCCGGAACCGGGCGCTCGCCTGGGAACCGGCCGAAAAATACAAGACGGCCCTCCGGTCGCTGGCTTCCGCGGGGAAGGGCTGATCCCTTGGCGCCCTGAAGAGAGCGCAGAATCGGCCTGTTTGCGCGCGGTTCTCCGCCGTTCTCCGATGAAAACCCTGTAAAGCATCCACCGCTGCTCCAAAATGGAATAGCCCGCGCGCATAGCAACGGCGTGGAGATAATCCCCTTAGCGGGCGCGTCATTTTCTTTCTTCGCCGCCCGTTACGGGCGCTTACTTCGGGGCATCCTTCCTTCACAGCCCTTTACATTTCCTCCCACTCCTTTCGCCCCTCCTGTGATTTTACGCACGCCCCCGTTTCATCCGCGGCCGTATCCTGGGCGTAGAAAGAGTCAAGGGAATCCCTGGCGGGATGTGGTTCTCAAGAAGGCGGCCGGGAAAAGAGCCGCCGGAACAGGAGCAGGCATCATGATTTCAACCGTAGTCTTGGCAACCCTTACCGTCGGACTGGTCGCCCTCTGCGTCGTCATGGCCCATTCCAATCTCCTCGAAGAGCGCGCGCCGCGCGCCCACGGCGTGGGGCTTGCCCCCGTGAGCGGCGGCGAAACCCAGGCCCGCCGCGCGGCCATCGCGAGCGCCTTGCGGATGGCGCTCCGCCGGGAAGTGGTCCCGGATTTCGAGGCCAACGGCCAGATGGGCCGCTTCCAGATGGAAGGCGGCGTGCAAGGACGCTTCCAGATTCTCCGGGAGAGCTGCACGAACGACCACTACCTGGTCGAACTTGAGACGGGCGCGCCCGCTTCGAAGGAGCGGGACGCGGCGTAAGTTGCGAAGCTTGGCTCGTTTGCGGCAGCCCATCCGCGCGGGCCATGTCTGAAGGGGAGGGGTTCTGGTTCACCCCCGGCCAAGCCAGAACT
>JBFLVN010000422.1:0-2567 GCA_040758475.1 Bdellovibrionota bacterium
CGGCGGAACTGGCCAGGAGATAGGCCGCGCTCGCCGCCAGATCGTGGGCGAAGGCCAGGATGGGTTTCTTCCCGCGGGCCTGGAAGATTTCATCGGCCAGATCGAAGGCACCGGCCACTTCGCCGCCGGGGGAATCCACGTTCAGAACGATCGCGCCGATGGCCGGATCCTTGAGCAGGGCGTTGAATTCCCTGGACAGCGATTCGTAGCTCGTAAGGCCCGAGAAGGCGTCCAGGCCCGTGTTCCGCTGGGTGAGGGTCCCGAAAATATCGATCACGCCCACCATGACGGCGTTCTGGCCGGGGCGGGGTTTCTGGGTCGCCATGCGGACGGGCTTGGCGGCGTCGTACGCGGGGCCGTCGAATTGGGCGGGGTCCACCTGGAAGCCCATCCGGGGCGCGAAGATTTTCAGGATCACGTCCATCTTCCGCCTCTCCATGAGAAGCGGAACCCCGATCATCCGGGATTGGATTTCGGCCAGTCCGATCTTACGCGGCGCTTCGTTCACGGGGGGTCTCCTCTCCGGTTTCCGGATCTCTCTGGGACTGGCCACCGCCTACGATCTGCCCCACGCCGGCGGCGCTCGTTCGGCGGGCGTCGGAATCGAATACGAGTTCGAGCTGGTCCGCCCGCTTGTTGCAGCGATCGATTTCCCGGTCGAGCTGCTCGGGATCCTCTCCCGCCTCGCTCTGGACGCGGGCCCGGCTCTTGAACCCGGCGCGGGTGGCGATCACGTCCGCTTTCACGTCATCGATCGGATTGACGTAGGACCACTTGGGCGCGATCCATTCGACCTGCTGAAAGTCGTAGGGGTTTTCCTCATAGCCCTTCGCTTCGAGGGCGTCCGAGAGAACGGCGAGGTCCATCCAGCGGATCCACACTGGACGGCAGAACTGGAAGGCGATGACGAAATGCTGGAATTGCTCCAGCACCCGGCGGAACTCGATCAGCCCCGCCCGAATGCTGGAGAACGTGACTCCGGCCAGGTCGCCCGTGAGGTTTTCGTACGTGGTTCCCATGGCCGCCGCCACGAGATGGAGCTTTTGCTTGAGGAAATCGATCTCTCCGGGAGTGGCATGGGGCGGCTCCGAAAACTTCATGTCTTCGTTCTGGTCGAGGTATTGGACCACGCCCGGGACCATGGCTACGCTGGATTGGCCGCCCGTGTGATCGATTTTCCCATCGGGCGTCACCGGTTCGTTCAAGACGTTCGCGTCCTTGTTGATCCGGGTGACGAAGGCCATGAAGAAATTCTGTAATTTCTTCCGGAGAAGTTCGGCGTCTTCGTACTGTTCGAGTTCCCGCAGGGTGGCCAGCGCCGCCGCGGTCTTCGGCTCGCCCCGGATCTGGCCGGGCCGCGTCACTTCGTAGACGTGCAGGACTTCGGAAGCCGGCACGCGGACGGTTTCGAAGGCGCCGAAAGGGAAGAAGTGATTGTCCCCCGGATGGCGCTTCCAGAAGTGATAGGCCACCCGCTTTCCGATCTGATTGAATTCGATTCCCGCCCGGATTTCGTTGCCGCTGGGCAGGACTTCGTTCTTTTCGAGGGGCAGCATTTCCGATTCGAGGACTTGGAGCTGGAAGGGGACCGAAAGGCCGTCTTCGATCCGCCGCGTGCGGAAACGGACGAAGCATTCCCCGGCCTCGAACACGGCGCCCGCCACGAGGGCCTGGAGCCCGTAATAATCCAGCGTCCCGTCCGCGTCGGCTTCGTCAGTCCACCGGAGCCAGAGTGCCATGGCCGCTTCGCGGAATTTCTCATCCTTGGCCACGCTCCGGGGCTTGATGCCCAGGCCGATCGCGTTCCCGACGAAGGAGCGCTTCCCGTTCCGCGCCCAGCCGTTGCGGCGGATGAGGTCCCGGCTTTGGGAGCGAAGCCGTGCGCCCGATCCGAAAAGGAGCGCTCCGATGGAGGGATTCGAGGGCGCCCACGACTGGGACCGCTTGGAATTTCCCGTGTAGTCGTAATGGGGCTCCGCCGCCGCGGAAGCCTTCATGCCGCTTTCGACGGCCCGCGCCGCCCCGCGCAGGATTCCCAGGGCCGCGTAACCGGCCATCAGGCGGAGGCTCTTGCCGATGGTCGGCACGTTAGTAACCCTTCCCCGTCGTGACGACGGTCTGCCGGTGGCGGGGCGTGGCGGTTTCGGAAGCTTCCTTGTTTTGCCAGTAAGCCAGCGCGGCCTGGAGTTCCGAAATGGAGCGGTATTCGACGGTCTTCCCGTCGTACGTCACGCGAAGCTCGCCGCTGGCGATGGCTTCTTCGAGGGCGGCGATTCTTTCGGCGGTCGTGGCCATGGCTTCCGGAAAGGTTCCGGTTCCAAAAGCCTGACTACGACCGGGGGCCGGCGTCTAATCTCCGAGATAGGGGGACTTCACGATCCGGGGTCCGGCGGGCTTCGGGGCCGGCGGGGGGAGCCCCTGGGCCACGCGGGCGGCCTGGGCTTTGAGATTCTCCGAGAGTTTATGAATCCACGATTGGGGCGCCAGGATGTGATAGCCGCAGATGTTATAGGCGCGAACGTCCAGGGCTTCGTTCCGTTCGCCCACCTGGACCCATTGGTAGCGGG
>JBFLVN010000423.1:0-2542 GCA_040758475.1 Bdellovibrionota bacterium
CTCTCGCCACACGCGACGGAATAAAACGGCCGCGGAAGAGGCCCGGTATATTCGGGGAAATCGGCCAGCGTCTGAACGGCACCCTCGTCCTGCGCGGCGCGCGAGGGTTCCTCCTGCACCGTCACATACGTTTCAGCATGTTCGGCGAGGTGAAGGGGCTCTAAGGGCTTTAGCACCCCGTCCTCGTAGATCGCTTTGATCGTCCGGCTCATGGATACAAGAATACTCCATAACTCAAAAGAAAAGTAAGAGAGGTTTCCCGCGCCCCTGTACGCGGCATCAAGGCTCTTATAACAAAACGCCCCGCCTTTTCGGGCGGGGCGCTTGCGTTTGAAACGCAAAAGATAGAGTTACTGCGGCAGCGCGCCCTGGAGCTGCATGATGATGCTCATGTCGCCGGTCACCATCATCTGGCCGCTCATGAAGAGCTGCTGCGGGGGCATGGCGCCCGACTGCATGAGCTTCCAGTTCTCGTAGGAGAGCTGGATCGTGGCGGAGGCGTCGGGCTTGTCGCCAGCGTGGACCTTGAAGGCGCCCGAGCCGTCGAACACCATGGCCCACTTGCCGCCGCCATCCCCGGTGATGTCCCACAGGACGGAGCCGTTCACCTGGGCGAGGACGGCCTTCACTTCTTCGCCGCGCTTCTCGAACATGAACGGCATGATCACCTCGTAGACCTGCTTGGGGCTCGCATCCTTGGCGATCTCCCGCAGGGCGTTGTTGTCGTTCGGGCTGATCTTCCCGAGTTCGGCCCGCACCTGGTCGGGCGACATGCTGGATGTAATAGCCATTGCTCTCTTCCTCCTTCGGGGCCCCACCACCGGGACCGGGCGAGGTTCTTATCCCGGGAAATCGGGAGAGCCAAGCGGTTTCAAGGGGCCGTGAAACAAAAAGGGGCCACGTGTCTCAGCGGAAAACCCGGATTTCCTGCTTCTGCTCGGCCGCATAAACGAGGATGTTGATGGCGATGTCTTCGAGGCGCCCGATCTTCTTGGCCGTCCGGAGGTTCAGGGTGATCTCGTAGCGTTCGGGCCAGAGGGGCTCGATCTGGCCGGGGCGCTTTCCGGCGAGGATTTCCTTCGCGATCCGAGCGGCCTGGCGGCCCATATCCTCTTCCAAAGGAACGATGGCGAGGAGCCCCCCCGCCTGAACGACCGAGTTCGAAAAGGCGAGGAGCGGGACGTTCTCGATGAGCGAGAACTTGAGGACTTCCCGGAGCGAGGTGGGGTCGAGAAGAACGGGATCGCGGATCATCCACAGGAGGTCGATCTGCCCCCGGATGGCCTGCATGGCGCGGGGGACGTCCTGCTGGATGTCGATCTTGGCGGCGACGATTTCAAGACCAAGGGCCTGCGCGGCCTCTTGGCTCCGCATGACGGTAAAGGCGCTGTTGGCCGGGTTGTAGACGACGCCGATGCGCCGGACGCCCGGGTAGAGATCTTTCAGAAGGGCGAGGCGGCGTTCGGGAGCCAGATCCGCGTTCACGCCCGTCATGTTGCTCGAATGGAGACCCGCCGCGGGGGAATCGACGGCCGAGGTGAAAACGGCGGGAAAATCCCGCAGGCGGTTGCGGACGAACTGGGCCGCCTGGCTTCCCACGGAAAAAACGAGGGCGGGTTTCGTGCTTTCGATCTGGTCGGCCAGGGCGCCCCACCCCTCCTCGCTCTCTCCGAGCCGGAACTCTTTTAACTGGTGCCCCGCTAATTCCTTGGCGAGCCCCTGGACGACGGCCTCGGGGCGCGAAGTATCGGTGGAAATGACGACGGCCATCTCCGCGGCAAGGGCGCCGGAAGCGGCCTCCGCGAGAAAAAAGAGGGCCGCCAAAGACGCCGCCCCCAACGTCCGGGGAAATCCGGGAAATCGCATGATGGGGAAAGGATGGCCTTAAACGCGGGTCACTGGCAACAACGAAAACCGATCTGGGAATCGCTCTGGTCGGGGCGGATATTCTCCCGGAAGGCGCACCGGGTAGCCCAATCGGGCCGGGAGTAGCTCCCCCCACGGACGGCCTTGTCCTGCACGACGTCGGACCAATCGCTCGACGTCCATTCCTTCACGTTTCCGCTCATGTCGAAGACGTTGTAATCGCTCTTGCAGCCCGCGAACGAGCCGCTGGGCGAGAGCTGGCGCCCGGCCCCCTTCGTGTTGCAGGAGCCGCCGTCGTACTGGTTCCCGTAGGGGTAGCGTCCCCCCGCGGCCCCCTTGCAGGCCTTCTCCCACTCCGCTTCTGTGCACAGGCGCTTCCCGCGCCCCGAGCAAAGCGCCCGGGCCTGCTCCCACGTCACGCCGGCGCGCGGGGCTTCGCCCTTCTTGCCCGGAAACTCGTACTGGTCGATGCAGAACGTCTTCACGTCCGTGGGTTCGAGCTTTTTCTCCCAGGTGTCCCGCGCCGAATCGTTTCCGGCGCTCCCCATCGGGAAAGCGCCGCCCGCGATTTCGACCATTCCTTCCGGACAACGCCCGGCGGCGGCTTTCGCGGCGGCCGCCTGGGCCTTGGCCGCTTTTTCTTCTTCCTTGCGCTTCTGTTCTTCCCGGCGCCGCT
>JBFLVN010000424.1:0-2536 GCA_040758475.1 Bdellovibrionota bacterium
CCTCTCCCAGGGGGAGAGGGGCAGGTTGAAGGCTCCTTGGGTTCCCCGTTGACCTCCTACGCCCCCGGGAGTTACCAATAGGGCTACCAAACGATGCTAAGACCCCGGGATTACTGGGGTTCCGGCTGGCCGGGGGGAAGGTTAGAACGGATGCGTGCATCGATGACCGGGCGGAGCCTGGGGACGCTTCGCCGGGGTTTTTCCTGCATTTTCATTTCGGCCGTTTTTATTGCGGGAGCGCCGCTCGCCGTCCGCGCCCAGGGTTCTATTCCGAGCCTGGACGAGGTGGGGGAAGTGGGCGAGCCGCCCGCCGCCCCTGCTCCTCCACCCAAGGCCGCCGAACCCGCGCCCCAAGCGCCCGCTACGGCCGCCCCTCCACCCGTGGAGGGGGCTTCCGCCCGCCTCCAGCTTTCCGCCGAAGCCGTCAAACTCCGCGTCCAGGTGCTTCTCTCCGACCGGGAGTACAACAACGCGGGCAAGATGCTCCAGGCCTATTTGAAAAGAAAGCCCAATGATCAAGAGGCCCAGCTCCTTTTCGCCCAGGTGTTCGAGGGACTCAAGCGCTACGAACTCGCCTTGAAGGCTCTCGACAAGGCGGGCGAAACTCGGGGTGTCCACCTCGTCCGGTCGCGGATTCTGTTCAAACAGGACAATTTCGATGGCGCCATGAAGGAAGCGGAACTTTCCGCCGCCGCTGGCAACCCCGACGGGTACCACTTCCTTGGTTATCTCCAGGTGGTCAAAAAGGATTACGAAAAGGCCCTCCCGTGGTTTGAAAAAGCGGACAAGGAAGGGACGACCAAGTACGTGGCCAACCATTACTACTGGGGCCAGGCCCTTTATTACTTGAAGCGCTACGACGAGGCGGAAAAACACCTTCAGGTCGCCCAGCGGGAAGGCCGAGGAACGGACTACGTAAAACCCTCGGAAGACCTGCTCGACGTGATCCTCTCGAACCGGGGAAGGCTGACGCGGGTGCCGGAATCACAGCCGGAAGAAGAGGAAAAGGAGGGCGCTAGAAAATGGAAAGCCTACCTCCAATTGGCGGTTGAATACGATAGCAACACGACTCTTTTGCCCGATGGTCAGCCGGCGCCAAGTTCAAGTCTGCCGGGCAAAGAGGATGGTATCCGCAATGTCCTTGCGGGTCATTTGGACGCGGAGTTGTTGAGAAAAACTGATTGGGCGGTAATGACCTCCGCGGATGCGACATTCGCCTATGATTATCTGGTAAAACACGTCCAGTTGTTCTCTTTCCAGGGAGGGGTTCTGTCGCCGGTCGGTTTCCGGATCGGCCCGGATCCTGCTTCGATCACGCCTTTCGGGCTCATCCGCGTCGTTTATTACGGCAAATTCACGTCTCCGCGTAATTCCAATTACCAGCTCGGTTTTGGAGATGAAGGGCCTTTTAGTAAAGACCTTGAGCCGGGCCTTCGTTTGTTGTGGAAGCACAATGAACGGTATGCGTTTTCGCTGGCGGGCAGCTATATCAATTCGAGTTACACGGATCAGGTGACCGGGAGTGCCCCTCAATCCGACCGTAATTCGCATAATATCCGAGTTACGTTGATGGAAATCATGAATTTTGACTTCATGCGGGAAAAGGATTTCACCCTGAACGCATTTTTTACGGGGGCATACCGGAAAGCCAAAGACGCTGATTTTTCTTATTTTAGCGGGGAAATCGGTGTCGATGGGGATTTGAAGATCGACGACTTGCTCATTGGTGAAGGCGGGTTGGTAGTTCGCCACGAAAACTACTTTGATTCGCCAAGCTCAGATGGCGACCCATTGCCGGAACAACGGAAAGATTGGATTATTAATTTTAATTTGGGTGGAAGGTACCAGCTTCACAAGGAGAAGGGGGTCGAATATTGGGCGTTGCTGAAATATTTCTGGGACCACAATTTCTCGAGCGTTGACGTTTCGTCTACCGTGTTATCCTACGATAAGCATGTGATTTCATTGGGGATTCGGGCGGACTTTTAAACGTTTGTAACGGTGAAATTTGTCACAGACCGCAGGTGGGCGGTTGGGATAGGGTCTTTTATACTTGGTGGCATGCCAAGCGGGGCGGTTTGACGGGGGATTTCCTCGGATGTTCCAACAATTTCAACGAGTTGCGGTGGCGCTCTTTGTCGCTGCCTTGGCCTTTTACCCCCTTTCCTCCTGGGCTGGCGGGGCTGCTGGCAAGATCACCCACGTTCAGGGACAGGTCGAAGTCCGGCGCCTTGGCGACGTGGGCGCCCGCTCCGCCCGACGTTGGATGGATGTTTTTCCTGATGACGTAATCGAGACGGGGGCCAACGGGCGGGCCCGCATTCTTCTTAGCGATTCAAGCGTCCTGACGCTTAGCGAACAGAGCAAACTCCGGATCGACGAGCAGGTCTACGACCCGGCCAAGGGCGAGCGCAAGAGCCTTTTGAATCTCTTTCGCGGGAAAGTCCGTGCCGTCGTCAGCAAGTATCTGAACGCGAGCAAGTCGCGCTTCGAAATCCACACGCCCACGGCCGTCGCCGGTGTGCGCGGCACGACT
>JBFLVN010000425.1:0-2516 GCA_040758475.1 Bdellovibrionota bacterium
CGGATCGCCCCTTCGCTCGGAGAACCCACGCCCGCTTCCCGCCGCTGGATCGAGCAGCGCATGGCTTACGCCGAGCGCCTCACGGAACAGATCCTCGTCGAGCACGAAGCCAAGCGCCTAAGCGTCACCGTCCCCCCGGAAGAAGTTGAAAAACAGCTCGCGCTCCTTTCCTCCGGTTATTCCCCCACGCAGTTCGAAAAAGTCCTCTCCGAGCGGGGCCTGGACAAAGCCGCCTGGGAAGAAGACGTCCGCAACCGCCTCCTCTCCGAACGGACGGCCGAGCGGGCCCTGGGTGGAGCGGTGCAAGAAGTGGACGATGAGGCCTGCAAGGCCTACTACGACGCCCACGCCGCCGATTTTTCCCGCCCCAAGGAAGTCCGCGCCCGGCAGATTCTCGTGAGTTCCGGAGCCCAGGCGGAGGAACTCCGCGCGCAGCTCCGCAAAAAAGCCGACTTCGCCGAACTGGCCCGGCAGTATTCGACCGCCCCCGAGGCCGCCCAGGGCGGGGACCTCGGCTTCTTCGCCGCCGGGACCATGCCCGCCGAATTCGACCGCGTGGTCTTCCAACTTCCAGTGGGCTACGTCTCGGAGATCGTGCATAGTCCCTACGGCTTCCACCTCTTCAAGGTGGAGGAAACAAGGCCTCCCCGGACCCTCTCCTTCGACGAAGTCCGGGGGGAAATCCGCGCGCGCCTCGAACGGGAGCGCCTCTCGGAGGCCTACCGCAAGTGGGTGCAGGAACTCCGGGGGAAAGCCCAGGTATGGATCGACGAGGAACTTCTCTCCAGCGATGGCGGGCAACCGTGATCCGCGGGCTTCTCGCCGCCGCGATCCTTCTCTTCGCTTCCGCCTCCGCCCGCGCCGAGATCGTCGAGCGGGTCGTGGCCGTGGTGGGCGAGGAGGTCATCCTCCTTTCGGAACTCGACCACACCATCGAGACCATGCGGCCCCAACTGGAAGCCCAGATCGCGGCGAGCGTCCCCGACCCCCGGGAGCGGGAGCGCGTCCTTGACGCCCAGATCGCGGCCCAGCGTCCCCAGATCCTCGAAGAACTCATCCGGGAACGGCTCATCCTCTCCCAGGCCAAGAGCCTCGGCGTCCGCGTGAGCGACGAGGAAATCGACGCCCAGATCGAAGCCTTCGCCAAGCAGCAAAAGATGAAAGTGGAGCAGCTCCAGGAGGAAGCGGAGGGGCAGGGCTATACGTGGAGCTCCTACCGGGACGAATGGCGGAGGAGAATGCTCCGGAACCGGGTCGAACAACGGGCCCTTGCCGGGCGCGTCGCCGTGAGCGAAACCGACGAGATGGCCTATTACGAGATGCATTACGCCAAGGCCGGGCCCGAGCAGGCCCGCCTCCGGATCATCTTCCTGAAAGCCCCGGAAGACGCCAAGGAAAAAGCCAAAACGAAGAAGAAAATCCAGGACATCCACGCCCGCCTCAAGAAAGGCGAGAGCTTCGAGAAGCTCGCCAAGGAACACAGCGAGGGGCCAAACGCCCAGGGCGGCGGCGACGTGGGGTTCCTCGCCCGTGGCGAGCTGGCCCCCGAGATCGAGAAAGCCGCCTTCTCCCAGAAGATCGGGGCGTCGAGCGGCGTCATCGAAACGGCCCAGGGGTTCTTCCTCGTCCAGACCGTCGAGCGCACGGGCGGCGATACGCCGCTTTTCGAGAAAGTCCGGGACGAAATCCGCGAAATCCTCTGGCGCGAGCACGCCGAAGAGGCCTTCCGGAGCTGGATCGAGGAACTCGAAAAGAAAGTGAACGTGGAGAGGAAGCTATAATAGTTCCGATTTGTCCTGCCTGCCTTTCATTTTGAGAAGTCCGCATGAGCCCCTCGCCCAAATCCCCTCCCCGCCTTGGCCTCACCATGGGCGACCCGCAGGGGATCGGCCCCGAAATCCTCGTGCGGGCGGTGGCGGGGTGGAAGGGAAAACCGTTCGTTCCGGTGGCACTCGGAGATGCGGGGGTTCTTGGAGAAGCGGCGGAGCGCTTTGCCAAAGGATTGGAAGTCGTTCCCATCGGTTTCAGCGAGCTTCCTTCCAAGCCCGTCCGGAAAAAGCTCTACTGCATCTCCCTCTCGGACATTCCCTTTTCGGAAATCAAAAAGGGAGAGCCAGGAAAGAAATTCGGGAAGGAAGTCCACGATTACCTCCTCGCCGGAATCAATCTGGCGCTCGAAAAGAAAATCGCCGGCCTCGTGACGGCGCCTATCGCCAAGAGCGCGTTTGCGGCGGCGGGGATTTCCGCCAAGGGACACACGGAAATCCTGGCCGAGCGGTCGGGCGTTTCCCGCCGCCACGCCATGATGCTCGCGGGGCCTAGACTCCGCGTCACACTGGCCACGGTCCACGTCCCCCTCCGCCAGGTGCCGGAAGTCCTTACGAAAGAGAAGATCGTGCTGGCCGCCACCCTCACCCACGAGTGGCTTAAAAAATACTTCGGCGTCAAAAAGCCCAAGATCGCCGTGGCGGGTTTGAACCCACACGCCGGGGAAGCCGGGTTGCTCGGGAGCGAGG
>JBFLVN010000426.1:0-2508 GCA_040758475.1 Bdellovibrionota bacterium
CCACTTTTTTGGGGCTTATTTCCAAAGCGAATAACTGACGAGCGTGAGGCTCGCGGCGAAGGCCGCGCCCGCTCGCTGGACGAGGAGCCAGGCGCGGCGGGTAGATTTTTCCTCCGGGTTTGCCACCCGCAGGAAGGTGGGGATCAGCAGAAGGGGAATTAATCCCGAAAGGGCCGCCCATCCGGGAATGCCAAAAAGCCAGGGTGTCGCGGCAAGGCTCGCGGCAAAGAGAATCGAAAGAAGGATTCCCACTTTCGCGCCGGTGGCAGGACCCATGGCCGCGATGGGGCTCATCTTTCCGGCCTCCCGGTCGGAGCGCCAGTGGAGGAAGTGGTGGCAGTAGAGGACGAGGGCCGCCCCCAGGCCCGCGATGGCGCCCAGGGTGAACGATTCTTTCGTGATGATTCCCGTTTGCACGTAGTAGGCACCCGTCACCGGGATGGGTCCGAAAGCGAGCCACACGCAGATTTCGCCAAGCCCTCGCCCGACGTAGGAGAGCCGGAAGAGGGGGGCTTGATAGAGGATCGCCGCCGCCGCTCCCGCGAGGGCCAGGAAGGGAACGAGGGGGCGATCCAGGGTGAGGATCGCCCCGAAGAGCGTCGCGCCGCCCAAAAGCCCCGCCGTCAAAATCCATGCCCCGCGTTTCGAGAGGCCGCCCGAAAGAAGGGCGCCGCTCGAAGTCATTTGCGATTCCTCGCTCCCCAGGGTCGCGTGGTCGGCGCCGCCCTCGAAGTCCCAGATGTCGTTCGTGAGGTTCCCGGCGAAGAGGGCCAGGAGGCCGCCCGCCAAAGTGAGGGCGAGGCGCCAGCCGGAAAAAGTTCCTTCCCCGGCGGCAAGGGCGGCCCCCACGAGGAGGGGGAAGAGAATCATGGGCGCTGAAACAGCGCGCACGAGCCGGAGGAAATCCATGGCCGCCGCCGCCCGGGCTTCGCCCGCCGTTGTGTAGGTCTTGGGTTCGAGGCCTTCCAAATCCCGTCCGTGCTGGTCGAGATGGACGGCCGTAAGCGCCCTCACGCGGGAGACTAGCTGGGTGCCGAAGAGCCGCCGGAGGGGGCCCTGGGCTTTTTCGGGGACGTTCGTAATCTGGCGGACGAGGGTTCCTTTTTCCGTGGGCTCGAAGAGAAGATCGATGATCGCGTCCTTGAGGGGCCCCGCTTCGACGAAGATGCGGGTCTTCGCGCAGGGCTCGAATTCCTCCCGGGCTTTCCCCCAGAAGCGAAAGCCGTAGGATTGGAAGACGAACTCGTAGGCGAGATGCTTTTCCCCCCGGTCCAGTTCCCGGTATTCCTTGACGTGTTCCTGGTGGAGCGTGAGCCGTTCCCGTTCGGAGGGACTGACGAAGTGGGCGAACACCTTTTCCAGGGGGGCGAGGATTTCGCGTGAAACTTCGACGGGTTCCATGGGGCGTCTCCGGTGGTGATGGGGGCTGCCCTGGAAGGGGCCCGGCAGAGCCTACGAGGGGGGTGATGGCGGCGTCAATAATTTCTTCAGAAGAATTTGAAAGGATCGAGACACCCACCCTGACGGATGTCCTTTCCGGGGGGCAGGGGCGTGGATAGGTTCTCAAAAAGAAGGGGTGGAGAAGATGAAATGAGCGGAAGGGAGTGGCACTTTCGGATCTGGGCGGGCGTGTGGATGCTTTTTTCCGCGTGGGCCGCCGTCCTTCAAATTTTTCTCCAGGAGCGGATGAACGAGGTTACGGCCTGGGGGCTCAGCCCCGGATGGCAGCGGGAGATCGGGCTCTGGAACGTGGGGGCGGTCGTCCTGATCTTCCGCTCCCTTCGTTCCAAGGAGCCCGGCGTTTGGCTCGCCGTCCCGGTCCTTCTGGTCTGGTCCGCTCTCTTCGGGTTCAATCACCTCCTGGCTTTTCTCCACGCTCCCGGCGCTCAGGGGCATTTGGTTGGATTTGCGATGAATCTTGCGCCGATAATTTGGGCCGTGGCGATCTGGTTCTTTTCCCGGAGAGAAAGAGAGCTTTCCGGTGCCGCGAGGCATGGTTAGGTAAAGGAAGAGCGGATCCGCAGCCATGAAATTCACCCTGGTGACGTGGAACATTCACAAATGCATCGGCGGCGTGGACCGGAGCTACCGGCCGTCGCGGGTGATCGAGACCCTTCTCCATTACAAGCCCGACATCGTTTTCCTCCAGGAGGTCGATGAGGGGGCGAAGCGTTCCCAGTTCCACCGGCAGGTGGACGTCCTGGGGGACGCCCTCGGAATGCGCCACCGCTGCTACGGGCCCAACCACCGGATGAGGGAAGGGCACTACGGGAACGCGATCCTCTCCCGATGGCCGCTCTTCGACGTCACGAACATGGACCTCACCATCGGGAACCGGAAGGACCGGGGCGTTCTCCACGCCCGGGCGCGGGTCTATCTCAAGGGGCACCTGCGCACGCTCGTCCTCTATAACCTTCACCTTGGGCTTTCAGGCAAGGAGCGGGGCCTTCAGCTCGAACGCTACCTGCGGAGCCACCCTTTCCGGGGGCTCCATCACCAGACCCCCGT
>JBFLVN010000427.1:0-2493 GCA_040758475.1 Bdellovibrionota bacterium
CTGGAAGAGCGGGGCTTCCGAGAGGACCCAGTTGGCCCCGATACGGACGCCGATCAGCACGGCGACCCGGAGGACGATGAAGTATCCAAAAAACCCGCCACTGGCCAGATCGCACAGGGCCCCGAGAAGGAGCGCGATCCAGCCGGCCTCGTGGGCCCCCCGGAAGAACGCGGCGTGGACGACCAGGATGAGAGCCAGGTCCGGGACGATCCACCCGAAGCGCGAGGCGAGGGCGTACTGGGCGAGCGTGAGGGGCACCCCCACGAGGGCGTAGAGGAGAACCCCGTTCCAGGAGAACCCGGTTTCCAGGATCACGGAGCCACCTCGGAGCTGTCCGGGTCCTCAGCCGGCGGGGCAAGGATCACGAGGACTTCCTCGATGCGCGTCAAATCGGCCTCCGGCTGGGCAAGCGCCTTGTGGAGAAGGCCCTTCTTGAGGGGGGTTACTTCGGAGACCCGGGCCACGGGGATGCCCCGGGGGAAGATGTACCCCGTGCCGCTCGTCACGAAGGCTTCACCCGGCGAGAGGGCCTCGTGAATCCGGACCCGTTCGAGCGAGAGGGGCGCCCCCGGCCCCCGGCCTCCCAGGATTCCCTGGGCCCTTCCGTGGAGCGAGCGGACGGGGACGCGGCTCCGGGGATCGGTCACCAGAACGACCTGGGACGTAAGAACCCCCACCCCCGCCGTGCGGCCCACGAGGCCGTCGTAACTGACGACGGCAAGGTCGGGGGTTACTCCGTCACGCGAGCCCCGGTCGATGGTGAGGGTGGCCGAAGGCCCCTGGGCCTCGGCCACCACCCGGGCCGCAAGGAGCGTCCCCTGCTCTTGTTCCTGGAATCCCAAAAGCTTCTGGAGCCGGGCGTTTTCCTCCGCGATTTCGAGGAGCCTCGCCCGCTCGGCCCGAAGGCGCTCGTTTTCCTGGCGGAGGGCCTCCTGCCGTTCCACGAGCCCCACGAGATAGAGATAGCCGGACCAGAGGCCCTCGACGCCCCCGGCGGTGCGCCCCAGAAGAATCTGGGGATAAGAGATGACGGTGAGGGCGAGCCCCTGAGCCGGGCCCGAGTGGTCCTGCCGACGGACGCTGGCCAGGAAAATGGAAAACCCCGCGATCAGGAGGGCGGCCAGGAACACCGGGGGTCTTTCGAAAAGCTCCCGCATGGGTTGGGGCGGCCGGGCCCTGCTAGCCGGCGAAGGTCACTTGCTTGAGAAGCGTTGGATCGTCAAGGACGCGGCCGGAGCCCAGAACGACCGCCTTGAGGGAGTCTTCCGCCACGACGACCGGAAGGGCCGTCTCCTCGCGGATGCAGAGGTCCAGGTTGTGGAGGAGGGCGCCGCCGCCCGTCAGCACGATCCCCTTGTCGGCGATGTCGGCGGCCAGTTCCGGGGGCGTGCGTTCAAGCGTAATCCGGATGGCGTCCACGATGGCCGCCACGGGCTCGGCAAGCGCTTCGCGCACTTCCTCGCTGCTGATTTCGAGAGTCTTGGGAATGCCCGAGATCAGGTCGCGCCCCTTGATCTCCATGGAGTTGGGAAGGCCCTCTTCGGGGTAGGCCGAGCCGATGCGGATCTTGATCTGTTCGGCCGTCGTCTCGCCGATGAGGAGGTTGTACTTGCGCTTGATGTACTGGATGATGGACTCGTCCATCTTGTCGCCCGCCACGCGGACGGAGGTCGAATAGACGATCCCCCCCAGGCTGATGACGGCCACGTCGGAAGTGCCGCCGCCGATGTCGACCACCATGTTGCCGGAAGGCTCGCTTACGGGAAGGCCCGCCCCGATGGCCGCCGCCATGGGTTCTTCGATCAGGTAGACCTCGCGGGCGCCGGCCTGCTGGGCCGATTCTTTGACGGCCCGCTTCTCGACGTCCGTCACGCCGTAGGGGATGCAGATGATGATGCGGGGGCGGACGAGCGTTGTCCGGTTGTGGCTCTTGCGGATGAAGTAGCGAAGCATGGCCTCCGTCGTGTCGAAGTCGGCGATGACGCCGTCCTTCATCGGGCGGATGGCCTGGATGTTGCCCGGGGTTTTCCCGAGCATCTTCTTGGCTTCCTTGCCGACAGCCAGCACGCGGCGCGAGCCCCGGCCGTCCTGCTGGACGGCGACGACGCTCGGCTCGTCCAGGACGATGCCGCGGCCCTTGCTGTAGACGAGGGTGTTGGCCGTACCCAGGTCGATGGCCAGGTCGTTGGAGAAAAGACCGATGAAGCGATCGAAGATCACAACACACGCGCCCGGCGCATCGGCCGCAAAACGGTAAGGAAACCCTTTGCGTGGCCCCGCGCCACTCAAGGTGAGCGTTCGCCCCTGGGGAACCTTCCCAGGGGCTAGCAAAAAGAAGAGAACGCCGCCTTCAACCCTGCTTGTTTTTAAAGTACGCCGCACGGCCGGATTTGTCAATTATTTCCGGCGGTTGACATCGCGAAGGGGGGGTGATTAAAAGCGGCGTCGCTCCTGGAAGAAGGGGTGCATGGCCTTGCGCGTCTTGGCGGCCCG
>JBFLVN010000428.1:0-2490 GCA_040758475.1 Bdellovibrionota bacterium
GCCGCGCCGCGCCGTGCTTTGATGAACGGGCGGTTCCCCGCGGCGCGCCGGAGGGCGGCGCGAGGCGGCCCCGCCTGGACCATGAAAACATCCCAAGTCCCCCAGTCCCAGACCCATTTCGTACGCACGCGCGACGGATGGCGGGTCGCCCTTCACAACTACGCCCGGAGCACGAAGAAATATCCCGCTTTTTTGTGCCACGGGATGGGTTCCAACCGGAACGACCTGGATTTCGGCGTGGAGAAATCCCTCGCCAAATTCCTCTACCGGAACGGTTACGACGTCTGGGTGATCGAACTGCGGGGCGCCGGCGATTCGAGCAAGCCGCGTCCCTGGAACCGTTATCGCTACAACTGGTGCTTCGACGATTACGTCCAGCACGATCTGCCGGCCGCCGTCCACTACGTCCTGCGCAAGACGGGCTCACAGGGCATCCACTGGGTCGGTCACTCCATGGGCGGCATGCTGGCCTATCCCATGCTCGGGACCGTGGACGAGGGAACCATCCGTACCGCCACGACCGTGGGCGCCCCGCTCATGACCGACGAAAAAAACGCGAGCCTTGCCGGTTTTACCGCAAAGGTTGATTGGCTCAAGTACCTCCCTTTCATCCCGCAACGCACCCTGCTCTCGCTCCTTCAGCCCTTTCAGGGGCTTCTAGTCGAACAAGCCCTTGAAAAAATGAACGGCCTCCTCTGGAACTCCGAGAACATGGACATGGACGATATGATCGAACTCGGGAAAACGGCGGTGGAAGACCTTCCCGTTCCGCTCCTGCGCCAGATGCGGGAGTGGTACCTGACGAGCACGTTCTGCTCCTACTACCGCCGCTGGAACTACGCGAGCCACTTGAAGAACGTGAAGACGCCGCTGCACGTCATTACCGGAGCGGCCGACGGCCTCTGCCCGCCCGCTGACTGCAAGCTGGCCTACGACATTATCGGCTCCAAGGAAAAGAAGTTCTCCATCTTCGGGCGGGAAGCGGGCCACAAAGTCGATTACGGCCACGTGGACCTGATCCTGGGAAGGCACGCCAGCCGGGAGGTTTTCCCCGAAATCCTTGGATGGATGGAAGGGTACAACGACCGCTAGGCGCTACGCCTAAGGGCTGATTTCGTTTTATAATGACGGCGCTCGGGGAATAAAAAGCCATGGCGGATCAAGAAGAAAAAGGGTTCAAAATTTCTGACAAGCGGCGCTTTACCAGCGAAGGGGAAGCGCGGGACGAAAGCACCGGGACCTCCAAAGTTCCACCCAAGGCACCCTCTCCGGAGGAACCTCCGGCGGGCGCTCCTTCCCCGGAAGCGCACGATGGACCGGGCTTCACCGCCCATTCCGCTTCGGAAGAAGGCGCCCTTCCGGAGATGAACTTTCCGACCTTCGTTCTCAGCCTCCATGCCTCGTGCCTCGTCCACCTCGGGCTCGTAGCGGACCCCGCGACGAAGCGGGCGCCCGAGCCTCGCCTCGAATTCGCCCATCAAACCATCGAGATTCTGGGAATGCTGGAAGAAAAAACTCGCGGGAACCTCTCCCCGGAAGAGGCCGATTTGCTCAGGGGCGTCCTCTACGAGCTTCGGATGCGGTTCGTGGAAATCGCCCGGAGCACGCGGAAAGCCGGCTGAGCGCGAGGGCGGCCGTGGTGGAGCGGATCGTGGCGGCGCCAACCCCCGGGAACACGGAGGCTCCTCCGGAAAGGCGCGTCACCCTTGCGCTCGAAAACCTCCTGATCGAAATTCAGAAGTCGGTCCGGGCGGTGAGCTTCTATCCGCCCACCCATCCCATTCTGAAAACCATCCATCAGACGAGCTTCGAACTCGTCCGCAAGGCGGCCCATTACTTCTCGGAACTCGAAATCGAGATCGGCCGCCAGAATGTTACTTACAAGGGAACAGCGCTCGGAGAGCGCAACGAGAGCGTCCAGGCCCTGGGGCAACACCTTTTCCGCCGGCGGGTCAAGCGCTTCATCCTGCAGGAAGGGATTTCATTCGAGGAATACCAGATATTCCTGCGCGCCGCGGCGCTCGATCCGGAAGAAGTCTACTTGCGCGGCGGCCTGGATACGATCCTGATGGAAGGGCACGTCCGCCACATCTGGATGAACCAGGTCGATTTCGACCGCCTGCGGCGCATCGAAAGCGGCGAGGAAGAAAAAGCGGAGGAGCAAGAAGCCCCTCCCCTCGCGGACCCGGCCCTGTTTCTCGACACGGCGACGCTGGATACGAAAGCCGAAGACGAATCGCTCTCTCCGGAGGAACAGAGTCTCGCCAAAGTGCTCCCGGTCCTCGACCAAACGAACGATCCAAACAAATACTACGAGGGAGTCCTGCTGCTGGCCTCACTGGCCGAGCGCTTCATGGCCGATCACGCATGGAAACCGCTTTTCTCGATCGTATCCCGCCTCGAACAGCATTCTTCCGACCCCCGGCGGGGAGTCGAATTCAAGAAATATTCCTATCGGGCCCTCCGAAAAATCACGACCCCGGAAGTCCT
>JBFLVN010000429.1:0-2458 GCA_040758475.1 Bdellovibrionota bacterium
AAAATCCCGGCCCGTGTAGGCCAGTTCCGCCGCGAGGCCGCGGCCCAAAATGCGGGGGAGGCGCTGGAGCGTCCCCACGTCGGCCACCATGGCGATGCGGGTTTCCCGGATGGAGAACTTGGCGTCCTTCGTGGCGAGGCGGATGTCGCAGGCCGTAGAGAGATCCACGCCGCCGCCGATGCAGGCGCCGTGGATGGCCGCGATCGTGGGTTTCACGCAAGCGTCGGCCGAGCTGATGGAATCTTGCAGGCGTTTTACTTCGTCGAAGAAACGCTTCCGGCCGGCGACACTCGTCGCGGGATTGGTATTCCCGCCGGAAGAAGCGCCGCCCCCTTGGAGCGTTCCCCCCATGCTCATGAGGTCCAGCCCCGCCGTAAATCCCCGGCCGTCGGCTTTGACGACGATGCAACGGACTTCCGGATCGCTCTCCAGGGCCTTGATCGCCTGGGGGAACTCGTTCCAGAAATCCGGGCCCATGGCATTCAACTTCGCGGGATTGGAGAGGGTGAGGTAGCCCACGTGCCCTTCGCGTTCGACGCGGACGACTTTGAACGTGGGGTAGCTAGGAGTAGGGGAGATCGCTGCGGCTTCGGCCATGGCTTTGTTCCTTATTTTTTCTTCGCCGCGTTCAGGACGGCGAGGGCGGAAGCGTACATCCCGCGTTTGATGGCGGCCAGAGTGGCCCTGTCCTTGCCGGCGAGGGCTTTCGCCCGGGCGATGGCTTTGGGGAGCACTTCGGCCTCCGGGGCCTCTTCATCGACGATCTTGAGGGCTTTCGCCTCGGCCGCGCCGTAGCGCTTTCCCGTGACCATGGCTTCGTGGGCCGTTGCCTTGGGGAGCCGGGCGGTAAGAAGGGCCGTCATCCCCGGCGTGAAGGGGAGGCGGAGTTCAATCTCCGGAAGGCAGTAATAGCCCCGATCCGAGCGCATCACGCGAAAGTCGTGGGCCGTCGCCAGCATGGCGCCGCCCGCGAAGGCGTGGCCGTTCATAGCGGCGATGGTGGGTAGTGGGAAGGCGAGAATGCGCGCGAAGAGCTGGTGGACTTCCTCCACGAACCCCACGGACTCCTTCGCCCCCGGGCCCATGAGCCAGGTGAGATCGAGGCCGTTTGAATAGAATTTCCCTTCGCCCGTGGTGACGAGCGCCGCCGGGCCCTGGGATTTTTCCACTTCGTCCAGGGCGCCGTTCACGTCCGTGAGAAACTCGCGGTTGAAGCGGTTCTCGCCCGATTTGAAGTGGAGGACGAAGACGCTCTCTTCGCGTTTGAGTTCGATCATGTTCCCCTCCGGCGGGAAGCCGTAGTATACATGGCTGTATACTCAATTGATTGGAGAGTCAATTCAACTATTTCGTGCCCTGCAGCGAGGGGCTTGCCCGCGGTGGAAAACGAGAAAAAATCTTGCCTTTCTCCCGGGCGGCGTGCAATCTACCGGCCCGTTGACTGGCGAGTCAATTTGACGGCTCGCCGGGGAAGACCCTCTAAAAAGCCGAAGGAGTAAAGAGATCATGGGAGACATGCGTTTCGACAATCGCGTAGCGATCATTACCGGGGGCGGGGGCTCGCTGGGCCGCTCGCACGCCATCGCGCTCGCCAAGCGCGGCTGCAACATCGTGCTCAACGACGTGGGTGGCTCGTTCAAGGGCGAAGGCGCCGACAAGGGCCCGGCCCAGAAGGTGGTCGAGGAAATCCAGGCCCTCGGCGTCAAGTGCGTCGGGAATTTCGACGACATCGGCTCCAAGGAAGGCGGCAAGAACGTCGTCAAGGCCGCCATCGACAATTTCGGCCGGGTCGACATCGTGATCAACAACGCGGGCATCATCCGCGACGTCTCCTTCCACAAGATGACCGAAGAGGACTGGGACAAGATTTATTCGGTGCACGTGAAGGGCGTCTTCAACGTGACGCACGCCGCCTGGCCCCACATGCGGGACGCCAACTACGGCCGCATCGTGATGACGACCTCGGGCGCCGGTCTCTGGGGCAACTTCGGCCAGGTGAATTACTCCTCGGCCAAGATGGCCCAGGTCGGCATGATGAACGCCCTCAAACTCGAGGGGAAAAAGCACAACATCAAGGTGAACACGATCGCCCCCATCGCCAAGTCGCGCATGACGGAGACCGTGATGCCGCCCCCCATGCTGGCCAAGTTCCAGCCGGAGGCCATCTCGGCCATGGTCACCTACCTCTGCTCGGAAGAGTGCGATGAATCGGGCGCCATCTTTGAAGGCGGTGGCGGCTACTACACCCGCGTCTGGATCACTCAGCACCCGGGAACGTACATCCCCGTGGAGCAGGTGACGGCTGAGAAGTTCCGGGACGAAGTGCGCGGCAAGATCGCCGACGCCACCCAGGCCAAGGCGGTTCCGGGCCTCCAGGAAGCCACCATGGGCATCATGAAGCACATCAAGTTCTAAGCGGGAACGCTGGATGGTTTAACGGCAGGGGCGCGGCGGTTGC
>JBFLVN010000430.1:0-2454 GCA_040758475.1 Bdellovibrionota bacterium
CAAGGTATCAATAAAACTTTGCCCACGTTCTTCCTATCCTGGATGAAGTGGTGGGAGGCGGCCGCGTCATCGAAGGCGAACGTTTTATCGACTTTCGGTTTGATGGCGCCTTTCTTATAGAGACTTACGAGATCGTCCACCCAGCGGCGCAAATTTTCCGATTCGTTCCACATGCGGCCCATGTTGACGCCGAAGACGCCCTTGTTCTGGTTCATGAGGGCGACGGGGTTGAAGGTGAACCAGGGGAGCTCCATGGCCATCTTGAGCATGGAGAGCATGCTGCCGCTCTTGTTGGTGGCGGCCGTCGACATGCCGAACATGCCCAGGCGCCCTGTGGGGGAGAGCACCCGGAAGCCCTTTTTAAAGGAAGTGCCGCCCACGGCGTCCAGGATGAGTTCTACGCCCCGGCTCTTCGTAATCTCCCGGGTGCGTTCTTCGAAATCTTCCTTCGTGTAGTCGATGCAGTGATCGACGCCGATGCCTTTCAGATAATCGTGCTTCCCCTTGGAAGCCGTTCCGATGACGGTGGCGCCGATCTCCTTGGCGATCTGGATGGCGGCGATCCCCACGCCACCGCCCGCCGAGTGGATGAGGACGGTTTCGTGCTTTTTGAGGGCCCCCATGGCGATGATGAGCTGGTAGGCGGTGAGGTAGTTGACCGGAAGGGAAGCCCCTTCGAGGGCGTCCATACCGGAAGGGCGCTCGAAGACCTGCACGGGCGGGACGCACACAACGTCCGAATAACCGCCAAAGCGGGTTAGTGCCGCCACGTCCTTCCCCACCCATCTTTTTTCGACGCCTTCTCCCACGGCGTCCACCCGGCCGGCCACTTCGTAGCCCACCACGATCGGGATGCCCGGAAGGTCCGGATACATCCCCATGCGGGCCATGATGTCGGCGAAATTAACGCCGGCGGCTTCTACCCGGATGCGAAGCTCCCCGGCTTTGGGGGAAGGATCGGGGGCCTCCCGGACTTCGAGGACTTCGGGCTCTCCCGCCTTGGGAATCCAGACCTGGCGCATTTTTTCCCCTCCCCTTCTTCTGGGCTAATTCTTCCGCCTCATGTAAACGGCCCCGGGGGCGGCCCGCAAGGGCGCCGCCTCGCGGGCGGGTGAGAGGGGGGATAGGGATGCAAAAGGCGCAGCCGTGGTTCGTTTCAGGGGACCTGGACGGCTTTTTCGGCCTTGCGATCGACAACCTGATCCAGTTCCTTTTGATCCTCGCCCTCTGCCGGTTCGTTTTGGGCTTTCCGGAAGAACTCGTGCTTGGCACGGTCCTCCCGGGGGCGGCCGTCTCGATTCTCGTGGGCAATCTCTACTATTCCTGGCAGGCGCAGAAACTTTCCGCCAAGACCGGCCGCGCGGACGTGACCGCCCTCCCCTACGGGATCAACACGGTCTCGCTCTTCGCCTACGTCTTTCTCGTCATGCTGCCCGTGAAGCTTGGCGTGGAGGCGCGGGGTTTTTCCCCTGAAGAAGCGGCCAGGACCGCGTGGCAGATCGGCCTTGCGGCCTGCTTCGCTTCGGCCCTCATCGAAACGGCGGGGGCCTTCGTGGCGGAGAAAATTCGCAAGAACACGCCCCGGGCAGCGCTCCTCTCGACGCTCGCGGGGATCGCCATCAGCTTCATCGCCATCGACTTCGCCATCAAGACGTTCGAGAGCCCCCTCGTGGCGCTTCTTCCCTTCGGCGTCATCCTCACGACGTATTTCTCCCACCTCCCCATGCCCTTCCGGATTCCGGGGGGCGCGTGGGCGGTTTTTTTCGGGACGCTCGCCGCGTGGATTTTGTACGCCCTTGGCGACCCTTCGGCACCGGTGAGCGCTTCGCGGATCGGGGAGGCGGCCGCTTTCGTGGGGTTTCACTTTCCGGTGCCGGTCCTCCCGGACCTTTGGGCGGGGCTCACCGATCCCCTGGCCTATGAATATTTCGTCCCTGTCATGCTGCCCATGGGAATTTTCAACGTCCTCGGTTCCATCCAGAACATCGAATCGGCGGAAGCGGCGGGGGATTCCTACCCGGCGCTTCCCTCCCTGGCGGTCAACGGCCTGGGGTCACTCGCCGCGGCGGCGTTCGGGAGCTGCTTTCCCACGACGATCTACATCGGCCATCCGGGTTGGAAGCGCCTCGGGGCCCGCGCGGGCTATTCCATTTTGAACGGGGTTTTTTTCACGGGGGTCGCCCTTTTCGGGCTCTCTTCCCTCATCCACGCCTTTATTCCCATCGAGGCCGGGATGGGCATCGTTCTCTGGATCGGTATCATCATCACGGCCCAGGCCTTCGAAGCGACACCCAAAGAGCACGCCCCGGCGGTGGCCGTGGGGCTTTTTCCGGCCATTGCGGCCTGGGGGCTTTTGGTCCTCACCCAGACGGTGGGGGCGGCCGGGGCGGTTTTAGGGGACCCGGAGCTCCCCAGCCGGGTGCTCTCGAACCCCGCCGCTTTCGAGGCCGTGGG
>JBFLVN010000431.1:0-2453 GCA_040758475.1 Bdellovibrionota bacterium
CCAACTCTCCCCTCGGCTACTCCCCCGTGGCCTCGGCCGTGGCGGGGGCTCTGTGTTCGCTGCTGGCGGCCATCTTCGGATTCCTCGCCCTCCGGGGAATCCGCCGGGCGGGCTACGGTTCGCTTGCCCTCTTTAGTTTGCTCGTCGGCCTCCAGATGGCCGGGTTCATCGGGTTTCGCGCGACGCCGGACGACGCTCAGATTCTTTTCTGGGGCCGGTATCTCACCGTCATCGGCGTGCTGATCGTCCCCGCGTGGCTCTTTCTCGTCAGAGTGACGGCGGGAAGGCCCTCCAAGCGTCTCCTTTGGATTTTCGCCGGGGCCGGATTCCTCCTGCTCCTTACGATTCCGAGCGAATTAATGCTCTCCCCCGAGATCATCGAGTGGCATCACTTGGGAGTAACCCGCCACCCCCGGCCCGGGCCGTTCCACGCCCTGCATTTGGCTTACGCCTCCATCGGCATACCGCTCGGCATCGCCTACTGGATCATCGAAGCCTGGCGCCAGGGGGGCGTCCTTCCGGGCGGGCGCGGGCGCGTCCTTCCCGTGATCCTCGTGGGCTTTTTCCCCGTGGCCCTTAGCCTTGGGAATTTCTTCAACTACTTCGGCCTTTTTCCCTACAGCTTCGCGCCGGAACTCTCGGGCCTGGGGCTCGTCCTCATGGTGGCGACGGCGCTGTTGGAAGAATTCGCCGCGACCCACAAGCATTTGGAAGGGGAGCACGCCCGCGTTCTCGCCTTGAACGTAGAGATCGAGGACGCCCGGAAGCGCGAAGCAGAACTCGCCTCCGAGAACCAGCGCCTCCTCAAGGAAGAGATCAAGTCCCTCAAAATCCAGCTCGGCAAGACGAGCTCCCGCCTCGTGGGGACTTCGCCCGCTATGCGAAGGCTTTCATCGCTCATCGCCCGCGTGGCCCCCACGGAGGCGACCGTGCTCGTCCTGGGGGAGACGGGGACGGGGAAGGAATTGGTCGCCCGGGAGCTTCACGCCGGAAGCCCCCGCGCCGAAAAGCCCTTCCTCGCCGTGAACGTCGCCGCCATGCCCGAGCCCCTTCTCGAAAGCGAACTCTTCGGCCACGTGGAAGGCGCCTTCACGGGGGCAAGGCGCGCCCGGGCCGGCATCTTCGAGCGGGCGAAGGGCGGGACGATCTTTCTGGATGAGATCGGGGAAGCGAGCCCCGCCCTCCAGGCCAAGCTGCTCCGCGTCCTTCAGGAGCGGGTCGTGACGCGCCTCGGGGGCCGGGAGGACATTCCCGTGGACGTGCGCGTCGCCGCCGCCACGCACCGGAATTTGGAGCAACTCCAATCCGAAGGACGTTTCCGCGAAGACCTCTACTTCCGCCTCAAAGTCATCACCCTGGAAGTGCCGCCCCTGCGGGAGCGGGGGGAGGACATTTCCCTCCTCGCCGTCCACTTCCTCAAGGCTTTCACCGAAAAGCAGAAACGGGAAATCCGGGGCTTTAGCCGCGACGCTTTGGAACTCCTCCGCCACCACCCCTGGCCCGGCAACGTGCGCGAGCTCGAAAACGCCGTCGAGCACGCCGTCGCCATGGCGGACCTGGATTTGATCGTCCCCGCCGACCTTCCGCCCCAGGTCAAAGGCGCGGAGGAAGGGGAGGGGAGGGAGCCCGCCGCCCCGTCCCTCCTCTCGGATACGCCCACGATGGAGGAACTGGAGCGCCGCTACATCTTCCACGTCATCGACCTCTGCCACGGCAACAAAGCCCAAGCCGCAAGACGCCTGGGCGTCGATGAGACGACGCTCTATCGGAAGCTAAAGCAGTATGCGAGCAAGACGGCGTGAGGGGGGATTCGGTAATTATTAGGTGATTTATGAGCAAAGGATTAGCGGCAGAGAAAATTATATTTGGTGAGGTGGCTGAGATTTATTGTCCATTTCTCGGACGAGTAAATAGCATTATCCAGGGACAAAAATATACAATAATATCTAGACGCCAATTTGATTCAATATTGGAAAAGGATCCCGGAAGAGGTCATGAAATTTATTGGAATGAGATGCTTGGGAGGGTTCACCAGGCTTCTGCTGCCACATTGATTCGGCAGTATCGATGGATCAGGGGAATGGTGTTATCAATTAAATCATACTCGTATCTGCCATATGCGGCATGTGCCAGGGGATTTCTTGAGAGTGCAGCAGATAGTTTTAGCACCCTTGGCTGTGTGCCTGGTGCCCTTGCCGATAATTTCCCTCAGATCAAAAGCGCAATCACTGGACAATTCGAAGGTGGTTTTTTTTCAAATGAAGATTTGGAAAATAAACTAATACACTTTACTCATGCTAGAAAATTGGAAAAAGACGAAGAGAAGATTGTTCCCCCGTCACATAAAGCAGAAACGATGAGACGCTATATTGACGAACTTCAAAATTCACAAATACATGATTATTACGCGTTCTTGTGTAATATTACTCATCCAGCGGCTTATTCGGTCGCAT
>JBFLVN010000432.1:0-2444 GCA_040758475.1 Bdellovibrionota bacterium
TCAGGAATATCCGAGTTTGCTTGCCGCCTATTTCCTCCCGTTCCGGGGAATGTGGCGGATGATTCTCCGGAGAGGGATGGCTTCGACTTCTCCCTCAAAATAGGTCATAACGGAGCAAGTTTAGGGTGCGTTTATTAAGCGGCGTTCACAATCCGTCTTACGCGGCCCAGTCTTTTCTCTCTATTGTCACAACTTGTTTTGGGTCGCCCGCCAGAATGGCTTTCACACGCTCTTGCCAAAGGCGCGCGAAGCGCTCGCGCACCTGTGGCGGTGCATCTTCTGCCAGGGCCTCTCCGAGAAGCTGGCCCATTTCGGCAGGGGCGGGGACCGCCGTTGGATCGTAACGAACAATTACCGTGGCGCCTGTATCCGTCCGGCGGAACTGCAAGCGTCCCTTCAGCGCGGGATCAAACCGGAGGAGATGTTTGCGCCGGAATTTTCCTCCAAGACCACCGAACCCGGTTTCAGGAGCGGCTCCCGTCAGGAAAGCCACGACCTGCGAGATTGGGCCCCATGTACTTTCACTGGCCGCTCCGCCGATGGTGACTTCGATCTCTCCACGGACGGGAATCGAGCCGGGGTAGAGCGCCTGCAGCGCTACGACGGTCATCAGATAGGAACCGGCGACGGTTGGGCAGGAATGTCCCGATAATTTGACGGCGTCATCATAGGAATAGGAAAAGGTCTCTCCCGGGCCGAGAGCGCCCAGGAACTCCGCCAGAGGGTCGCGGAGCAGCAGCTCCGGAATCCGGTCTTTGGGAGTAGAAGATCGGGGATTGCGCATGGGACGACCTCGTTAGGGTTCCGCCATCCGTAAGGAGAGGCGCAGGAAAAGGAAGTTAACCGGATACCGGATTTGATAATATGATCCTAAGCAGCCTCTATCCCCTCCGGAACATGGGGCGGATTGTCCTGTCCTTCAAAATAGGTCATAATAAGGCACGCCCGGGGCGTATTCATTAAGCGGTCTTCACGAACGCCGCCCCCTGGGTAATGAAGCAGCGATCTTGCCAGTCTTTCCCTTCCTCCCCGTCATCCCTAACAAGACCCACATGACCCAGGTACCCCAGATCTCCCAGATTTCCGGAAAATTCACAGGGGCGGTTCGCGAACTGCCCCTGCCGGACGCCCTCGGACGGCGGCGGAAATTTGCCGGAAAAAACGATGATCGGCTTGATCATCTTCCCCGGAAAACGGTCACGGAAAAAAAGTTTGGCTTCCTTGGGTGCCTTGATGCTTTGGTCGGTTTCGGGCGGTTTTACGGCCTCGCCGGGTGGGCCAAGGAAGGTAGTTGCGTGGCCATCTTGCCGGGCTGCACTACCCAGGCACCCCAGATTCCTGAAAAATTCCTTGCAGGGGGAACCGCCCTTGCCGCGGTTCCTAGTGGCGTGTGCGCCATGGACGGCCTCGGACGGGGGCGGACGGGAAGTAATGGTCGTGTGGGCTAAGGGTGTTGTACCCGAGGGGGCGGGGCTCTTTGTTTGTCCCTGTCTGCCGACGTTTGTTTCCGGGTGTTGGGTTTTTTCGGAGGGGGGGCCAGAATCCTCCCCGCGTGAAAATGGCCACGTCCGATCCGCCGTTCCTTCCGAGCGCCCCCCGGCGGGAAGCCGCTGCTTGGCTGCTATCCGCGCTGGTTTCGCTGGCTGGTTTGGCCTTCATTGGGCTCTTCGGAATTTTTCCCGACAACGACTCCCTCTACCGGCTTGCCCGTACGATGGCGCACCCGGCGTGGATGCCGCTTACCGGCACGAAGCCTCTCGAAATGGGACTGGCGTACCTGGTGGTTTGGCTTCCGGGCGATCCCCGGATGCCCTGGTGCGCCCTTGGCGCGGTGCAACTCGGCCTCGTTTCTCTCTTGGCCTGGCGGCTTGCTTACCAGCTTACGAAGGACCGGCGTTGGGCTCTAGCAGCGGCCCTTCTCTCCGCCGCGAATCCGCTTCTGCTTCGCCATTTCCTGGTGGGCAACTCCGTGGCCGCCACGACGGCCTCCTTGCTCTGGTGGTGCGAGCGCCAAATGGAAGGGGACCGCCGCCTGGCCCGGGTGGCGCTGGGGCTCCTTGCCCTCTCGCGGCCGGACGCGGCGGTTGCGGCGGCGTTCCTGGCGGCACTGGAGTGGTGGGCTGCCCCGGCGCCCGGGCGGCGGCCCGTTTGGGCGTGGAATGGGGCGCTCCTTGGCGCCTGCGCCTTCTGTTGGCTTTTCGTGGACCGGGTGGCGAACGGCCGGTGGCTCGGGCTTCTGGCGTTCAACGCCTACCACCTGGCCGGCGGGGGGTGGGAGTCGCACGGCGTTCTGTACATGCTCAATTGGCTCCGGGCGGCGTGGATTACGCTCACGAGCGAAGCGGTCCTGCTCCTGGCGCTTGTCGGGTTGTTGGCCGAGGCGGGGAGCGGCGGGCTTCGCCGCCGGTGGCCCTTGGCGGGCGCCATCGTGGTGATGCACTTCC
>JBFLVN010000433.1:0-2430 GCA_040758475.1 Bdellovibrionota bacterium
CGGCCGTCGCCAAATTTCTCGAAAAACGCACGGGGTACGAAACCCGCTACACGGTCCTGGGCCACATCCAGCGGGGAGGGAGCCCTACGCCCTTTGATCGCGTGCTCGCTACCCGGATGGGAACGGCCGCCGTGGATGAAGCCCACGCGGGCGGGAGCGGCAAGCTCCTGGCGCTCCGTGGCAACGCCATTGTCCCAGTCTCCTTGGAAGAAGTCGTTAACACTCCTCCCCGGACGCTCCTTCCCGAACAGTACGAGCAAGCCCGGGTTTTTTTTGGATAAGCCCTTATGATCGTCCGCCCTTACGACCGCGCCCGCGATTATTCGGAACTCCCTCGCATTTTCAGCAGCGGTTTTCACCACGTCGCCTGGCCCATTCTCGATGGCGTCGATCCCCGCTTTGTTTCCGATTTGATCGAATCCATGGCGACCTTCGGGGATTTCGCCTTCGTCGTGGAAGAACAGGGAAAAGCCCAGGGGATTCTCTGGGGTGCCGCTCCCACGGTTTCCGCGGGGGCGCTGGCGAGGGGATGGTCCGTACGGGGCCGTTTCGCAGGGCGCCTTCTATCTGGTTCCTACAAACTCCCCTCCGTCGCCCGCCGCTACGGTGGGCAGGTGGTTCGCGGCCTTGCGGCGGGACTCGTCCACCACCCGCGCCCCACGGCCGAGGTGACGCTCCTTTCGCTCGACGATTCTTTCCGGGGCCGGGGTTTTGGCGCCGCCCTCATGACGCGCTTTTGGGAGCACGTGCGCTCCAAGAAAATCGCCAGCGTCCAGCTCCTCACCCATTCGGTCCTCTCCTGGCAGTTCTACGAACGGATGGGCTTTTCCCGCATCCGCACCTGGCGGGAGACGGCCTTTGAAGTTGCCCTTCCGGGAAAGCCCGTGGAGGCCTACATCTACGAGCGCCTTCTTTGACGGGCATGCCGCAAGTCCTTGAAACGCTTGATTATTTCCATGATTCGACCGTCAACGCCGCTTCCTGCGGCGATTTGACGCATGGCGGCGGATTAGGTAGATAGGGCGCCGCGTCCGGGGTGGGTCTTTAAATACCCGTCTGAATTATCCCTAACCAAAAAAAGAAATTACTCGGCGCAAGGAGTTTTCAAATCCATGTCTTACAAGCATTTTTCCGTCTCGATGGTTGCGATTGGCTTGATGGCCTTTGCGGCCTGCTCGGGGAGCCCCCCGCCCGCCGCTGAGAAGCCGGCCGAAGCTCCGGCCGCCGCTGCTCCGGCGGAACCCGCCGCTGTCGCCGTTCCCGCCGAGAAGGGTTCGGTCGAGGTGACGGTGAATTTCTCCGGCGCCGCTCCCAAGATGCCCAAGCTCGCCCGGGAAGCCGATCCGGTGTGCGCCAAGGTGAAGATGAACAGCGACGAAGTCATCGTGAACGCCAACAACACGCTCAAGAATGCGGTCGTTCACACGAACGGCAGCAACGTTCCGGGCACCTATCCCGCTGCCACCTCGGAAGTGGTCCTGGACCAGAAGGAGTGCATGTACGCTCCTCACGTGATTTCGGTCCAGGCCGGCCAGCCCGTCGCCATCAAGAACAGCGACCAGACCCTCCACAACGTCCACAGCTACAAGGGCGCCGAGACCCTCTTCAACCAGGCCCAGCCCCCGGGGGCCCCCAACGTGACGAAGACCTTCGAAGACGGCTCCACCCTCGTGAAGTTCACCTGCGACGTGCACCCCTGGATGACGGGTTACGCCTACGTGGCCAAGAATCCCTTCCACGGCGTGACGGGTGACGACGGCAAGGTGTCCCTCAAGGACATCCCCGTGGGCACCTACAAGATCGAAGTCTGGCACGAGAAGTACGGCACGCAGAGCGTGGACGTGACGGTTACGGCCAACCAGACGGCCACGGCGGCGGTTACCTTCGCGGCGCAGTAAGCGGCCCGAAGACCGTCCGACAAGCAAGTCCAACGGTGAGGGGGGGCAGATTGCCCCCCCTCATTCTTTGAGGAGCACGGGCGTTCCACGGAAGCCCGGCTTTGTGTTAAAGGAGCGCCCGCCTTCGTAGGTGAGGGCTTTCCATGACGGATCGTGTTCTTGCCACTACCACCGCGTGCCTCACGTTCTTCCTCCTCCTTGTAGGGGGGATCGTCCACGGCACGGGTTCATCGCTTGCCTGCCCCGACTGGCCCACCTGCTACGGGACTTTTTTCCCTGAAATGAAGGGCGGCGTTTTCTTCGAGCACTCCCACCGGCTCGTGGCTTCTTTGGTGGGCCTCCTCACCATCGGCATCGTGGTGATGGTCCACCGCCAGCGCCGGGAAAAGCGCCTCCGGCGCCTCTCCTGGGCGGCTTTGGGGCTCGTCATCTTTCAGGGAATCCTCGGCGGGATCACCGTGATCTACAAACTTCCCGCCGCCGTATCGAGCGCCCACCTGGCCACCTCCATGATTTTTTTCTCGCTCCTCAT
>JBFLVN010000434.1:0-2380 GCA_040758475.1 Bdellovibrionota bacterium
GTTTCCCAAGCGAAGCGGCATAATCTTCGGCCATTTCGCCGCCGCCGAAGAGTCCCGCCCGGGCCGAGCGGCAACCGGGGAGGAGCGAGCCCGCCAGAAGCGCGCCGCCGAGGCCCAGGGTTTTAAGAATTTCCCGCCGCCGGAAATAGAGGCTCTCGGATGTCACTTCCCGTTCGGGAACCTGCCATCGAGGGGGTATTTTAATAAGCATGGGTCTAATGTCTCGCTAGCTTCTTACTGGTTACGCCCCTCGTTTATTCCCGGATTCGCCCATCTTGGACGAATCCCGATTGGAAACCGATGAGGCCAAAAATACCTTTAAAATCAATATGTTAATCATGCCTCGAACGTATGGTAACTCCGGTTGCCATATGTTGGGCGCGGGGGGTAAGACACTCCATCACCGGAATCGGGGAACCCGCGGCGATGCCCACCAACGCCGACTTCGTACATTGCCACCTGCACACCGAGTACAGCTTCCTCGACGGGGCCAACAAAATCTCGCGTCTCATGGAGCGGGCGTCCGAATACAAGATGTCCGCCATCTCCATGACCGATCACGGGAACCTTTGCGGCGCGATCGAGTTCTACAAGGAAGCGAAGGAATCGGGCATCAAGCCCATTATCGGCTGTGAAGTGTACGTGGCGCCCGGTTCGCGCACCGACCGGAGCGGCAAGGCCCATTACACGAATCACCTCATCCTGCTCGCCAAGAACAAGACGGGTTATAAGAATCTCTGCAAACTCACTTCGAGCGGTTATCTCGAAGGGTTCTACTACCGTCCCCGCATCGACAAGGAAATCCTGAAAGAACACAGCGAAGGGCTCATCGGCCTTTCGGCGTGTTTGAAGGGGGAAGTCTCTTATCTTCTCTCCCAAGGTCAAAACGATGCGGCCAAGAAGGCGGCGCTCGATTTCAAGAACATCTTCGAGCCGGGGCACTTCCATCTTGAAATCCAGGAAAACGGGCTCGACATGCAAAAGCAGGTCAACGCCCACATGTGCGAGCTTTCGAAAGACACCGGCATCCCGCTCGCCGCCACCGCCGACTGCCACTATCTGAATGCCGACGACGCGCTCGCCCACAAGGTCCTCATGTACATCGGCATGAACAAGAACCTGGCGCCGGGTGAGCAAGTGGAGACGGACCTCCACTTCAAGGGCGGGGAACTCGTCTGGAATCAGTTCTCCTATGCGCCGCAAGCCATCGAACGGACCCTCTGGATCGCCGAGCAGTGCAACCTGGAACTCGAAATGGGTTCTTTCCGGATGCCCAAGTTCGAACCCCCAGGCGGGGTGAACGTCGATGCTTATTTCATGGAGCGGGCGAGGAAGGGCCTCTCCGAACGGATCGACGAACTCAAGGCTTTCGGCCGGCCGCTCTCGCCGGAACGGGTTTCGCACTATCAGGAGCGGCTCGAACACGAGATCGGCGTCATCCGCCGCATGGGCTTCCCGGGTTATTTCCTCATCGTCGCCGACTTCATCCAGTACGCCAAGAACAACAAGATCCCCGTGGGGCCGGGCCGCGGCTCGGCCGCCGGCTCGCTCGTCGCCTGGGCGCTCCGTATCACGGAGGTCGATCCGCTCCCCTACGGGCTCGTCTTCGAGCGGTTTTTGAACGAAGGCCGCAAGAGCATGCCCGACATCGACGTGGATTTCTGCATGGACCGCCGGGGCGAAGTCATCAATTACATTTCGCAGAAATACGGTGGCGATGGGCGCGTGGCCCAGATCATCACGTACGGGAAATTAAAGGCGAAGGCCGTCATCCGCGACGTGGCCCGCGTCCTGGGGCTCCCCTACGCGGACGCCGACCGGCTCGCCAAACTCATCCCGAACCGCGACCCCTCCCAGGACAATCCCCTCAACGTCACCTTAAACCGGGCCCTCGAAATGGAGCCCCGGATCGAAGAGGAGGCCGAGAAGAACCCGCAGATCGCCCAGCTCCTCGACCTGGCCAAGCGCCTCGAAGGTTTGAATCGCCACGCGGGCATGCACGCGGCCGGCATCGTGATCGGGGACGATTCCTTCACCGACGTGATCCCCAGGTACAAGGCCGACGACGCCGTCACGACCCAGTACGACATGGGGAACGTGGAGGCGCTCGGTTACGTCAAGTTCGACTTCCTAGGCCTTAAGACCCTCACCATGATCCGCCACGCCGAACGGCTCGTGCGGGAGAGCCACGACCCCAAGTTCGACATGCAGAGGATTTCCCTGGAGGACAAGGCGGTCTACGACCGCCTGGGGCAGGGGGACAACATCGGCGTCTTCCAGCTCGAATCCGGCGGGATGCGGGACACGATGCTCCGGCTCAAGCCCCGCAGCATCGAGGAGATCAGCGACATCCTGGCCCTCTACCGCCCGGGCCCCATGG
>JBFLVN010000435.1:0-2378 GCA_040758475.1 Bdellovibrionota bacterium
CCCGGCAGCTAACCTCGCAGGCTTCGAAGAGGAGATGCTCCCTGGAGGGCCCATCCTCTAGCTTCAGCCCTTTGGAAACAAAGGATGGCTAGTCATTTCACTGAATCCTTGCGGTCCAGTTCCGTATCTCTCGAGAGCTGGCTCGCGCTCGCGCGCCACACTCCCCTCGGGATTCTGACGGACCTGGATGGGACCCTTATCCCGGTGGCACCCACTCCCCAGGAGGCCCGGATGCCGCCGGAAGTGGCCGCCTTGCTCGAAACCCTGGCGGCTCTCCCCGGCGTTCAACTCGCTCTCGTGAGCGGCCGCCCCCGCGAATCTCTGGAGCAAGCGCTCCCCCGAATGGCGCAAAACGTTTTCCTCGTGGCCGAGCATGGCGCCTGGGTCCGCGGGGAGGGGGCCTGGGCGGCGCTGGCCGATCCTCCGGCCGAGCCTCTCTCTTCTTCCTTGAATGCGGTTTTGGAACCCCTCGTCCGCCGTTACCCGGGATCGTTCCTGGAGCCAAAAACCTGGTCTCTCGTCTTGCACTATCGCGGCGTTGCGCCCCTCGACCGCGTGGCCCTGGAAGTAGAGGCGGCTTCGGCCGTGAAGGAGTGGCTCGGCTCGCATCCCGGCTACGAACTTCTAGAGGGCCTCTTATCGCTCGAAGTGCGGCCCGCCCGTATCCGTAAATCGGCCGCCGTTTCGTGGCTTCGGGGCCGCTTGGGTACGGGCGCCCGTCTCCTGGCCTTGGGGGACGATGTGACCGATGAAGACCTCTTTGGAGCTTTGGGGCCGGAGGACGAAGCCGTCCTGGTCGGAGGTGCCCCCGCTCGCGCGACGGCCGCCGCCTGGAAACTCGCTTCTCCTTCGGAGGCTATCTGCTGGCTCGAATGGGTCCTTGCCGTCCGGCGGGAAGCGGCAAGTCCTCCTCCGCCCTTCTTGCCGGAAGCGGTCTCCCCCTTGCGGCCCGAAACGCAGCCGGTGGCCGGGGACTACGATCTCCTGGTCGTTTCAAACCGGCTGCCGGAAATGCGCTCCCCGGTGACGCCCGAAGAGGCGCGCCGGCGCAACGTAGGGGGCCTCGTCTCCGCCCTGGAACCTGTTTTGAAAGCCCGTTCGGGGCTCTGGTTCGGCTGGAGCGGGCAGGTGGCCGAGGGGGATGAGCCCGGTTCCATCGGAATGGATGGCGTCTCCCAACCGAATCTCGCTTGGGTGGACCTGCCGCGGCGGTGGGTTGAGCAGTACTACGGCGGCCTTTGCAACCGGGCGATCTGGCCCCTTTTCCATTCATTCCCCCACGTGGCCCGGTACGACGACGAGGAATGGCGTTGCTACGCCGATACCAACAAGGCCCTTGCCGACGGGATCGCCCGGCTCGTCCCTCCGGAGACGGCCGTTTGGGTTCACGACTACCACCTGTTCCTGATCGCCCGCGCGCTCCGGCAAAGTGGCCACCGGGGGCCCATCGGCCATTTCCTCCACATTCCCTTTCCGCCCCTCGATCTTTTTTCCATGTTCCCGTGGGCGGGGGAACTTCTCGACGCCATGCTCGAATTCGATCTATTAGGTTTCCAGACGCCGGGGCATCTTGAGAATTTCCGGCAGTGCGTGGGCGCCCTCTCGCCCGCCCGCGTGAGCGACGATGTGGTGGAGCACCGGGCCCGCCGCATCCGGATCGGCGCTTTTCCCATCGGGATCATGCCGGAGGATTACGAGCCGGACGCCGCGCCGGACGGGGACATCGCGGCCCTTCTCCAATCGGTGGCCCCGGCCAAGCTCATCCTCGGGGTGGACCGCCTCGACTACACGAAGGGCATACCGGCCCGCTTGCGCGCTTTTCACCGTCTCCTGGAAACCGTCCCCGAATGGCGCGGGAAAGTCTCCTTCGTCCAGGTATCGGTCCCTTCCCGCGCGGACGTTCCCAAGTACGCCGACGAGCGCGCCCAGATCGAAACCCTCGTCGGCCGTATCAATGGGGAATTCGCCGATGGCCAGTGGGTTCCGGTGCGCTACCTCTACCGGTCCTACGACCGGCGGCAGCTCTCCCAGCTCTACCGCGCGGCGGACGTGGGCCTCGTGACCCCCTTGCGGGACGGCATGAACCTCGTGGCCAAGGAATTCGTCGCGGCCCAGGATCCACTCCGGCCCGGTGTCCTCGTCCTCTCGCGCTTTGCCGGAGCGGCCGCGGAACTCAAGGACGCCATTCTCACAAATCCATATCATATCAATTCACTCGCCAAGGACATGGACCGGGCACTCCGCCTGCCGCTCGAAGAGAGGATCGCGCCCCACGCCCGGCTCCTCGCGGCCGTGAGCCGCACCACCGCCCGCACTTGGGCGGAGGACTTCCTCGGAACGCTCCAGGCGTGCCGGGGAGGGAAGTGCACAGAGGACTT
>JBFLVN010000436.1:0-2378 GCA_040758475.1 Bdellovibrionota bacterium
GGGGGACTGGCGAGCCTCGAGCCCCGGCCCGATGGCCCCGGCTCCGCCCTCGCGGGCCTCTGGGGGCTTCCCATCCTCGCTGGAGCGGTCCTGGAAGGCGCCAAAGGCCAGACGGCGAGCGCCCAGGGGGTCTCTCAGATCGAATCCCAGTTGGGCCCCAAATTCCTGGCCAAGACGGCGGAGTTCTTCGAACTGGCTCACCTCCTTCCCATCGAAGGGGACGCCCGGGGCCTTCTGGACGCCGCCACCGGGAGCAAGCCTTTCAAGATGGTCCTCTCCCACGCGAGCGACCGGGCCGCATGGGTGCGCCTCGCCTGGGCGCTTCTTCTCCTTGGAATGCTCAAGCCCGACGGGAAGGCCCACGAGGACGCCAAGGCGCCCTTCCCCATCCGCCCCTTCAAGCAGACGCCGCCTCCGGCGCCGCCCGCCCCCAAGCCGGCCGTTCCGATGGCACCGGACCGAATGGAGGTCATGAGCGTTTCGGAAGACCCGCTCGCGGCGGCAAAACCCAAGAGCGCGGCGCCGCAGGCTTTCGAAAAGCTCGACCTGGACCTGGAAGAAGATTTGGGCGAAGTGGTCGAAATGATCCGGGAAGTCCCCGGCAAGGCGGCTGCCCCCGCCCAGCCTTCCGGCGACCGGGGCCTCGAAGAACAGCTCATCGACGAACTAGATCGCGTCAAGAAGGCGAACTACTATCAGATTTTCAATTCCCGCCCCGATCGCTTCAACTTCCAGGACGTCAAGAAAGCCTATTTTGATCTCCAGCGGAAGTTCTCTCCCGACAAGTTCGTCATGAGCGCAGGCGACATGATGTCGAAGTGCGAGGAATTCCTCGACCGGATTTCCAAAGCCTTCGAAACCCTCTCCAACATCGAGAAGAAACAGGTCTACGACGCCCAGCTCTCCAAGCAGAAAATGCTCGACCAGGACAAGAAGTCGGGCGGCGGCCTCCAGGCGAGCGTGGCTTTCGAGAGCGGCCGGGCCCTCATCAAGGAGGGCGACTTCGCGAGCGCCGAAAAGGAAATCCGCACGGCCATGCGGCTGGCCCCCGGAAACGTGGAGCACGAGGTGTACCTGGCGCGGGCCATGTACTTGAATCCCAAGAACAAGAACGACCCCGCCAATCACATCCGGGCGCGGCAAATGCTGGATCAGTGCCTGATAAAAAACCCGCGCCTCGCCGCAGGCTACGCCTTCCGGGCGAGCATTTTCCTGGACCAGGGGAAAGTCGATCTGGCCTTTGGCGACCTGGCCAAGGCCCTCAAGTTCGACCCCAACCTGCTCCATGCCAAGAACGAAATGCGGCGGCTCGAACAGCTAAGACAGCAGCAGAAATAAAGTTTTCAGGAAAAATCAGACTTCCAGATCGCCCACGGCCACGGCGGCCGAGCGGCGCAGGCGGGCCGGCCCCTTTTCGAGGACGAGGAGCAGCGGGGATTCAGCTTCGCGTTTTCCGATCCGCCCCAAGGCCTGGATGGCCGCATCGACGACTTCGATATTCTTGCTCTTGAGGGCGCTCTGAACGGCCGTGAAAACCCGCTCGTCCTGGAAAAGCGGCAAGACGCCCAGGATTTCGACCTGGGTGGTTTCGTCCTGGGACTGCTGGAGAAGGTCGATCAGGGGCCCCAAAGCCCGGGTGTCTTTCGAATCCCCCAGGGCGCGAACGGCCGTGTTGCGGACTTCCGCGTCGTCGCTCCGGAGGGCGTAAACGAGGGCCTTGAGGGCGATCTCGCTCCGGATCTTTCCGAAAGCGTAGATGACCCGGATGCGCTCCGTGTGGTCGCCGTTCTTGAAGCGCTCGATCAAGCCGTCCAGGTCCGCGATGGCTTCGAGGCGCTCGAGGGCCTTCGAGGCGTTGGCCCGGACGATTTCGTCGGGATCGCGCAGGGCGCGCCGGAGCGCGTCCAGGCGGATGGCGACGTGTTCGGGGATATCGGCCACGGGATCAGCCCAGCTCCTTCAGCGCTTTTTTCGCCGTCTCGTTCTTTTTATCCAATTTGAGGACCGCCTGGTATTGGGCCTTGGCTTCCTCGGTCCGGCCGGTCTTTTCTAGCACGCGGGCCGCCAGAAGGACGTACTCCACTTTCTCGGCGTCCAGCACGGCGGCGGCCTCGGCCAGCTGAAGGATTTCCTCACGCCCGTCCGATGCAAGGCGTCCCCATTTCGGGAAAAGCACCCGCGCCAACTCGTAGCGGGCTCCGGCATTGTATTTGTCGCCTTCCACCGCTTCCCGAAGAAATGGAACGGCGCCTTCCTCGTCGTGGGCGCCAATCAGTTCCAGGGCCTTCTTGAAGGAATTGGTGGACTTGATCTTGGCCACCTTCCCATCGAGAAGCTTTAGGCCCCGCTTGTAGGATTCGTTGTAGGGATCGTAACTC
>JBFLVN010000437.1:0-2366 GCA_040758475.1 Bdellovibrionota bacterium
TTTCATCCCGTTCGATGCCCGTGCGGTGGTAGCGCCGCACGAAGGCCCGTACGGGGGGAAGCCCCAGGGCCAGGTTCTGCAACACCGCGCGGGAAATGGCGAAGGGGGATGGCACCCGCCCAGTTTGCCTCAAAAAGGGGTAAAATACCCCCCGCCATGAGAACGCCGTCACGAGATCCGGAAGGAACGGGGAGGGAGAAGGTTTTTGTGGTCCTCCTGGCTGCCGCCCTCTCGGTGGCGGGCGGCTTGTTGGCCGCCAGCGAACCCGCCGGGACGGGTGGAGCCTTCGTGGCCCTTCCGCTCCTGGGGGCGCTGGGGTGGTGGTTCGCCGGGTGGAGCGCCGCAAGCCTGGAGGACCGGCGCTCGGCCCGCCGGATTTATGCGCTCGCGCTCGCCGTGCGGGTGCCGGTCTTGTTCTTCATCCACGCCTCTTTTGACCGCAACACCTTGGCGCCCGACCAGGGCCAATATGATTGGTACTCGGTCATGCTGCTCGATTATTGGGAGGGGAAAGCCGCTTTCCCGTCCTTGTATATCCCCGCCGGGCGCAAGCTTTACTTCACGATCTGCGCTTCTTTTTATTGGCTTTTCGGCCGGAGCCCCATCGGCCCCAAACTCTTGAACGCGGTCGCGGGCTCCCTGGCGGCGGCCGTCGTCTACCGCCTCACCCGTCATTTTTCGGAGCGGCGCAGGGCCGCCCTCATCGCGGGAACGCTGGCGGCGGTTCTCCCTTCCCTCATCCTTTGGAGCGTCCTTCAAATCCGCGATGCTCTCGCCATTCTTGCTCTCGTGATGCTTTTCGAGGCGTTCACCCGCTTCCAGGAGCGTCCCACGCCCTTTGTCCTGGCGGGGGGAATCCTGTGCTTCTGGCTCGTTCTCCAATTGCGGGATTATCTCATCTATCCCCTCGGAGCGTCCTTGCTGGCGGGGATTCTGTTGGGAAGAAGCCATTCCCTTGGGGGGCGGCGGGCGCTTGCGGCTCTCGCGCTCCTTGCGCTCCTCGTGATCGGGGCGACCACGTCGGGGTATTCGGAGCCGTTCCTGCAGGAGATCGATCTCGAAAAACTCCAACAGCAACGGGAAAACCTCGCTTCCGGGGGGTCGGCTTTCGCTCCAGAGGCCGATATTTCGAGTCCGACGGGCGCTCTCGCCCACTTGCCGCTCGGGCTCGTTTACTTTCTGCTGGGGCCGTTTCCCTGGCAGGTCGGGACGATCCGCCAAGTGATGGCGGTCCCCGAAATGCTCGCCTGGTACGGCTTCCTTCCGTTTCTTTTCTCCGGGATGGTTCTTCTGTGGCGTAGCCAGGGGCTTCGGCTCTTCGCCATGGCGGGATTTACGGCGTCGGCGACGGTGATGTACTCGCTCGTCGAGGGGAACCTGGGGACCGCTTTCCGGCACCGGGCCCAGGTGCTCGTCTTCTTCCTGGTTTTTATCGGCGTGGGACTCGACGGGTATCTGGAGCGAAGAGCACAGGAACGCGAAAAGAAGCCCAAGGTGCCAGGACGGCCATCCGGCCTTCCGCTTTCCGTAAAATCCTAAAACACCCCTAGCTCCGGGCAGCCACGCTCGGGGCGGAGGCTCCCCAGTTCCCTTCGAGCGACGTCACGCGGGATGGCCGTACCACGGCCAGGACGGCGCGTCCGAAATCCAGGTATTTGCGGGCCACGTTCTGCACGTCCTGGACCGTCACTTTTCCGATTTCCTTTTCGTAGCGGGCGCCGGCTTCGTATCCAAGGCCGTAGAGTTCGTTGAGCGCGTACTGGGACGCCCGGGCGTCCGTGCCCTGAAGGTCGATCGCGTGGGACGCGGCGAGGTGCCGCTTGGCGCGGGCGAGTTCCTGGGAACCCACCGGCCGCTCGCGGATGTGGCGGATTTCCTCCCGCATAGCGCCGTAGGCGGAGGAGAGTTTTTCCGGAGCCGTGCCGATGTACGTGGCGAAGAGGCCGGGCTCGATCCCCTCCACCGCCACCGATCCCACGCTGTAGGCGAGCGACATCCGGTCGCGCAGGTGGAGGAAGAGCCTTCCCCCTTGGCCTGACAAGATGGTGTTGAGCGTCTCCATGGCGAAGCGGTCGGGGGCGTCGATCTTCGTTCCCGGAAATCCGATGGCCAGGTGCGCTTGCGCCCGGTCGAGCACTTCCTCGGCGTACTGGGGGCTCTCCGGCAGAGCGGCGTGCAGGGCGGGTATCTCTCCGGCGGAGGGCCGCAGGGCGCCGAAGGATTTCTCGATTTCGGCAAGCACGCGGCCCGGCTCCACGTCTCCGACGGCGGCTACGACCATCCGGCGCGGATCGAGGGCCCGGGCGTGGGCCTTTTGGAGCCCGGCGCGGGCGAATCCCCGGACGGTTTCTCTTTCCCCCAAGACG
>JBFLVN010000438.1:0-2326 GCA_040758475.1 Bdellovibrionota bacterium
AACTCTTCAAAAAACTTCTGCGTCTTGGCATCCAGAGCGGCCTTGCGCTCTTGCCGTTCTTTCTTGACCTCTTCGGTCTCGCCGAACAGGTCCCGGAAGAACTGGGCCGTAGCCGATTGGTCCCGGGGCGTGAACTCGGGAATCCACTTTCCGTTCCGGTTCTTCCGCCAGGCGATGTATCCGTCGGGCGGGGGCTGTCCCGGACCACGCAAGAGATAGGCTAAGGGATTAGAAGCAAAGAGATTCTTCTGGTGGTCGATGCCGCTCTCCCACCCGCGCTTTTCGGCGCCGCCTTCGCGGCCCGAGCCGTACCGGAGATAGGCGGAAGGATTCTTATCAAAGACCCGCTTTTCGGCGTCGATCCGGGCTTCGGCCAGGGCCAGTTCGATCCGATCCACGAAGCGGGCGAGAAACTCGTCCCGCTCCGTCCGTTCCTGTTCGGGCTTTTCGTCGGCTTTCTTTCCCTCTTCCCAGAAGTGCCAGTAGTCGCGCTCTTTCATCCCCTCGAAGCGGGCCGCCATGTGGGGCGAAGCGCCATCAACGACGTGGGCACAGACCTTCTCCAGGAAGGCGGGGGAGGTCAAAAGGATTTCGGGATCGTACATGGATGGATAACCGCGGATAGATCAGGAGAGGATGAAGGGAATGAGGGTGAAAAAGAATCGAACGAGAATGAAATGATAATAGATTAAATGAAAAGAAGCAAGAAAATTAATTCAAATTCCCCCTCCCCCCGGAACGTTCTGTTCCAGGATGCGGTGGATGAGGGTTACTTCCCTTCCTTGAGCTTCCGAAGGCTCTCCGTGTAGGGCGCCCGGGCGATGCCGGCTTCGGTGACGATGGCGGCGATGTTGGCGGCGGGGGTGACGTCGAAGGCGGGATTGCGGACACGCATCCCTTTGGGGGCGAGGCGTTTTCCATGGACGTGCGTTACTTCCCCTTCGTGGCGCTCCTCGATGGGGATTTCCTTGCCCGTGGGCGTGTTCAAATCAACCGTCGATAAAGGGGCCGCGATGTAGAACGGAATGCCGTGCTCCTTGGCGAGAACCGAGAGGGTGTACGTCCCGATCTTGTTGGCCGCGTCGCCGTTGGCGGCGATCCGGTCGGCCCCCACGACGATGGCGTCGATGTCGCCCCGGCTTATGAGATGCCCCGCCATGGAGTCGGTGATGAGGTAGGCCGGAATATTTTCCTTGCGGAGCTCCCAAGCCGTCAGCCGTGCCCCCTGGAGGAAGGGGCGGGTCTCGTCGGCGTAGACGGTGATGCTCTTTCCCTGGAGATGAGCGGCCTTCAAAACGCCAAGCGCCGTCCCGTAATCCCCCGCCGTGGCAAGCGCCCCGGCGTTGCAGTGGGTGAGAACGCGCGCGCCCTGGCGGATCAAATTGGCGCCGTGTTCGGAGAGAGCCCGGCTCGCGGAGAGGTCTTCTTCGTAGATCGCCTGCGCCTGGGCGGCCACGGCCTTGACGAGGTTTTTAGCCGTCGCGAAATCGGAAGAGGCGGTTTTCCGCATCCGGTCCAGGGCCCAGAAGAGATTCACTGCCGTAGGCCGAGTCTCCGCGAGGCGTCCAGCGGCGGAGAGGATGTCCTTGCGGAGCTTTTCGATATCTTTGGCTTTCGAACGCTCGGCCGCAAGGCGCACCCCGAAAGCCGCCGCCACGCCGATGGCCGGCGCCCCGCGCACCACCATGGTCTCGATGGCCTTGGCGAGCGACTCGACGGTCTTGTACTTCCGGTAGATTTCCTTCCCCGGAAGGACGCGCTGGTCGATCAGGACGACCTCGCCGGATTTCCATTGGACGGTGCGGATGGTGGGCATGGGGGCACTCTCTAACAGAAATGAGCCGCGAAGCGGTAGTAGCTGATGAATCACTCCGCCAGGGCCCGGCCCTCTCCCCCGCCCGGCTTCGCCGGGCTTCCCCTCCCCCAATATTGGGGGAGGGGTGCCCCCGGCATTCTCAAAATAAAGACGGCGGGGTGAGGGCTCGCGCCCTTACCAAATGACGAACGAGCTTGAAACCCCAAAAATCAGGGTCAGGGCGTTCCGAGGAGCGGCGTCACTTTCAGGATCGCCTCCCGCAGGCCCTCGCCCGAGACGGCGAGGCTGACCCGGGGGCTCGCCCAGGTGCCTTGGATCTTGACGGGCAGGCGCACCGCGTCCCCTTCGTGGACGACGCCGGGGAGAAGGGGCGCCTCGCCGCCCGGCGCGGCGGGGGCGATGAGTTCCCCTTCCATGTCGAGTTCTTTTTCCTCCCCGCCCAGGTCGCCCGAGAACCGGGCCTGAAGGGAACCCGCATCGAGGGAGAGGAGTTCGAGCCGGGCCCGGGCG
>JBFLVN010000439.1:0-2233 GCA_040758475.1 Bdellovibrionota bacterium
CATCCCCTTCCAGGAGGAAGACCGGGCTGCTGGGGCGGGCCAGCCTGGCGGCGATGGCGTAGGGGATTCCGACGCCAAGGCAGCCGAAGTAGGCGCTCGTCGAAAGAAGCTGCCCCGGGCCGTGGGCCGGAAGCCCGAAGAGGCCCCAGGCCAGGATGTCGCCTCCGTCGGCGACGAGCGTGGTGGAGGGGGTGGAGGCCTTCCCGATGGCCTCCACGAGCGCCGCTGGGTGGATGGCCCCCCCCGATTTGGAAGCCTGCGCGTAGAGCATCTCGCGGCCCCGTTCGCGCGCCGCCTGAATGCTTCCAAGCCACTCGGCCCGGGAGGCCGGGGGAGGGCCTCGCAGCTCGCTCGAAAGGGCCTCGCAGAAGAGGCGGGCGTCGCAGGCCACGTTGAGATCCCCCGGCCGGTTGAGCGAAGTCTCGGCGGCGTCCAGGTCGACGCGGATGAGCTTCTTGCCAGCAAGGAATTTTCCATGAAGGAACGGGAATCCAAGGCGCGCCCCCAGGCACAAGACGAGGTCGGCCTTTAGGATTTCGCCAAAAGCCCCTCCCGCCGGGCCCGCGTGCCCAGCAGCCCAGGGATGGCCGTCGGGTAAAACACCCCGCCCCGCGTTTGCCGTAAAGACGGGGAGCCCCGCCTGCCGGGCCAATTCGGCTAACGCCATTCCGGCGCCGGACCAGAACGAGCCGCTCCCCGCGAGTACGATGGGCCGCTCGGCCGCTGCGAGGAGGGCCGCCGCCTCCGAAACCTCCTGGGGACCGGGCCCCGGCGGCGCGGGAGGCCTGTAGAGAGGTACTAACCCGGTGTTCCCATCGATCTTGCGCGCCAGGACGTCCATCGGAATTTCGAGGTAGGCCGGTCCCGGACGTCCGTGGCGGGCTTGCAAGAGACCCTGGACGGCGTATTCGCCGCAGCGTTCCGGAACGCCGCAACTCCTGGCCCACTTGGTAACGGGCCGCACGATGGGGAGCTGATCCAAATCCTGGAGCGTCCAGCTATCGGACTGGGGGGCGGGGCAATGGCCCGCGAGACAGAGGAGGGGGCTTCCTGTCTGAAAGGCGTTGGCCAGGCCCGTTACCGCATTGGCGACGCCCGGCCCCGCCGTCACGGCGCACACGCCCGTCTGTCCCGTCGCGAGGGCCCACCCTTCGGCCATGTGGACGGCGGCGGCCTCGTGCCGCACGTCCACGAGGCGAATTCCTTCTGCGGCGCAGCCGTAAAGGATGGGGTCGATGTGCCCCCCGTGGAGGCAGAAGAGGTAGCGCGTGCCCGCCTGCGCCAGGGCCTTTCCGATGAGCCGTCCGCCGTCGAAACGCGAGTACATGGAAGGACCTCCCTATCCACCGTCTTCTGCCTGTCCAATCCTACCAGCGCCAGGGCCCGCGCTTATGACGGACGGCATAGGGCCGCTAAAGGGGGCTCGTTTCTTTTTGTCTTCGGGTTTCCGGCATTGTCCAGGTTTGTCTTTCTTTCCGCCCTGGTTTGCCCTGGTTTTTCCCTTAAAAATAGACTATAATAAGACAGTTTAGAGGCCTGCCCATTCAGTGCCTTTAATGGGGCCCGCTTCGGCATCCTGAAGCGACTTTCGCTCCCTGTCTTCCCCTCCGTTCTTGCTCCGGATTTATCCCCCGGAATTCCAGCCGGAGAGGCGCGCATGACCCAGGTACCCCAGATGACCCAGATTTCCGGAAAAAACGATGATCGCCTTGAGTATGTTGAAGGGCCGTCCGGCGGTTGGACGCCCTTGGACAGCGCTGGACAGATTCCAGAAAAAGACATGATCGCCTTGAGCTTCTTCCTCCGGCAGATGGTCAATGAAAAAAACTTTGGCCATGTGGCCACCTGGGTATTTTTGGTGGTTTTGATCGGTTTTACGGGCTTCCCGGGTGGGTTAGGGAAGGTGGCCATGTTGAGCAGCATGACCCTCTCGCCAGTGCAGATACCCAGGTACCCCAGATGACCCATCATTTTCACCGAAACGAAAATCCTCCTGGAAAGACAAAACGGGTAGCGGGAGGATTCCCCCATGCCCCCTCCGATCCCGGTCGTTTTCGAAGGTGGTTCTTCCGGCCCCTGGCGCATCGAGAAGATCACGCCCGTCCGGGGGGAAGGCCTTCCGGCGGCGGAGCGCCTGATGGTCCACGAAGGAATGTGGATGGCTCCGGCGGGGAAGGGGGCCTGGGCACTCCGGGGGGTGGCGGGCCATCCCCGGTACGTGGAGAAGCGGGAG
>JBFLVN010000440.1:0-2191 GCA_040758475.1 Bdellovibrionota bacterium
GCCGCTCCGCGGCACCCTCCCCCAGAGGGGGAGGGGCAATTTGGAGGAAATGGCTTCTTCTCTTCCCGTTCCTCCTCGTCTCCTGCTCTCCCGAGAAGTCCATCCGCGACGATTGGGACCTTTTCCGCAAAGCCGATCCGTTCTTTTCCGCGTTCATCCAGCCCGATGGAAAACTTTTATGGCGCCTCAAATCCGGCCGCTACGACGCGGAGGAGCTTCTCTCCAAAGCCCCCGAAGGGGCCCAGGGCCAAGGCGGGGTCGCCGCCGGGGCGGCGCTCGAAATCAATTCCCGGGGATTTCGGGGAAAAGAGGTCGGCGCGAAAAAAGGTTTTCGCGTCCTGTGCCTCGGGGATTCGGTGACGTTCGGATACGCCCGCCCCTATCCGGAGATTCTCGAAGCGGGCCTGCGCGTCCGATTGCCGGGGGAGGAGACCCAGGTGATTAACGCCGGGGTGCCGGGGTATTCGATCCGGCAACTCTCGGTCTGGTTCGAGGAGGAGTTGGAGAAACTAAATCCGGATGCGGTCGTACTGCTTACGGGTTGGAACGATGCCAAGGACTACGTGCGCGGATACACGGACGGGGAACTCCTCTCTTCCCGCTGGGCGCGGATGCTCGCGCATTTCCGTCATCCCCCGGCTCCCAATCGCTCGCTCGATCCCCTTTCGCGGCGGGCCGGGTGCTGCCGGGTGCCGCCGGAGGATTTTGAAAAAACGCTCGCCCACCTTGTGGCGCAAGTGAAGGGATCGGGCGCGGCGCTCTACGCCGCCAGCTATCCGAGTCTTTTCGATTTCCCAGGGGAGCAGGGGGGGATTCCGCCGGAGCTGGCCGCTTCGCGGAAAAAGCGCCTGGAAGCGCTGGCGGGAATTCTCCAGAAAGCGGCGGAGCGGGAGAAATTCGCCTATGTGCCCCTGGCCGAGGAAGTCCGCCAGGGTGCGAGCCGGTCTTACTTCGCTAATCCGGCGGACGACCCGGTCCATCCGTCCGAGGACGGGGCGGCGTTTATCGCCCGGCTTATTGAAGAGCGCGTGGCCGCCGCGGCCTTGAGCCGCAAGGGCGCGGAGGATCATTGACGACCCCGGGAGGGAGCCTTAAAATTCTTTTCAACGCTAGGAAAGGAGGTGGTCCAGCAAATGCAGAGTACCCATAGCGAGGTGGCTGAGGTTTAGGATCAGCCTTCTGGGACTCAATGCCGGGCCGCGTTCCTAGCGCGGACCGCCCAGGGTTGGTTCTAAGGCCAATCCCCCCAGACCACCGAAGATCGCAGGATCTAAAAATCCCCGCCGGGCGTATTGAGTCGCCGGCGGGGATTTCCTTTTTGGGCGGGTGGAATAACATCGGGAAGAGTTTTTTAGACAACGGCGGGCGGGCTCGGACGTTCCAGGGGGCTCATGGACAGCGACAGCCAATCGGGCGCTTTCGCGCCGCTTTCGGCCCGGCGGCAGCTTCCGCCGCTCCAGCCGGAGGACTACCGGCAGATCCTCAAGACCCTGGCCACGGTGGGGTGGGTCATTCTGGGCCTCGCCCTGGGCCTCGAAGCCTGGATCCGCTCCTCCGAATCCCTCATCTGGCCGCAGATGGACAATTTCTCCGAGCGCTACAACTTCATCGCCGCGCTCTACGCTTTTTCCAACGCCGTCCTTTCCTTCCTCCTTGTCTGGCGCGGGTGGCTCGAAGCCAAGCCCCGCAAGCAGCGCCGGCGCCTGCGGTCCCTGCTGGCGGCCGTCCTCCTTCGCGACGCGGCGGTCCTCATCTGGTTCGCCCACCTCTCGGGATCGGTCCAGGGGCCCATGGCCATGGGCCTGCCGTTCCTAGTAATCGCGGCCTACATGATCCTCCCGCGCGAGGCGGCTTCGGCCTTTTCGGCGCTCCTGACGGCCGGGTGCGTCGCCGTCGTGGTTTTGGAACGCCAGGGGGTGATCAGTTTCCCCGGCATGCTCGCCCGCGCCTTCGACGTCCAGGGCGTTTCCGCCGTTCCGGGGACGATCGTCCTTCTCGCTTTCGTCGCGGCGAGCTTCGTCTTCGGGAACTTCGCCCGTACCCGCCTGAACGAGGCGGGGACCATGATCCACCGCCGGAGCATCCTGGACCCTCTCACGGGCCTCTTTGGCCGGGAATTCTTCGAGCACCGCCTGGCCGACGAACTGGACCGCGCCCGGCGAAACGGCCGGGCCGTTTCCGTCCTCGTCTC
>JBFLVN010000441.1:0-2185 GCA_040758475.1 Bdellovibrionota bacterium
TGAAAGGGGTTCTGGCTGCTTGGTATCCGGCATGAACGGGTGTCCCCGAAAGGGACTCTCTTTAGCATCCTAGGGCACCCTCAGCGGGGGTGCAAAGCGAGGGGCCCTTTTAAGGAACCGAGGGAGCCGCTCCGGCTTTCAAATAGGATTCAATCCCCTCGAAAACCCCATGGGCCAAGGCCTGCTGGTAGGCCTTGCTCGCCAGCCATTTTTCTTCTGTCCGATTTGAGAGGAACGACGTCTCCACCAGGACGGCCGGCATGCTCGTGAGCGCCAAGACGTACAGAGGGCCGTGTTTCACGCCGTTGTCCTTGGCGTCTTCGTATTTCTTCGTCACGCCGCGAATAAGCCCCCGCTGGATGTGCCCCGCCAGGGCCGCCGAAGCCCGCTCTTTTTCCTTGTAAACGAGGTCCGAGAGAATGGCCTTCAGATCGGAAACTTCGTGCTTGAAGACCGATTCGAGGTTCGTGAAGTTTTCCCGGGCCACCGTGGAAGCGCTCGAACGGTCTACGGCCACGTTCCAGTAGAACGTCTCGATCCCCGCATGAGAACGATTGGGGCTCGAATTGGCGTGAATGCTGACGAAGAGATCGCCCGGCGAAGTCCTCTCGTTGGCCAGTTCCGTCCGTTCGCTCAAGGCCAGATAGCGGTCGTCCTCCCGGGTGAGAAACACCTTGTAACCGGATTTCCGAAGCATGCCCGCGAGTTCGAGGCTCACGGCCAGGACGACGTCCTTTTCCTGGACTCCCTTGCGGCCGATGGCGCCCGGATCTTTCCCTCCGTGACCCGGGTCGATCACGACAAGGGGTTTTAGAGACGCCGGGCGGGTGAAGGGAACCTTGGCCGCCGGTTTTCTTTCGGAAGGCGCTCCCAGAAGTTTCGCAATTTCATCTTCCTTCCCCGGTGGCTCGTGGGAAGGCGTCCCCGCCACCGGCGCGGCTTCGCCCGCCGGAGAAGTCCCGTAAATATCGATCACGAGACGGTAGGGATCGTAGAGCGTGATGAGCTGATGGGTCGCCGGTTCCTTCAAATCCACGACGACCCGCACCGTCCGGGGCGAAAACTGGGACACCCGCACGCGGGTGACGAGAACCCCCTGCCCTTCGAGCTGTTCGGGAACGCTCTTGGAGCGAACGGCGGGCGTCAGGTCCACGAACAGACGGGGGGGAAGATTCTGAACGGGATCGGCGGGCAGTTCCTTGAGTTCGGGCGATAGCTCGCCATTTGTCTCGATGACGACGCGGGCGTACCGGAGCCCCTTGGAAAAACGGACGCTCTTTATCTCCTGGGGCTTATCCTCTTTCGCGGCGGAAGCACCCAGAAAAAAGACGGCGGCGAAAAGCAGTCCGATGTGGAACTTGCGGAATTTCATTCCTTGGACAATCGGCCCTTCCATTTTCCAAGCCACGCAAGCGCTTCGAGGGGCGTCATGGCGTTGGGGTCGATCCCTTCGAATTCGTCGCGGAGTTCCGCGAGAAGCCGGTCGCGCGGGTCCGCCAGAAGGGAGAGCTGCTTCGTATCCGCTCCCCCAGGGCCCGCGATCCGCGGCCTGCCCCGCGCGTCCCACTCGCCCGATTCGAGTGCCGAGAGCACTTCCCGGGCCCGTTTGATGACACCCTCGGGAATCCCGGCGAGCTGGGCCACGTGGATACCATAGCTCCGGCTCGCGGCGCCGGGAACGAGCTTCCGGAGGAATAGAATCCGGCCGCTCCATTCCTTCACATCCATCGTGAAGTTCCGAACGCGCGGCTTGACGACGGAAAGGTCGGTGAGCTCATGGTAGTGAGTGGCAAAGAGCGTCCGAACACCCTGGCTGGCGTGGTCGTGCAGGGCCTCCGCCACCGCCCAGGCGATCGAAAGGCCGTCGAACGTCGAAGTCCCCCGGCCGATCTCGTCCATGAGGATGAAACTCCGGGGCGTCGCCTGCCGCAGGATGGCGGCCGTCTCCGTCATTTCGAGCATGAAGGTGGAAAGGCCGCGAGCCAGGTTGTCGGAGGCTCCCACCCGCGTGAAAATCCGGTCCACGAGCCCGATCCGGGCTTCGGCCGCAGGGACGAAGCTCCCCGCCTGGGCGAGAAGCGCGATGATCGCCACCTGCCGCATCACGGTGGATTTGCCGGCCATGTTGGGGCCCGTGATGACGAGGACTTCCCCGGAACCGATCTCGATGTCGTTCGGAATGAAG
>JBFLVN010000442.1:0-2181 GCA_040758475.1 Bdellovibrionota bacterium
TCGGTGATTTCCAGGCACTCGTAAATCCCCTCGCGCCCCTTGTAACCCGTCCCCCGGCAGGAGGCGCAGCCAGCCCCTTTTTTGACGGGGAGTTCTTTTTTCGTCTTCGTGGGAATCTTGAGGAGTTCCATCTGTTCCTCGGTCAGCATCACGGTTTCCTCGCAGTCGGGGCAAATTTTCCGCACGAGGCGCTGGGCCACGACGCCAAGGAGCGTCGAGGCGACGAGATACGGTTCGATGCCGAGTTCGAGGAGCCGCGTCACGGCCGTGGGAGCGTCGTTCGTGTGGAGTGTCGAGAGGACGAGGTGCCCGGTAAGGGCCGCCTGGATGGCGTTCTGCGCCGTCTCCGTGTCCCGAATCTCGCCCACCATGATGATGTCCGGGTCCTGGCGGAGGATTGTCCGGAGAGCCGCTCCAAAAGTCACGCCGATTTTGTTGTGCACGGCCGTCTGGTTGAATTTCTCAACCACCATTTCGATGGGATCTTCGATGGTGGTCACGCTCACGTCGGGCGTCGAGACGATGTTGAGGGCCGAGTAGAGCGTCGTCGTCTTGCCGCTTCCCGTAGGGCCCGTGACGAGAATGAGGCCGTTGGGAGTGTTGATCCATTGCTCGAAGAGCTTTTGTTCCCGGGGGAAGAAACCCAGGCTTTCAATGTCCTGGATGAGAATCTCGGGATTGAAAATGCGGATGACGAGTTTTTCTCCGAAAGCGACCGGCAGGGTCGAGAGGCGCATCTCCACTTCCTGGCCGTAATAGGAAAGTTTGTGCCGGCCGTCCTGGGGCCGCCGTTTTTCGGCGATGTCCAGGCGGGATCGGGTTTTCAAGTGGCTGATGACCGCGTTGTGGATTTCCCGGCGCATTTCGAGGACCGTGTGCAAGACGCCGTCGATCCGGAGGCGCACGAGGCCTTTGGAGCGTTTGGGCTCCAGGTGGATATCCGAGGCTTTCTGGTCCAGGGCGTAGGTGAAAAGGTAATCGACGAGCCGCCGGATGACGGCGTTGTCCGATTCGATCTCCGCTCCCTGGCGGAGTTCCACCATATTTTCGAGATTGTTCAGGTCGCTTTTGATCGCGGAAAATTCTTCGGAGGCTTTATCCAGGGAGGAGGAAAGCCCGTAGAACTCGGTGATTACTTTGAGGATATCGGTCTTTGTCGCCAGGACCGGCTCGAAAGGCTTCCCAAGCTGGGTGGATAGTTCACCCACGACCCGTGCGAGGAGCGGATCGGGGATGGCCGTGAGGATTTTCCCGCCTTCTTCCCGGATGGGGACGATCATCTGCCGGTAAGCGTACCGTTTGGGGAACTGGCCGGTGACGAAATCGGCCTTGAGTTCCAAAGGATTAATTTTGAGGTACCGGAGGTTGTAGCGGTTGGCGACCAGCTCGGCGATCCGCTCTTCGGTCAGGAGTTTCCCGCCGTTCTCGTTCCCGGTCCGAAGGCGGAGGTAGGCCACCACCTCGATGGCCGAAACCTTGGCCGCCGGGCCTTCAAGCCCCAGGCGCTGGACCTGGCCGGACCGCTCCTTTTCGATGGCCCGCCGGATGTCGGCTTCCTTGGAAAGGATATCCCGCGCCATGTCGGGCGCCAGAAGTTGTCCTTCGGTCAGGATCCGAAGGAGGATGGGGGTAGCCAGTTCCTGGTCCACGCGGGGCGGGGTGCCTCCTTAAAACTCGTCCTGATTCCCAAAGGTTATCAGTGTTTGCGGTCGCGCCGCAAGGCCGCTGGTGATTCTTCCTGGTTTTCAAAATAAACTACCTGGATTCGCATCCATCCAGGTTCGCTCGCGTTGGCGGAACGTGCTGCGTGTGGTACAGAGAACGGCGAGGGGAGGCGATGCCTGCGCGGCTGCGGGGCGGGGAGGTGGGCGGTCATGACTGCCAAGAGCCGGACCACGATTGTGCGCTTTGGTGAGGTCGATACCGCGACCGAGCGCCTGTTTTCCAAGCTTGAAAACCGCTACGCCCGCCTCGAATCGAGCGATCCGAGCGCCCTTTCCGATCTCCTCGATGCCGGTGTTCCCCTCCTGCTTGTGTTCGACCTGGACCGGATCGGCCCCAAACTTCAGGACCTCTCGCGCCTTCTGGCGGCCAGCCGGGGGCGGATCAAGTGCGTCGCGCTTTATTCCAAGGCCAAAGACCCCAAGCTTCTCAAACTCGATAAAAGCGGCGCTCTTGCCG
>JBFLVN010000443.1:0-2150 GCA_040758475.1 Bdellovibrionota bacterium
TCCTTGAAGTTCTTGGCGGCAGGCTCCAGCTCGTTGCGGTCGTAGTGGAGCTTGCCCAGGTTGTAGTAGGCCTGGGCCATGTTCGGGTCGATCTGGACGGCTTGCTTCAAATACTCGATGGCGAGGCCCGGCTGCTTGTCCATGATTTCAAGTGCCTTGTTGAACCAGTCGGCGGCCGACCAGCTTTTCTGCTCGTCCGTGGGAACGAAACCCACCTTCACCTCTTTCATGACTTCCTGGGCGAGGCGCCTCTCCGCGTCGGCGATGTAGTTGCGGATGGCCGGCGCGTCCGGGTCTTCGGGGACGAGTTCCACGAACTTGCGGAAATGCTCGACGGCCACGGCCCACTCCCCCTTCTTGTAGGCGATGATGCCCAGGTTGAGGCGGGGCCGGGGGTATTTCGGGTCGTAGCGGATGGCGATTTCATAGTGCATCCGCTCTTCCTGGGAATCGTTGCCGATCTGCGCCCCCTTGTTGAACTCTTCCTTGGCGGCCCGCTGCCGTTCCTCGAAAGTCATGCGCTGGATTTTCTCGGCGATGGGATCGGTTTTCTCTTCTTCCAGTGGCTGTAGCGGTGCGGCGGCTTTCTTGACGGGAATCGCGCCCCCAAGCAGCTGGGCGCCCGCGGCCTCGGGCCCTTCCAAAATGGTCTTGCGGACCTGGACGGCGAGTTGGTCCTGCGCTTCGAAGAGGCTCCCCCCCTTGGCCTTGAGTTTGTAGGTCTTGCCCGTCCCCACGAATCCGATCTGGCAATTCACCTGGACGGCTTCGCCGGACTTCAAAAACATCCCGTATACGACGAAGGCGGCCCCCAAGGATTTGCCCACCCGCAAGGCTTGATCCGGCGAGAGGGGTTTTTCGGGCGCGGCGCCGGGTTCATTTTGGATGGCGGCAAGGAGCTTTTCCTTGGGCACCACGTCCAGGACCGCCCCGTCGTGAAGCTCGAAGGTCAGGCTATCGGCGATGCCCGAGCCCATGTCGCTCGCCGCGCCTCCGCCGCCCGCCGCGGGCGTAAAAGGGACAATGGCGATGCGCGACTGGGCCGCAGCATCGCCCGCCACAAGCAAGGATGCCCATGCTACGAAGCCCGCAAGAACCGCTCTAGCCTTCATAATGTCGTTCCCCCGCCAATAAAGGATGGATGCCCGCAGCCGGTGGATGCGCTCTGGCAAATGCCCTATATTCTTAGGGAATTCGGCGCTTCGTCAAGGAGATTCTGGAGCGCCCCTTTGCCGGTAGCCGGGACACCCGTACCATGTTCGCACGCTTGAAGGAAGACATCTCCGCCGCCCAGGAGCGCGATCCGGCGGCCCGTTCGCGCCTCGAAGTGTTCCTCACCTACGCCGGGGTCCATGCCCTTCTCTTTCACCGCTTCGCCCATTGGTTCTGGCAGCACGGGATGAAACTCGTGGCCCGCCTGATCTCCCACTTCGCGAGGTTCCTCACCGGTGTCGAAATCCACCCCGGCGCCACCATCGGCAGGCGGTTTTTCATCGACCACGGCATGGGCGTCGTCATCGGCGAGACGACCGAGATCGGCGACGACGTGACCATCTACCACGGCGTTACGCTCGGGGGCGTCTCCACTCACAAAGGAAAGCGCCACCCCACCATCGAAAGCAACGTCGTCATCGGAAGCGGCGCCCGGATCATGGGGCCGCTCACGGTGGGGAAAAATTCCAAGATCGGCGCCGGCTCCGTCGTCATCCAGAACGTTCCGCCCAATTCGACCGTGGTGGGAATTCCTGGAAAAGTCGTCGCCCGGAACGTGATCCCCGCCGGCTCGGTGGATCTGGACCACGACGTTCTTCCCGATCCCGAGGGGCAAGCCATCGAAGACCTCTCCAAGCAACTCGATGAACTGCGGGAGCGGCTCGCCCGCCTCGAAGGCGGAGAATCCCTCTCCCGCAAGGCCTCGAAATAAAGTTCCTTGGGCGCAGGACCGCTTCGCCCCAAGGGGATGCCTCATGCCCCCACGCTACTACTTCGACCACGCCGCCACGACGCCGCCGCTCCCGGAAGTGCAGGAAGCCACCCTCCGGATTCTCTCCCAAGGCTGGGGGAACCCTTCCAGCGCCCACGGCGAAGGGCGCCGCGCCCGGGCGGCGATCAATCAGGCCCGGGCCCAGGTAGCCTCGTTTTGCGGCGTG
>JBFLVN010000444.1:0-2143 GCA_040758475.1 Bdellovibrionota bacterium
GATTGCCACGAAGGCGCGGAAAACAACGATTACGCCCTGCTCGACGAACCCTATCAGGCCCGCAATGGCCCCATGGAAAGCGTGGGGGAACTGCGCCTCGTCAAAGGCATGACGACGGAAATCTATAGAAAAATCGCCCCTTATTTAACAGTCTACCCTTTAAACACGGCAGATACAGATTGCGCTTCGCGCTTGACCACCCTCACCGACCATGCGGCAGAAAACGAAAAACTGCCTTGCTTCGATGACAAAGTGAACCTGCACGCCGCGGCGGATGCGGTCATCGAAGCCTGGGCCGTGGGGGGGTACAATCCCCAGTATTACACGGAAGCCGTTCCGGGCCGGGAGCTTCCCGAATTCCGGGAGGAAGTCCTCCAAGCCCTCAATTGCGCGCGTATTCCTCAAAAGACAGGGGTAGACCTGGGGTGCCCCGACACAAAATCGGAAACCCCGGCGAGTGAGGCCCCCGGTGATTGCTGGCGGTCAAATGCCGACGTCAAGAAATTGCTCGAAAAAACCAATGTCTCATCCATCATCGAAGTTGGGGACACGCAAAATGTCGGTGCTGCTGCCAAGAAAGGGCTTGATTGTGCAGCCAGCGGCACTCCTACAATTGATGGTCGCGGCTCATCCAACCAAACTTTCCGCCGCCTTGTCAGTGATTTCATCACTATTGAAGCCATCGGTTATGTGGGACTGCCGGAGGATGAAGAGGCCGAAGAAGAGGAGCTAGTTGCCGAAGATTCGGAAGAAGACGAAGACGAGGAAGAAGTGGAAAATCCGGAGCCCGATCGCATCCAAGCCAGAATTACTGCTACGTACCACATTGATGCGAGCCAAGCAGAAGTAAAACTCATACTCCTCCGCTGGTCGGAAGAATAGATTATTTCCGCTTGGCCGAAGGGGCTTTCACGCCGTCCTTGTAGAGCTTGTACCGGATCGAATCGACCAGGGCCTTGTAGGAAGCTTCGAGAATATTGTGGGAAACGCCCACGGTGCCCCAGCGGCCGTGCTTGTCGCCGCTCTCGATCAAAACGCGCACGTTGGAACTCGTCCCGTGCTCGCCCGCCAGGACGCGGACCTTGTAATCGAGAAGCTCCAAGTCCTTGATCGCGTCAGGGTAGAACTTTTCGAGCGCCTTGCGGATGGCCCTGTCGAGGGCCGCCACGGGACCGTTCCCCTGGGCGGTGGAGGCTTCGCTCTGGCCGCTTACGTCGATTTCGACGATCGCCTCGGCCACGGGGTCCTCATCTTCCTTGCGCTTTTCGTCGATGACGCGGAATCCTTTCAGGCGGAAATACTGGAAGGACTTCTTGTGAAGGGCTTCCTGCATGAGTAGCTCGAAGGAAGCTTCCGCCCCTTCGTACTCGTAGCCGTCGTGCTCCAAATCCTTGAGACGCTCCAGGATCGCCTTGATCTCGGGGGTCTTGGAATCCACGTCCAGGCCCCATTCCCTCGCCTTGTAGAGGAGGTTCGATTTCCCGGAAAGATCGGAAACGAGCACCCGGCGGCGGTTCCCTACCAGAGCCGGGTCAATGTGCTCGTAGGTTCTCGCGTTCTTGAGGACGGCCGAGACGTGAACGCCCCCTTTGTGGGCGAAAGCCGAATCCCCCACGTAGGCCTGGCTCTTGCTCGGGGCGACGTTCAAAAATTCGTAGATCAAATGCGACGTGCGGCGCAGGTTCGCTAATTTCCCGTCGGGGATGCAGGAATAGCCGAGCTTTAGCTGAAGCGTCGGAATGATGGAGACGAGGTTCGCGTTCCCGCACCGCTCGCCAAGGCCGTTGATCGTCCCCTGGACGTGCCGGGCCCCTTCCTCCACCGCGGCAACGGCGTTGGCGACGCCAAGCTCGATGTCGTTGTGCGTGTGGATGCCGAGGCGCACTTTGGGAAAGTGTTGCTTTACGTGGGCGACGGCTTTGCGGAGTTCGCTCGTCACCGTCCCGCCGTTCGTGTCGCAAAGGACGAGGACGTCCGCCCCGCCCTCCACGGCGCTCTTCAAGGTCGAAAGCGCGTAGTCGGGGTTGTCCGCGTAGCCGTCGAAGAAATGCTCGGCGTCGTAGAAGACTTCGCCAAAGTGCTTTCGAAGGTAGCGGATCGAATCGTGGATCAAATCCAGGTTCTCTTCGAGGGAAACCCCCAA
>JBFLVN010000445.1:0-2114 GCA_040758475.1 Bdellovibrionota bacterium
AATGTCGAGGGCACCCCTCCCCCAATATTGGGGGAGGGGCCGGGGGAGAGGGCCGTACTCGGGGATAACGGGTCTTCTAAATCCTCCTGGCCCTTTCCCCTCGTCGCCCCGATCGTGGGGCTTATCCTCTTACTGAACCTCGTCCCCCTGGTGAGCGCGTTTCGAACAAGCATTCGCCCGCCCGGATTTCTCCTCACGCTCTATGACTGGCAATCCCCGTTTCATCTCGTGAGCGGCTACGGCCTCTTTTCCAACATGACGACCGAGCGGCCCGAGATCATCGTGGAGGGAAGCAACGACGGCAAAGACTGGAAGGCCTACGAATTCAAATGGAAGCCGGGAGACCTAAAACGTCGCCCGGGCTTCGTCCAACCCCACATGCCCCGGCTCGATTGGGTGATGTGGTTCGCCGCCCTCGGGAACCCCCGCCACGACCGCTGGTTCGTCGCCTTCGCCCAAAAACTCCTGCAAGGATCGCCGCGGGTTCTCGCATTGCTCGATAAAAACCCTTTTCCGGAGAAACCGCCCAAGCTCCTCCGGAGTACGCTCTATGATTACAAGTTCACGACTTTTGAAGAGCGCAAGAAAAACGGCGCCTGGTGGAAACGCACCGAGGTTGGCCCCTATACGCCCATTCTCTATATCCCCGAGAGTAATCCCAATGGGCTAGCGGTTTGGGAGGGGGAGTAGGGCTAGGGCAATAGTTCGAACTTGTCGCAATGGGCCGGGCGGACGAGGGAGAAATCCCGCCGGTCCGTGGTGGCGATGCGGGTGATCTTGAGGCGTTCGGCAACGGCGATCAGGCAGGCATCGGCCAGATCGAGTTCCACATTCCGGTATTGACCGCAGATTTCCCGGGCGCGGAGCAGGTCGGCGGAAGTATTCTCCGCCAAGACGAGGCCGCCCTTGGCGAAGGAATCCAGCAAAGCGTCCCGTTGGGCGATGCCAAGCCTTGTTTGAAGGAAATAACAGGCTTCCGGAAGGACCGCGAAGGGAACGAGGAGCGGCTCGTCAGCGTCCCGCAGGAATTCAAGCGCCCGCTTGTGCCAGCGGTCCCGCCGGTCGGCCGCGGCGTACAGGATGCCTGTATCGACCAGGACGGCCATCTACTTCTTGCCGTAGAGGCCCCACTCTTCCCGGAGAATTTCCTCGTGCCGCTCGGCGATATCGCTCCGCCCGCTATCGCCGGACGCGACGAAGGGGAATTTACGGCGAAGCACCGCTAAACCTTCTTCTTCCGGAAGAGACTCCAAGGCAGGCGTTTCTTCCTCTACCGTCACGCGGGTTTCCGTGTGCTCCGGAAGGTGGAGGGGTTCCAGGGGCTTTAGCACCCCGTCCTCGTAGATGGCTTTGATCGTCCGGCTCATAGCGGATTCAAGAATACCCGGCCCGGAGAGCTGAATTCAATTAGGCCCTCAGGGAGGGCCTGGGACGCCTTTCCCCTTGCTTTTCTGGGCCAAATAGTTTATTATTCTATTCTCGTTCGATTCATTCACCCGGTCCTCCGTTCACTCCCGTCTTCTCCCATTCACTCTTGTCTTTTCTCGTTTCTTTGACACCAGGGCCCTTTGCGCCTTTGAGAGACCCATGCCTTGTCCCAAACACACGCCGCGCTCCCTTGGGGGAGAAAATCCCGAAGGAGAGGCCTATACGCCTTCTCCCGGGGCCGAGGCGCTTGTCCGCTCGCCCGAATTCCTTGCGAAAATCTACGACCACGTGATCGCGGGCGGCTCGCCCCACATCGCCGCCCAGGCGGAGGGAATGGAGGAAGAGGACGACTATTGGTATTTCTGGTACGAGGGGAAGAAGGCCAAGAAAAAGCTTGAACAAGAACGGACGGATCTGGAGAAAATCCTCGTTAAGTTCATCAAAGAGATAAACAAGGCCCTGGCCAATGCCCGATTGATCGCCGAGAAAGCGGTTTTCAAAAAGCTCCCCCAGCTTTATTTAACCAGCGGCCCTGGCCGCCCGGGCGGTGGGGAAAAACGGGGATGGGCGAGGGGAGCGAGGGACGAGCTCGAACTGGAAAAAGAGAGATTCCGGCGCCGCCCCGCTTCCGCCCTTCTGCATGGACATTTCAATCCCGAGAGCGAGTACGCCCGGCGCGCGGCTCT
>JBFLVN010000446.1:0-2084 GCA_040758475.1 Bdellovibrionota bacterium
ATCGACATCTCCATGGCCAGCGGCGCCGGTGGCGGGAAGGGCGGCGGCGGAATGGCCGCGGCCGGGGATTTCATCTCGCTTTTCGCCAATTCGGGATTTCTCTTCCGCGAAGAATCCATCATGAGCGGCGTCGTCCCGCTCATCTCCGCCATGATGGGTCCCGGCGCGGCAGGGACGGCCTACATCCCGGGCCTGGCCGACTACGTGCCGATGGTCAAAGGAATCGGCTCCATGGCCCTTGCCGGGCCGCCGCTCGTGAAGGCTGTTACGGGCGAAGAGGTGGACGAGCAGACTTTGGGCGGCTCCAAGATCCATTCGGAAGTCTCGGGCGTGGGCGACGGGGAGTTCGAAAACGACGACGCCTGCCTCGAAGGGGTCAAGACCTATCTTTCCTTCATGCCTTCCTCCTGCATGGAAAAACCGCCGGTGAAGAAGTGCGACGACCCCATCGATCGCAAGGAAGAAAAACTCCTGGACGTGGTGCCCGAGAGCACGCGCCGGGCCTTCGATACGTACGATGTGATCAAGCTCATTGCCGACAACGGTGAATATTTCGACATCAAGCCCAAGTGGGCCCGCAACATGGTGACCTGTTTCGCCCGCTTTGGCGGCTACCCGGTGGGCATCGTGGGGAACAACCCCAAGTACTACGGCGGTGTCATCGACGTGAACGCGGCCGACAAGGCGGCCCACTTCATGGAAATCTGCGACGCCTTCAACGTGCCGCTCCTCTTCCTCCATGACACGCCCGGCTTCATGGTCGGGACGAAAGTGGAGGCCGAGGGGATCATCCGCCACGGGGCCAAGATGCTCCACGTGATGGCCCAGGCCACCGTTCCCAAGCTCACCGTCGTCCTGCGCAAGAGCTACGGCGCCGGTTACTACGCCATGTGCGGAAGGGCCTACGAGCCCGACCTGCTCATCGCCTGGCCCGGGGCGGAAATCTCCGTCATGGGCGCCGAGGGGATGGTGGGGATCGCGGGCAGGGCGTTTGCGAACCGCGGGACGACCATGGCTCCGGAAGCGGTAAAGGCCATGGCCGGCATGATCCAGCCGTTCATCGACATCATGAAGGTCGCCCACTGGGGGTTTGTCGACGATGTGGTCGATCCCCGGGAAACGCGCGAGCGCATCTGCCGGGCGCTGGAGACTTGCTGGAACAAGCAGGTCGAGCGGCCCTGGCGCAAGCATTCGATCCGTCCGGTCTAAGCGTTCTTTGACCGCTTCCCCCTCCCGGGTTAAGGAGTCCGCTCCTTGAACCCGGGGGAAGCTTTTCATGGACCGTCGCATCGAAAGGGCGCTTTTGAGCGTTTCCGACAAACAAGGGCTCGTCGAGCTGGGCCAGTACCTGGCCTCCAGGAAGGTCGAAATCCTCTCTACGGGCGGCACGGCCAAGGCCCTCCGGGACGCGGGCGTCCCGGTGAAGGACGTCTCCGAGCACACGGGTTTCCCCGAGATGATGGATGGGCGCGTCAAAACGCTTCACCCGAAAATCCATGGGGGCCTCCTCGCCCGGCGGGAGAACAAGGAAGACCTCTCGGCCCTCGCCAAGCAGGAGATCGGGCTCATCGACCTCGTGATCGTGAACCTCTATCCCTTCGAGAAGACCGTGGCGAAGGAGAATTGCCCCTTCGAGGAAGCGGTCGAGAACATCGACATCGGCGGGCCCTCCATGCTCCGCGCGGCGGCCAAGAACCACGCCGACGTGACGGTGGTGGTCGATCCTTCGGATTATGCGCGCTTGAAAGACGAGATGGAGAAGAACGGCGGCGGGACGAGCCGGGAGTTCCGCTACGAACTCGCCGTGAAAGTCTTCTCCCACACCGCCGCCTACGACGGCGCCATCGCCAATTACTTTTCCGCCATCGAGAAGCCCGGCGCCGCTCCGTCGCGGTTTCCCGAATCCCTCAATCTTTCATTCCGAAAACTCCAGGGACTTCGCTACGGCGAGAATCCCCACCAGCAGGGGGCGTTCTACGGCGAGCTCTCTCCCAAGGAACCGAGCCTTGCCGGGGCGAAGCAGCTTCACGGCAAGGAACTCTCTTACAACAACATCCTGGACCTTCACGCCGCCTTCGAGCTGA
>JBFLVN010000447.1:0-2077 GCA_040758475.1 Bdellovibrionota bacterium
AGGCGCCGCCCTCGGATTTGGGTGACGAGAAATCCGGGATGATCGGTGTGGGCGACGAGCAGCAAGGCGGCTTTTTTCCCGCCAGCTCCGGGAATATCCGCACGCAAATTTCCCCAGGAATCCTGGCGCACGGAGAGCCCCGCCTTGGAGCAGATCGCCAGAATTTCCCGAAGGATGTAGCCTTCGTGGAACGGGGCTGTTGGGCAGCGAAGGAGGTACTCCAGGATTTCTTCGAGCATTTTCTTTGCCTAAAGGAGTGCGCGAGTATAGGCGCAGGAGCCCGCCATGGGAAAAAAGGCCACGCGAAGAACATTGCAAGCGAAACGACCCGTCGCTTTCCTGACGACCGACATGGTGATCCTCGTCCGGGGAGATTCTTTCAAAACGGGGATCGTCCTGGTTCGGCGCGGGAGGCCGCCTTTTCGGGGGAGATGGGCGCTGCCCGGCGGGTTCGTGGAAGAAGGGGAGAAGAGCCGGGCGGCCGCGCGGCGGGAGCTATTCGAGGAAACGGGCCTTCGGCTGCCGCTCTCCGCTTTTACCTATCTGGCTTGTTTTTCCGATCCGGGGCGTGACCCCCGGGGCCGGGTAGTGACGGAGGTTTTCATCGTCCAACTCGCCCGGCGGAAACTCCGCTTGCAGGCGGGGGACGATGCCCGCGAGGCCAGGGTCTTTGATCTCGCTCGTTTACCGCCGCTTGCCTTCGATCATGAGAAGATCGTCGCGACAGCGAAGAAATTCTTAAAGAATTAGTTGGCCGTGCCTTGGAGAATGCACAGGTCCCGCCGCTCGCGGTAGCGCTCGGCGTAATCGAGGCCGTAGCCGACAACGAATTCGGGGCCGATCGTAAAGCCCACGTACTTGAAGCGGTCACGGATCGCCGGGTCTGCGTGACTCTTGCAGAGGAGCGTGACGGCTCGGAGGGACGCCGGTTTGCGAGCTGCGAGAAGGTCGAGCACCTTTCCGGCCGTGACGCCCGAGTCCACGATGTCTTCTACGAGGAGAACGTGCTGGCCGGCGGGATCGAGCGACATGTCCAGTTCGAAGCGGACCTGGCCGGAAGGGACGGTTCCAGCCGCTCCATAACTAGAGACCTTGAGGAAATCGATTTTCTGCGGGAGGCGGATTTCCCGGACGAGGTCGGCTAGGAAAATAAAACTTCCCTTGAGGACCGAGACGACGAGGAGCGAATCTCCCGCCGAATCGCGCGTGATCTGGGCACCGATTTCCTTTACCCGCGCCCGCAGTACGTCTTCTGTCACGATGGGGATGAGATTCATGCCGTTCTCTAAGGACAGCCAGGGACATCCGTTGCGGGGGAATTGTTACCTGTTCTTTGGCCCGTATCCAGCGGGAATAGAAAAAAGTAAGACGTTGGAGAACAGCGCAAGCGCTTTCGGCCGTAGCCGAATGGCCAAGGTATTGTAAGAACTTGGAGAGGCGTGCTACTGGTTTGGCGTGGTGGATGGTAGCGGGGAGGTAAAGAACCATGAAAATCACCGCTAAGATTGCATTCGTTTTGGCTTTTGCCCTTTGCCTTGCGGCGGCTCCAGCCCGCGCGGGCAATTTCGACGACCGGAAGGGAGCTTTCGCGGCCCAATACGGCATTGGCCTTGATATCATCGACGGTGATGCTGGTTTCAGCATGGCCTTCGAAGGCGAATATTTTTTCCATCAGAACGTTAGCATCGTTCCCCGTCTCTCTCTCGATTTGCATGACGGCGTCACCATTTTCACGATCACGGGCGATGCCCGTTATACGTTTGACCTTCGGGAACCGCGTTTCCAGCCTTTTGTCGAAATGGGAGCGGGGGTTGCGATCGGCGATCCCGATGGGGGGGACAGCGAAGCGGCCTTCCAATTCGAATTCGGTGGGGGAGCCAATTATTACTTCACCGATAATTTCGCGGCTGGCAGCGAAATGCTTTTCACTTTCCCCATCGATCTTTTCGACGAGAACTTCGCCTGGCAGTGGCAGGTCGTGACGGTCCGTTACATCTTTTAAAAAGGGAATCCGCGAAATTCATGCGCTCCATCCAGGGACCTTTTTCCGGTTTGCAGGGCTGGGTTTACGCCCGCT
>JBFLVN010000448.1:0-2075 GCA_040758475.1 Bdellovibrionota bacterium
TGAATTAAGGATACAGATATATATACTCACTGACGAGGGGGCTTTCCCCTTCCTTGCCAGCGGGGGCTTCGGCCGTGAATAACCTCAGCATGCGTTCCACCACTCGCCGCAAGACCGCTCCCGCCCGCGCCCTCGGGCGCCCGCCCGGCATCTCTTCCGCCCGGGGCAAAATTCTCCAGGGAGCGACCGTGGCGTTCGGGAAAAAGGGATACGCCGCCACGGCCGTCGAAGACATTCTCGAAGCCGCCGGCGTCTCGCGGCGGACGTTCTACCGGTTTTTCTCCAACAAGGACGAAGTCTTCCAGGCGATCTACGAAGTCGCCACCACCATGCTCTTCCAGGGGCTCCGCTCCGTGAGCGAGAGCAAGGACGAGCCGCTTCGCAAGCTCGAACGGGTCGCCGAAACGTTTCTCCGCCTTCAAGTGGGGGCGGGGCCCATCGCCCGGGTCTTGAACGCCGAAGCCCAGCGTCCCGGCTCCGTCATCTCGGGCCAGCGGCAGGCGCTCCTCAAGCAGCTCGTTTCTCTCTTCCAGGACGAGATCGAAAAAGCCGGCCGGGGACGCGTCGATCCGCTCCTGATCCGGGGCCTCGCCGCGGCCCTCGAACAAATCTCGCTCGGCATTCTTTCCGAAACGGAGCGCACCGAAACCGATATTCAGCGCGGCCTCCACGCGATCTTGCGAATCATGGAGGGCACCCTCGTGGATTCGAAAGAGGCTGCCAAGATCCGCCCCCTCCCCCTCGATCCCGCCCGCAAGGAGTAAAAATCATGGCCAGGAGCCCCGCCCGGGAATTCCGCACGAAGCTTTTTCCCTACGAACCGCGCTTCGCGTCCGTCCAAGTGGCGGGCCGCTCCTTCGAGATGAGCTACGTGGAAGAGGGCCCTTCCACGGGAGAACCCGTCGTCCTCCTCCACGGAAATCCCACCTGGTCGTTTCTCTACCGAGATGTGATTCCCAAACTCTCGGACAAGTACCGAGTGATCGTTCCCGATCTGCTCGGTTTCGGACGGTCCGATTCCCTTCCCCGCTTCGAGGATTACACGCTCGAAAACCACCTCTCGGCTTTTTCGCAACTGATGGATCACTTGAAACTTCAAAACGTGACCCTTGGTGTCCACGACTGGGGCGGACCCATCGGTCTGTCCTGGGCCGTGGATAATCCTTCCCGAATTAAGCGCCTCGTGATTCAAAATACCTGGGCGTTTGCCCCCGAGCCGCACAACAAAGTTCCACAACCCTTAAAAACTTTCCGCCAGAAACCGGCGGGGGAGATTCTCGTCCTCGGCCTCAACGCCTTCGTGAACGCCGCTCTACCCTTTGGCGTCACGAACCGCCGGCACATGCGCGGCGAAGTGATGCGCGCTTATCGCAAACCCTTTCCCACCTGGAAGTCCCGCTGGCCGGTCCTGGCCTTTCCGCGGCACATCCCGCTCTCTTTGGAGGATGCCGCCTACGGACGGATGAAAAAGACCGATGAAGGACTCCGAAATCTCAAGCAGCCCGTCTGGTTCGTTTGGGGAAAGCGCGATCCCGTCTTCCCCGCCCGCGTGATGAAGAAATTCAAGGAGCGCCTCTCGAACGTAAAGGGCGAAACCATCTTTCCGGACGCCTCCCACTTCTTCCAGGAAGAAAAAGGAAAAGAAACGGGCGAAGCCATCCGAAAATTCATGGACGCGAACTAAATGCTCTCCCCCGTCGAGTACGTCCGAAAGCATTTGGCCCTTCGCGGACTCGTCGCCGCCCTGGACGCCCGCGCCCACCGCAAAGCTTTGGCCAAGGCCCGGAAAGCCACCGGAGGAAAGGGACAGGTGGAACTCTACTTCGCCTTCGACGATCCTTACGCCGCCGTGGCTATTTCCCCTTTGCTCGAAGTCCTCGCACACCACCGTTGTGAACTATCTCTCTATCCCCTGGCGGAACACGGCATCGAAGGTGACCCTTCCGAAGAAAAGCGCAGGCTCCACGCGATCAACGACGGCCGCCGCTTGCTCAAGCGGCGGAATCTCTCCCTTTCCCGAAGCAAGCCCCTCTCGCCACGGGACGTCCTCTTTCTTGCCGCCTGGACCGAATCCC
>JBFLVN010000449.1:0-2051 GCA_040758475.1 Bdellovibrionota bacterium
GGGTGACCGTCCGCCGCCAAAAGCTTTGGGCCCCTTGGCGTCTTGCCTACATCAAGAATTCGGACTGGAAGAAGCCGGCGGGGTGCATCCTCTGCACCCTCCAGGAGCAAGCCGATGGCCCCGGGAACCTTATTCTCGACCGTTCGGCGCTGGCCTACCTCATCATGAACCGTTTCCCCTACACGAATGGGCACCTCATGGTCGTGCCCAAGCGTCACACGGCCGATTTCGCCTCCCTGACCGCTGAGGAATCGGCCGACGTCATGGCCCTTCTCCAGAAGGGGACGAGGGCCCTTGAAAGGGCCTACCGGACCCACGGCTTCAACATCGGCATGAACCTGGGGCGCGTCGCGGGCGCCGGAATCGACGAGCACCTCCATTTCCACATCGTCCCGCGCTGGAACGGAGATACGAATTTCATGCCGGTCCTGGCGGACGTGAACGTGGTCAACGACCACCTGGAGACGGCCTACCACGGCCTTCGGGAAGCGCTCCTGGAAGGCGCTGGATCGTCCAAATAGCCCGTTGGGGACCTAGACATTCTCGTTCCCAATCGCTCTAATCCCTGCCGCTACGGGTTGTTTCATGCCGACGGGGAAGGCTCAGGAAAATCCTGCCGAGTTGCCGCTCGAAGGGGCCGGGCCCACTTCGCCCGCCATGCGTCTTACGCCCGCCATGGCCCAGTATTTCGAGGCCAAGCGCCAGCACCCCGACGCGCTCCTGTTCTTCCGAATCGGTGATTTCTACGAACTCTTTTTCGACGACGCTCTGAAGGCGGCTCCGCTCCTCGAAATTGCCCTCACGACTCGGGACAAGAACAAGGGGGAAGACGCCGTCCCCATGTGCGGCGTTCCTCACCACGCGGCCGAAACCTACATCCGGCGCCTTACCGACCGGGGCATCAAGGTCGCCATCTGCGACCAGGTGGAAGACCCGGCGAAAGCCAAGGGGATCGTCCGCCGCGAAGTCGTGCGGCTCGTCACCCCCGGCATGCCGCTCGAAGAAGAAGGCTCCCAGCGGCGCGACCGCTACGTGCTCTCGTTTTCCTCCGGCAAGCAGGGCCGCTGGGGTCTTGCGGCGCTGGACGCCGCGACGGGGGCCTTCCCCGTGGCGGAAATCTCGGAGCAGGACCTTGGGAGCGAGCTTGCCCGCCTCGCTCCGGCGGAAATCGTTTTCGCCGAAGGAACGGAACTCCCTCCGCCGGCGGCGGAGTTCGTAAAAACCCACGCAACGGCGCTAACTTCCCGCGCGCCCCTCGATTTCCGCTCAGACCGGGCGGAGGGGCTTCTAAAAGACCACTTCGGTTTGGGATCGCTCCAGGGCTTCGGGCTTACTCCGGGGTCGCCGGCCCTTGCCGCGGCCGGGGCCCTCGTGGCCTATGTCCGGGAAGCGGGCAAAGCAGGGGCGACCCACGTAAGGGAACTTCATCCGTACCGCCCCGGCGGCTCTTTGGTGCTCGATGAGAGCACCCTGGCGAATCTTGAAATCTTCGCCGCCCAGGGCGGGCGCGAAGAGCGAGGCGCGCTCGTGGGGGCCATCGACCGTACGACGAGCGCGGCGGGGTCGAGGTGCTTTCGGCGTTGGCTTCTATATCCACTTGTTGAAGTATCTGGAATCCAAGCACGCCAGGACGCCGTCGAGGCGTTCAAAGACGCCGCCCCCGCGCGGGAAGAAGCCCGAAGCGTCCTTTCGCGCTCCTGCGACATCGAGCGGATCGCCGCCAAGGCCTGCCAGGGACGGGCTTCTCCACGGGACCTGTGGGCCCTGCGGCGCACGCTCGAAGAAGCCCCCCGCATCGCGAAGGCCCTTGCCGCTTCCGAAAAAGAAGCGCTCGTCCGGCGGGGAAAGGCGCTTCCGCTCGCCGCCGATCTTTTGAAGGAGATCGCGGAAGTTCTCGTCGAAGAACCGCCGGTGGACTTCGGGGATTCCCCCGTCATCCGGCCGGGCTTTTCATCGGAACTGGATTCCCTGCGGGAGGCCCGGGCGGGGGGCAAGGAGTGGATCGCCCGCCTCGAAGCCAAGGAGCGGGAGCGGACGGGGATCGGTTCCCT
>JBFLVN010000450.1:0-2048 GCA_040758475.1 Bdellovibrionota bacterium
GCCCGGGTTTTTTCGATCTCATCTTCGGGGAAATTGGGACGGAGGGTGAGGTCCGCAAGGAGCGAGAGGCCCCTTTCCCAGAAGCGGGAGAGGCACTGGACGTCCACGCCGGTCGAGTTCCGCCCTGCGACGCCCGTGGCCGATCCCGCGATCTCCTCGGCCTCGTGGCGGATCTGGGTGGCGGAGCGCTCCGCCGCCCCGCGGGGGAGCATTTCGGCCAGGAAATGGTAGAGGCCCGCGTCGGGAGCCGTTTCGAAGCGGGAGCCCCCGAGCCAGACTGCTTTCAAGGCGACCACGGGGACGCTCGTGTTTTTCTCGATCACCACCCGCATGCCGTTTGGCAATGTGTGAAGGGACGGGCGGCCTTCTTCTTTCGCCGGCCGCCGGGCCGCGGTCTTTGATTTGGAACCCTCGCCGCGGAAAAGAGCTTCCAAGTCGCCGGCGATTTTCTTCTCTTCGGCGGTTTTCTGCTTTCCCTTGGCCGTTCCCGGCTGGATGAGTCCCGCCGCGATCCGTTCGGGCCGCAGGTATTCCTTGGCTACCCGGAGGATGTCTTCGCGCGTCAGCGACCGGATCGCCGAGAGATAGCGCTCTTCAAAGGAGGCGTCCCCCGTGAGGAGGAGGGAGAATCCCCACTTGCGGGCGCGGCCCTGCACGGTCTCCCGGAGGTAGACGCTCTCGGCTTCCAAATTGAGCTTGGCCCGGGAGAGCTCCTCGTCCGTGACGCCGTGCTCCCGGATTTCGAAAAGCTCCTTGGCGACGGCCGCGAGGGCTTCCCGTTCCTTGCCGACAAAGGGATTGGCCCCCACGAGGAAAAGGCCCGGGTCCTTGGGGGTGTAGGCGTGGGCGTAGACCGTGCTCACGAGCCCCTTTTCGGCCTGGACCCGTTCGAAGAGGCGGGAGGCTTCGCCGCCCCCCAGGATTTCGGCGAGCACGTCGAGGGCCGGGGCGTCCGGGTGGAGGAGCGCGGCGGCGGGGAAAGCAAGCGCCGCGTAGGAATCCCCCGCGTCGGCCACTTCCGCGAAGAAGCGCGGCCCGCGGGATAGGGGCTCATCCGCCCGGGCGGGGCGGCGGATTTTCCCAGCGCGCGACTTGGAAAAAATCTTTTCAACCGCGAGGGCGGCCGCTTCCGGGTCCACGTCGCCGGAGACGACGAAGGTGAGATTGTTCGGGATGTACCACTTCTTGTAGAAATCGACGACGTGTTTCCTTCCGAAGGAAGAAACGCTCTTCTTCGTGCCGATGACGGGAAGGCCGTAAGGGTGCTTCTTGAACGAAGAGGAGAAAATCCGCTGGGAGAGGCGCCGGGATGGCTGGTCGTCCCCGCGCCGGATTTCTTCCAGGACGACCTCTTTTTCGCGGGCGAGTTCCTCGGCGTCGAAGCTCGAGTGCTGGATGGCGTCGGAGAGGACGTCGAGGCCGGTCTTGAAATACCGGCTCGACATGGTGATGTGGTAGACCGTTTCGTCGAAACTGGTCCAGGCGTTGATCTCGCCGCCGGCGGCTTCTACTTCCCGGGCGATTTCCCCCACGCCCCGGTGGGCGGTTCCCTTGAAGAGCATGTGCTCGTGGACGTGGGCCAGGCCCGCTTCCCTCGGGGTCTCGTCGGCCGATCCCACGCCCACCCAGGCCTGGAGAGCCACCACGGGGGCCGTGGGGACGCGCTCGCAGAGGATGCGGAGGCCGTTTTTCGCGGTCTTCTGGACGAGAAGGGGCGTGCTCATGGAGATGCGTTGCCTTTCATGGATATACTGGCACACCCATGCCCCTTCGGGGAGCAGGGATTCTGGAGGATTTAGATGCCTCAACCCCCTGCCGGAGATGCACCCGTTTTCCCGGTGCTCGTGCTTCCGGAGGTGGTTCTTTTCCCCCGGGTGACCATGCCCGTCTATCTTTTCGAGGAACGGGAAATGGCCCTTCTGGAGGACCTGCTCAAGAAGAAGGGGCCCTCCCGGCAGGGCCGCCCCCTTCTGGTCGTATCCCTCTGCCAGTGGGATTCCCCCTACCCCCAGGAGGCCCGGCCCCAGCCGGTGGGGACGTTGGCCGAG
>JBFLVN010000451.1:0-2036 GCA_040758475.1 Bdellovibrionota bacterium
TTCCGGATGAAGAAATAGTGGAAATCGGTCTGGGTTCCCAGGAACCGATTACCGCCTTCCTCGAACGGCAGCGTGATGGCGCACCCCACTGAATGGCGCTCGACGGAAACCCCGAGTTTCTGGGCCTCCTCATAAGCCCCCCGGTTGGCCGTGAACATGACGCCCGCGCTCCCCCCCGTGACGACGCCGTATCCCGCCCGCACGCACCGCCGGGCCAGTTCCTCAGCCGCCGCTCCGGCAGGAGTGCCATCGCCCAAACGGGCGGAGCCGAAAATCGTGACGAGCGGCTGGCCGGTGAGTTCCCCGAAAGCCTCGGTGGCTTTGGAATATTCGGCCAGAAGACGGACCCCGCGGGCGGCGCCCGAATGGCCGAACTCGATGTAGTCCTTCATGTGCTGACGCACGTTTTTTCTTCTCCTTGCGCGAGGGGGCCAGTATACCCCTTCCTTTTCAAAAAACCGGCCAGTACCATCCGCCGCGCATCCGGGGACAATCCACTTGGACGGGCCTGCTATGGAACGAGCGGTTCGAGTAACACCGCGAGGGCTCGACCTCGGCACAGAGGAAATCCCCCTCCTCTCTGGTTCCATTCATTACTGGCGCCTCGACCCAAAGCTCTGGGATCACCTTCTAGACGAATGCAGGGAGATGGGCTTCCGGGTGCTTTGCACCTACGTCCCTTGGGTCATTCACGAACTCGAAAAAGGGAAATTCGATTTCGGAGAAAAAAAACTGGAGAAAGACCTGGGCGCCTTCCTGGACCTGGCCCATTCCAAGGGGCTCAAGTTCATCGTCCGGGCGGGGCCCCACATCAATTCGGAATTAACCTATTTCGGTTATCCCAAGCGCGTCCTTCTCGATCCCAAAAACCAGGCCCGCTCGGCCAGCGGCACGGGCGTCGTCCTTCCGATCCCGCCGCGCATGTTTCCGGTCCCAAGCCATTTTTCCAAGAACTTCCAGGACGATGCGCAGACTTTTCTGGAAGCCCTCTCCCCCATCGTCCGGCCGCGCCTTCACCCCCAGGGCCCTATCGTCCTTCTCCAGATCGACAACGAATGGAGCTACTTCTTCCGTTACTCCGCCTACGAGCAGGACTATTCGGAAGGGGCGCTTGCCGAGTACCGCGATTTCCTCAAAGGCCGTTATCCAAGCATCTCGGCCCTCAATTCAGCCTACGGAACGAATTACTCCTCCTTTAAAGAAGCCGTTCCACCGAAAAAATTCGGCGCCAGAAAGCTCTCCGACTGGCCACCCTATCTCGATTGGGTAGAAGCCCGCGAAAAAATGCACCAGCGGGGCCTTGCGCTTGTAAAGGAACGTTACGAGCGCGCGGGCCTTGCGGGCGTGGCCACGTCCCACAACTTCCCCGTTCCATTTCCCCAAAGCCCCCTGGACGTGAGCGCCTGCGAGGAAGTCGTCGACATCCAAGGGACGGATCACTATCCCAAGAAAACGGATTACGCCTCCCTCAAAAAAGAAGGCTGCCTCCTGAGCGGCTCTTCCCGCCTCCCCTTTATCCCGGAGTTTTCAAGCGGCTTTTTCCCCGTGCCAGGTTATCCGATCCTGCTTGAAGACGAGCGCTTTACGACCCTCGCCCTCTTCATGCATGGCCTTAAGGCCATCAATTTCTACATGCTCGTGGAGCGGGAGCGCTGGGCGGGATCGCCCCTCACCCGCGACGGCCGGCGCCGGGAAGAACTCTTCGGCTTCTACAAGCGGCTAAACGAAGTCCTCGCGCGCACCCAGCTCCACCGGCTCCCAAAACGCCGGGAATGCGTATTACTTACCAACCCCGACGCCCTCCGGATCACCCGGGCGGCAAGCGTCCTTCCAATCACAAACATCGTGGTCGATGTAGGAGCGGTGGACGGGGAAATGCTCGTGGACGAACGGGATTTGGGGTTCCGGGATAAAATCCAGATCGAATACGGAAGGACTTTTGAATCCCTGTTCCGTGCCCTCTCTCAGGCCCACATCCCCTTCGACATTGCGAATCCAGAAACCGTTTCCGAGGAGCGGCTCTCCCGATACCGGAC
>JBFLVN010000452.1:0-2012 GCA_040758475.1 Bdellovibrionota bacterium
CGCGCCCCGGACTTCTCGAAGCGGCCCGAACTACGGCCGGCGCCACCGCGACGGCCGCCGCCGCGACGGCCGTCGCCTACGGCGTTCTTCTCGTCGCAAGCTTCAAGGGTTTCTCCCAGTTCGGCTTCATGGGGGCCATCGGCATGCTCTTTTGCTGGGTGGCGACTTTTACCCTTTGCCCTCCCCTTCTCGCCCTGGGAGAGCGGGTCCGCCCGTTTGTTTCGAAAGCAAATGCCCGCCGGGCCGAGGAGGGAACTTTTGGGACCAAATACCTCGGCGAATTCGCCGAAAGGACTCCCGCTCCGATCATCGCGGCTGGAGTGCTTTTAACGCTTCTGGCCGTTTTGGGGATTTTCCGCCTTTTCAAGGAACCTTTTGAATACGATTTCGTCCGGCTACGGCTCCGAATCATGGATTCGGAATTGCGCATCTGGTCCGACCGCCATTACGAGGTTTTCAGCCGGGGCCGGAGCGACGCACTCGTTGTCCTGACGGACTCACCCGAGCAGAGCCGGCTGGCAGCCAGGGCTCTCAATCAAAAGAGCGCGGAGCCCGATTCGACCATCGAGCGCATCTGGTGGCTTGGTTCCCTCGTCCCCGAGGATCAAAATGAAAAACTGGAAGTACTACGGAAGATCAAAGATCTGGTTGATAGCCAGCCCATCAGCTGGATGAGCGACAAGCAACGTCTAAAGGTCGAAGAATTCAAAGCAACCCTGAGCCTCGATCCCATTAAACTGGAAAAAGTTCCTCTCCGCCTCGTGGAAAAATTGCAGGAAAAAGACGGAACCATCGGGCGCGTCATCCTGATCTATCCGAAAAAAGAAGTCCGCCTCTCCGACGGCCGGGAACTTATCCGCTTCGCCAATGAAATACGGAAGATCGACCTGGAAGATGGCACTACTCTCTGGACTTCCGGCAGTCCCGTCATCTTCGCCGACATGCTCACCAGCGTGATCAAGGATGGGCGCCTCACGACGATCGTCTGTTACCTGGCCGTTACGGTGGCCCTCTTCGCCAGTTTCCGGAACCTCCGGACCACCGCGTTCATCATGTTATTCCTCACGTACGGCCTCGTTCTACTGGCCGGAGCCATGGGTTTCCTGGGTCTCAAGGTGAACTTCTTCAACTACATCGTCATCCCGATCACGGTCGGGATCGGCGTGGACTACCACATCAACGTCTACAAGCGTTACGAACTGGACGGGAAAAAGAGCATCCGGAGCGCCGTCGTGCAGACGGGCGGAGCCGTCATTCTGTGCTCCCTCACCACCATCATCGGTTACGGGAGCATGCTCCTCTCGGCGACGCCCGCCATGGTGAGCTTCGGCCTGATGGCCGTGGTCGGGGAAATCACGTGCCTGACCTCGGCCCTTCTGTTGAAGCCGGCTTTCCTCGTAGTGGGGGAACGGCGCCGGATGCGAGCTGTTTCGGGAAAAGCGGGCGGCGTTGCCTGAGCAACAACGCGCTAAGCGGCCTTGGAAAGGGCTTGGGCCTTGCGCTCCAGGGAAGCCCGTACGAAATCCCGGAAAAGCGGATGCGGCGCGGTCGGCTTGCTCTTGAATTCGGGGTGGAACTGGCATCCCACGTGCCAAGGCTGGCCGCTCACTTCAACGAGTTCCACGAGTCGCTCGTCGGGAGAAGTACCCGAGAGAACGAGCCCCTTGGCCGTCAAGTCGGCGGCGAACTGGTTATTGAATTCATAGCGATGCCGGTGGCGCTCGCTGATCTCGAAAGCTCCGTAGGCCTTCTGCGCGAGGGTACCGTTCTTGAGCACGCACTCGTAGGCCCCCAGGCGCATCGTGCCGCCCTTGGCCGTTACGTCCTTTTGCTGTTCCATGAGATTGATGACGGGATACGGAGTATCAGGATCGAACTCGGTGGAATTGGCCCCCTTGAGGCCCGCCACGTTCCGGGCGAATTCCACCGTGAGGAGCTGCATGCCCAGGCAGATTCCGAAATAGGGAACCTTGTTCTCCCGGGCGTAACGGGCGGCGGCGATCTTCCCTTCC
>JBFLVN010000453.1:0-1996 GCA_040758475.1 Bdellovibrionota bacterium
GGTGTGCCAGAGTCCCGGCGGAGCGGTTTTCTCCATGGCGCCTTCTCACCTTGAAAAAGCCTTCGAGCGGATCGACGAGATCCACGCGGAAGACCCCGTCCAGGACCGGGACGAGGACCAGGAAGTACCCCGGGAACTTCTCTACGCCCGGAGGCTCTCTACGTGGGTCGAGCGCCTTAACCCCAAAGCCTCGGAAGCCCTGCGCCTCGCCGCCCGCTGCCAGCACCTAAAGCGCTGGGCCATTCCGAGGAAGGATTATCCGATGGGCCGCGCCGGCTACTATCAGTGGAAAACCGCCCAGGCTCGGGCTCACGCGGACCTGGCTTCTCAAATTCTTCAAGAAGTGGGTTACGACCAGGCCACCATCGATCGCGTGGCCGCCCTCGTCCGGAAGGAAAACCTGCGGAGCGACGTAGATACTCAAACCCTCGAAGACGCCGCGTGCCTCGTGTTTCTCGAAAGCGAGTTCGCTCAGTTCTTAAAGAAACACCCTGAAGAAAAAATCGTCGACATCGTCAAAAAAACCTGGGCCAAGATGTCCCCCGCCGCCCAGGACGAAGCCCTCGATATTCCCCTGCCCAAAGACGCCCGAAAGCTCGTCGAAAAAGCCCTGGGCTAAAGATACGGAATGCCCGGCCGGGGTTTCCCCTTTGGGAAGGCCGCGTCGATCCGATCGATTTCCTCTCCGCTCAGGGCAATGTCTCCGGCCTTGGCGTTTTCAATCGCCCGCCCCGCGTGGGCGGTTTTCGGAATCGTGAAAACATTCGCCTCCCGGACGAGGAAGGTGAGGGCCACCTGCCTTGGCGTGGCACCTCGGGCCCTCGCGATCTCCGAGAGCACTTTGCCGCCGGGGCTGTTTTCTTCGGGAAAATCCCCGCTCCCAAAAGGCGAGTAAGCCACGACGGCAACGCCGTGCTTCTCGCACCACGGAATGACGTGGTGTTCGATGGCCCGCTCCTTCAAATGATAGAGGACCTGGTTGCAAGCCATCTTCCCTTCGCCCGCAATGCTGAGAGCCTCTTCCATCTCTTCGACGGAAAAATTGCTCACACCCCAGGCCAGGATTTTCCCGGCGGCTTTTAGTTCCTCGAAAGCGGCAATGGTTTCCTCCAAGGGATGATCCCCCGGCCAGTGAAGGAGATAGAGGTCCAGATGGCCCGTGCCGAGACGCTTTAGGCTCGCCTCGCAAGCTCTCACCGTTCCCTTGCGGGAAGCGTTCTGGGGAAGAACTTTGGAGACCAGGTAGATTTCTTTCCGGCGCTCTCCCAAGGCTTCCCGGATGATTTCCTCCACTCGGCCGCTTCCATAAAGCTCCGCCGTATCGACGTGATTCATCCCCGCGCCGAGCCCCTTTCGCAAGGACTCGATGCACGAGCGGCGGTCGTCCTGTTCCATCTGCCAAGTACCTTGGCCGATGACGGGAATTTTCCTGCCGGTGAAAGAAAAGGGACGAACCTGCATTTAGCGGCCTTTGGACGGCGGTTTCGTGAATTCCGGAAACTTTTTCAAGGATTGATCGAAATCCGCTTGCAAGAGAAACCGGCCCAGGTCCGGGTTAATACGCCAGAACCACCAAAGAATTTTGATCCAGCGGGGAATCACGATGATGGCCCGGTTCCTGGCCACGGCATCCAGGGCCTTGCAGGCCAAGACGTCCACCTCGATGGGAAAGACCCGCTGCCACCATTCGAGCATCCTCGCGTCGGAAACGTCCCCCAAAGGCCGCCCGAAGGCGCCGCCGGTGAGAAGCGGCGTCCGGATCGCGCCGGGGCAAAGGGCGCTCACCTGCACGCCAAAACGCCTCGCCTCGACCCGCAGCGTGGTGGAGAGGGCCACGACGGCGTGCTTGGTCGCCGAATAGGCGGTGAACAGGGGAAACGGGACGAGCCCGGCGATGGAGGCCGTGTTGACCATGTGGCCGAACCGCTGCTCCACCATCCGGGGATAGACCGCCTGGATTCCGCTGGCAACGCCCCGCAGGTTCACGTCGATCGTG
>JBFLVN010000454.1:0-1994 GCA_040758475.1 Bdellovibrionota bacterium
TTGCGTGGGGGAATTCGGGCGGGCCGAAGGCCAGGTACGCCTGGAAGAACTCGCTTCGCTCGCCCACACGGCGGGGCTTTCGGTCGTGGGCGGTGAGACGATCCGCCTCCGGCATCCCGACGCGGCGACCCTCATCGGCCGGGGCCGCCTCGAATCCCTTTCGATCGAGGCCCTTAACCGGGGGGCGACCCTTCTCCTGTTCGATACGCAGTTAAGCCCCGCCCAAGTCCAGAACCTAGGGGAAGCGACCGAACTCAAGATCATCGACCGCACCCAGCTCATTCTGGATATTTTCGCCAAACACGCCCGGAGCCGGGAAGGAAAACTCCAAGTCGAGCTGGCCCAGCAGCGCTACCGGTTGCCGCGCCTCGTGGGGAGAAACCCCGCCCTTTCCCGCCTCGCGGGCGGCATCGGCGGCCAGGGGCCCGGCGAAACGAAACTCGAAATCGACCGCCGCCGGGCGCGCGACCGCATCCGCCGGCTCGAACGGGAACTCGAACACCTTGAGCGCCGCCGGGGATTCGAGCGCAAGGCGCGCCTTCGCCACGGGGCCCCGGTGGTTTCGCTCGTGGGCTATACGAACGCGGGGAAATCGACGCTCTTCAACCGGCTTACGCGCCAGAGCAACGGCAAGGGAGCCCTTGTCGCCAACCAGCTTTTCGCGACGCTCGACCCCACGACCCGGCGCCTTTCGCTTGCCTTGCAGGCCCAAGACGTTCCGGGTGCCCCCGAGTGGTGTCTCATGAGCGACACGGTGGGATTCATCCGCGATCTGCCCGAAGATCTCGTTCGTTCTTTCCACGCAACCCTCGAAGAACTCCGGGATGCAAGCCTCCTCGTTCACGTGGTGGATGCGTCGAGCCCCCACTGGCGGGAACAACGGGAAGCCGTTTCCAAGACCCTGGTGGAGTTGGGCTTGGCTGATCTGCCCTGCCTGACCGTCTACAACAAGGCCGACCTGATAGCGGCTGAAGACCGCGAAGCCGGGTGGCCGGGGCTCCTGGTTTCAGCCGAAGAGGGCGAAGGGCTGGCCGCCATCCGCCTTGCCATCGCCCAGATTTTGGCCTCCAAGGAATACGCCCGGGAGGAAGAGCGCCGGGTTGCCGGGCAGCTGGCGCTGGCCTAAGAAAACTGCCAAATCTTCTTGCACACGTGTAACGCTTGATTGACAATTTGGGACTGGAAAAAGCCGCGTTTGAGGGATTTCAGAACAAAAAATATCAATAAATTCAACTAGTTATGCCACAGGCCTCAAAAAAACGTTGACGTGGCCCCAGAGTTGCGTAGAATGCTACGCGCTTAGGGCTTTAGAATAAAAAGAAACATGGAAAAGTCCTGGAAAATCAGCGGGTTGCTAGTCGCCGGAATCCTCCTGGGGCAGTCCGTGGCGTTTGGGGCTGAAGACCCCGCCAAGGTCTTCAAAGTCCGCGAACAGAAAGTTCAGACCATCCTCCAGGATTCCAAGCTCGATACGGAAAAGAAAAAGACCCTCCTCGTGGGCGAGATCTCCTCGGCCTTCGATTACATGGAACTCGCCCGCCGGTCGCTCACCCGCCACTGGGGAAAGCTCACGGGCGCCCAGAAGAGTGAATTCACCGGAACGCTCCGAAGCCTCATCGAGCGTTCCATCCTGGGGCGTCTCAAGCCCCGCTCGGACTATTCCGTCGAAGTCGATCAGGCGAATGTAAAGGGGAGCGAAGCCGTCCTTCCCGCTACCCTCGCCAGCCCCGACATGGCTTCGGGGGACGAAGTCCAGGTGGAACTCAAGCTCCACGAATCCCCCAAGAAGGGCTGGGTCATCTACGATCTCGTGATCGACGAGGTTTCGCTCCTTTCCAATTACAAGGACCAGTTCAACAAGATCATCAACGAGCAGAACTTCGACTCCCTCCTGAATCAAATGAAGAAAAAGCTCGCCGAAGAGCAGCAGACGCTCTGATTCAAAAGATTCCGCGATGAAAGACGGCCGCCGCGACGCGGCCGTTTTCGTTAAG
>JBFLVN010000455.1:0-1971 GCA_040758475.1 Bdellovibrionota bacterium
TCCGAGAATTCCATGCGAGCGTCTCCTTAGCGGTTGAAGGCCAGGAAAGACCGGGGGTGAACGGGGTGGAGAAAGACGGAAGTGAACGAAGAAGGCGCGAACTGGCCAGATTATACAACACGGCGGGGAAAATGAAAAATTAAAAGTGGTTCAGAACCAATCTCTTCCGCTTCTTTCCCGGGCGTGGTACAGAGTCGTCTTACGGCGTTCATCGGTGTCCGGCGGGGCCCGCGGGGAAGCGGGTGAAGGGATTGTTTTGTGGGACGCTACGCTTCATTCGCCATTCTAATTCTGCTCACCGCTGGGTGCGCGGGGCGTCCTACGATCCCCGGGGGCGAAGCCCCGTTAGTTCCCGTCACAATCGGTACAGTGGCATTTCCATACCCGCGAGTTCACCTGATGATTCGAACCGATGCCTACCATACACAAATGGCTTCCGACTCGCGGAAACTTGCCGCAGCCCGGAACCTGGCCAGCGTCATGGCGCGGCGGCCACCAGGAGGATTGGCAGCCCTCACTCCTCTTCCACACGATCTTTCTCAAAAAGAGAGAAAATCAAACTGCCACCGCGACCGAATTCTTTCCTTCGCCAAACGCCTGGAGGAATCCTCCGATTATCGCCCCTACTTCCGTGAGCGTGATCCCTTGATCGATCTCATCACGCAGGGTGAGCCGCTTTGTGAAGTGGCTTCCTGGCAAAAGGCAGATGCCTTGTTGGTTGGGAATTTATCGGGCTTTGAATCCGTGACGGCACAAAACACCGCAAACACCGCCGTCGCTATCGGGATCACGGCAGCCACAATGGGCACCGTGATTGCGGTTCCAAATATCGAAGAGGGTTTGGTTCTTGAGATCGCCCTGGTTGACAACCAGGGCCCCGGGTTGCTGGCCGTCAGCCGGATCAAAAGCAGCAAGAGCGCCTCCGAAGAAGACTTGGAAAAAATGCTACCCCGTGTCCTCGCCTGCTTCGACCGCCTTGCCGGGCAGCCGGCCGAAAAACTCGAATCCCTTAGTACCTCCCAGTGCCATGGAATCCGGCCTTTCCGGTACTGGAATCAACAACCGGGGACTGGAACACCCATTCCTCCCCCTGCAGACAATCCACAGGACTAGATTTTGCCTCGCGATCATTTGCTTATGGCGCGGCTTCCAAAGTATCCGGCGGGACCTGCGGAGAGCGGGTGGAAGGATTTCTTGTGAAGGACTCCCTGGAACCGGGTGCTCCGTCCCTCTTCAGCCGGTTCTTGGCCCGCTACGAGCGGGTCATGGGCTGGCCCACGGGCAAGAAAGTCCTGTTTCTCACAGGTCTCGCGCTCGGCGTCCATCTCTTCGCCACCCTCGGCCTGAGAACAACGGTTTCCCACGGCAATGTGGGCGGACTCTTCGACATCGCCCCGCTCGTTCGTGTCCGCCAGATCTGGATGGGGTGGCTCGTCCCGTTCTTCCTGATCTGCCTCTGGCGCGCGCGCTCGGGGCGCGAAGAACGGTGGCTCGCCCACGCCCTCATCTGGCTCTACGGCCTGACGATGCTGCTCCTCCTCCACGCCTGGGGACAGATCACGACGGCTTACTTCTACGTGGCCCCGCTCCTCACTCTCTTTGCCGCCGTGGCCTTCGACGAGCGGATCGGATGGGCGACGTACGCGCAGGCGACTTTTCTCGTTTTCGGCGCGGCTGCCGTCGATACGCTCGGCCTCCTCCCCTACAGCCCCGCCTTCATTGACCGCGGCATCGACGCCCATCCGCGCGTGATCTATTACGTGCCGGTGATGTGCGTGAGCTGGGGAGGTTTTTCCTTCGTCTTCCTCCTCATCCAGGCGACGACCGAGATCCGGGCCCGGCAGCGGCGCGCGCTCGCCCAAACCTACGAAGACCTGGCCCGGGCCAAGGACGCCCTGGTGCGCTCGGAAACTCTTTCTCTCGTCGCGGGCGTCGGCGCCGCCGCCGCCCACGAACTGGGGAACCCGCTGG
>JBFLVN010000456.1:0-1970 GCA_040758475.1 Bdellovibrionota bacterium
GGGGGCTTTTCTCTCACGCCCGCTTCTCCTCTTCGTGCTCTCCCTGGAGCATGCCGCAGGCGGCCGAGATATCCCGGCCCCGCGGTGTCCGGATGCGGGCGTTGTATCCCGCGGCGGCGAGCGCCGCCTGGAACTTGAGCACCGTCTCCGTCTCGGGCGTCTTGAAATTCACGGCCTTGAATTCGTTGAAGGGGATCAAATTCACCTTGCAGGGAATCCCCCGGAGGAATCCGCCAAGGCGCCTTGCGTCTTCCACCGAATCGTTTACGTCCTTGAGCATCACGTATTCGATGGTCACTTTGCGGTTCGAAGGGCGGGGAAATTCGAGAAGCGCCTTGCGAAGATCCTCCATGCCCCAGGCCTTGTTGATGGGCATTAATTTCTGGCGCTGCTCGTCGTTGGAGGCATTTAGTGAAAGCGCCAGGTTCACGTCGCTCTCATCGCCTAATTTCTTGATCTGGGGGACGAGGCCCGAAGTGGAAACCGTGATTCTCCGATTGGAAATCTTGAACGCGAAATCGCTTTCAAGAAGATTGATGACTTTCTTGAGGCGCGCCCAATTCTGCAAGGGCTCGCCCATGCCCATGAAGACGACGTTCGAGAGGCGCCGCTCGGGGCCGTAGAACTTGGGCGCCTCGCGCTTCGCATAAAGAAGCTGACCCACGATCTCCCAGACTTCGAGGTTTCGCTTGAGTCCCAGTTGCGCCGTCGCACAGAACGTACAGCCGATGGCGCAACCCACTTGGGACGAAACGCACAAGGTGATTCGGTCGTCTTCGGGGATGAGGACCGATTCGATCGTATCGCCGCCCCCAACCTCGAAGAGCCATTTGACCGTGCCGTCCCTGGACTTCTGTTCCCGGACGACTTTCGGCAACTTGATTTCAAATTTCTCCGCAAGCCCCTCGCGGAAATCCTTGGCGAGATTGCTCATCTTGGAAAAATCATCTTCGCCCTTGTCGTAGACCCAAAGGAGAAGCTGCTTGGCCCGGAATTTTTCCTTGCCCAGTTCGGCGAGGGCCTCTTCCAGCCCCTCCGGGTCCAGGTCCAGGAGGTTCTTGCGGACGGACGCCTTGGGGAGCGCCGGCGGCGCCACGTCGATGGGGGCTAAGAATTCCTGGGCGGGTTGCATACAAAAAGCCCCTTGGGGTCGTTAAAACCTAATCCTTCCGGGGCGAGGGTTCAATGCACCAGTATTTGCTTTCTTTTAAACCAAAGGGGCCGGCAAAATACTTGATCTAACAATGCAAAATATGCCATAAGGGTCAAGCATTTCTAGAAAAACGAAATTCCAAGGGGTGAAATATGCGCTTATCCGTCTTAAGGGCATTCTTCATTGTTTCTTTCATGGGCGTTTCGGCCGCTTGCGGTCCCATTCAAAGCCAGAAAGTCCGGTATGAATGGAAGCCAGCGGAGGCAGGATCCGCCCGCCAGGAAAAGGGCGATGTAGCCATTGAATACCTGCCCAACGCGTCGCTTCCGTCCGAACTGAGGGTTGAAATCCAGGCCTGCAACCAATACGGCCTACCGGCGGTCGATCCCACCACCAGAGCTCCCGTGATGGAGAGGTTTAACCTGGCTTCAAGCGATCAGGTCTGGGTTCAAGTCGCTGTCACCAACAACATGAAGCGGAGCCTACGCCTCTTCTCCGCAGTGCCCCGCATGATCGACCCTGCCGGGATGGATTACGAGCCGATGTCGCTTTCAAAGGTGAAAAGCGCCGCGTTGGGCCGCAGGAGATGCTACAACACGGCCGATGCCGTCAGGAATCTGGACAACATCCGGGTTCTAGATGAGGAATCAACGGTACCGCCCGGCCTGACGACTAGAATGTGGCTCGTCTACTCAATCAGGAATCAAACTCAGACCGGGATGTGGCGAGTTAATTTCTATGATGTACCGACGAAGCTCGATGCCTCCGAAAAACCCGGGAACCCGGAAAACTTCGAGATCAAGATGCAGCAAACGAA
>JBFLVN010000457.1:0-1962 GCA_040758475.1 Bdellovibrionota bacterium
AATATGGAGTGTAGAAATAAAGTGCTTTACCGGCTGATTCCTGGAAATGCCCCAAAACATCACCGGCCGGGTTTCCCCGGCCGGCTGTTCCCTTCTGGTTGGTCCCGAGACGATCGGGCCGAAGAACTTTTCTAGTTGATCTGGGCTTTTTCCGCCTTGGCGATTTCGCCGCGGGCGGTCTTGATCTGGTGGGCGCTGTGGATGTCGAGGGAGTCCTCGCTCGCCGCGCCCGCCTCTTCGTTGAAGGCGGCCCAAGCGGCCTGGACCTGCTTCAAGATGCTCCCCTCGGTCTCCGGCGTGGGGTAGAGGAATTCGTTCACGGCGTTTAACGCCGCGAGGACGTTGCTGCGCTGTTCCTTGTCGAATCCCTTGCCCAGCACGTCGAAAGCGGCCTGCATGGCAAGAATCTGCTTGCCACGTCCGAGCTGGATCACGTCCCGGGGATTGATGCCCAGGACCTTGAAGTCGGGCTCCAGGACCTTGAGCTCCGCCATGGCCCAGAACATGATCTTGGCCTGGAACCACATCATCTGGCGGATTTCCTTCTCGTCCATCTCCTTGATAAGTTCGGGGAGGTACTGCATTCCGAGGCCCACGTGCCGGGCTTCATCGCGCTCGTAGTACTTCATGAGCTCCGCGATGACCGGCTCGGGGGCGAGTTCCCGGATGGTCTGGAAGATCGTAAGCGCCATGCTCTCGATCATGAGCTGCATGCCGAGGAGCTTGTAGGCCATGTTCGGGGTTTCGAGGGTCAAATCGAGAAGCGCTTGCGGCGCCCGGTCCATCTTCTTGGGCTTGTAGCCGAGCGCGTCCAGGTAATCGTGCATCACGTAGAAGTGCCGGGCTTCATCGAACGCCTGGCTCGTGGCGGCCATCTTGGCTTCGAGGGGGACGAGGCCGTCGGCTAATTGCGCGGAAATCTTCCAGGCGGCGAGTTCTCCCCACATGATGATGGCGAAGACGCGCTTCAGGGCGTTCTTCTTCGTGTCATCGAGTTTGATGCCGCCGTGCTCCTTGAGAAGGTCGTTCAAGATGTCCTTCCCGTCCCAGGCCAGTTCCTGGCCCTTGTGGTAGATGTTCTCGCACTTCGTGTACCGCTTGGCCGACGCCGCGCTGCGCGTGGCGTTGAACATGTCGTAGCGGATCTGCGTCTTTCCAAAACCTGCCCATGCCATTGGAATGTCTCCTTCTCGTTTAAGCAGGGCGCACCCGTTGGGGCGCCCCTTCGGAAACTTTTTCTTGGGCCGCTTCTTCTATCCCCAGGTACGAGAGATAGAGGCGCGCGTATTCTCCCGCCGCCTGCTCGTCCGAAATGGGATCGAGCGGGGCGGCGGCGTTGAAGATGATCGCCTGCTGCTGGAGCGATCCCAGGATGACCCCGTAGCCAAAGCGAATGGCCAGGTCCGAATTGGGATGGCGAATTTCTTCCCGGCGCGAGAGGAGCAGGTCCCGAAGACGCTCGGCGATGTGCAGGCCCATGAACATGTTCCGCCGGGCGAAGGTGGCGTCGTGGGCGGCCCGAAGCGAAAAGGCGACGAGGAGCCCCTGGCGCTCCCGCACGGTCCTTACGAGGAAGGCCATGGCCTCGCGCACGATCTCCGGCGTGCTCGCCCCTTCCCATCGCTTGGGATCGAGCACGGCTTCCGCCGTGGCGACGGCTTCTTCGATGAAGCGTTCCTGAAGGCCCGTGAGGAGGCCGTCCTTGTCGTGGAAGCGGGAGTAGAAAGCACCGACGGAGGATTTGGCCTTCTTGGCGATGTCGGCGACGGAGGTGTTTTCAAAGCCCTTCTGGGCGATGAGTTCCTCGGCCGCGTCCAGGAGGCGGTCGAGGGTCTGTTGGCTCCGGACCTGCCGGGGCTTTTTCACCCATTCGAGACGTGCCTAGAGGGGGGACACGGCATTTCCTCAAACTGAAAGCGACTTTGAAAACCAGAATCAGAATACTCATTCTATTTTAATAAG
>JBFLVN010000458.1:0-1942 GCA_040758475.1 Bdellovibrionota bacterium
TCGATTACAAGACCGGTTCCATGAACGACGCCCGGCGGGGCATGGCCCAGGGGCTCTACTTCCAGCTCCCGCTCTATGGCCTCGCGATCGAAAAACTCCTGGGCGAAGGGCACGAGTTCCTGGGGGGCGCCTACTACGTCGTGAACGAAGAGAAAGGCGCGAAGACCGAAGAGGCCCTCTGCGCCAAGGAGGACGCAAGGCTCCTCGGGATCAAGAGGGCGCGGAGCTTCCTGGCGGAAACACGTGAAGACCTTAGCCGCTTCGTCCGGCGCGTCCGGGACCGGGCTTTCGAGATCCGCGGCCACATCCTGCGCGGGAAATTCCATCCGACGATCCACGGCCCCGCCGCCGCCGGCTGTGATTATTGCGCCTACCGCTTCGCCTGCCGGGTCGATCACGAACGGATGGAGACGCTCGACGCGGAGGGCTTGGAGCTTTTGGAGCTCCTGAGTGAACCCGGCGAGGAATCTTCGTGAAGGACGGCCGCTTCACACCCGAGCAGCGGGAGGCGATTGGCGCCCCCTCCCCCGCCACCATTACCGCCGGGGCGGGGTCCGGGAAAACCCGGGTACTCGTCGAGCGTTTTCTCGAAGAAGCCCGCCGGTGCGGCTCCGTGCGGCGGGTCGTGGCCATCACCTTTACGCGCAAGGCCGCCGCCGAAATGCGCGGGCGCATCCGCGAGCGGCTTTTGGATTACCTGGACGAGGGCGGGAAGGACGCCCCCCGGTGGCGCGCCCTCTGGGAAGAACTCCCCTTCGCCCGGATCGGGACGATCGACCAGTTCTGCGCGGGGCTCCTGCGGGAACACGCCCTCCAGATCGGCCTCGATCCGGATTTTTCCATCGCCGATGAGAGCGAGGCCAAGGACCGGGAATCCCGCCTGCTCGACGAACTCCTCTCGGACCTGGACGCGCCCGCGGGCCTTCGGGCTTCGGAGGATTCCCTACGGGAAATCTACCGGCGGCTTCTTTCCTATTGGTCCCGCTACCAGCTCCGGAAGATTCTCCTGTCCTGGGGCGGTCCCTCGCGCCCCCTTGTTTCCGAGTGGGCCCGTACGGGTGGGGACTCGTCTCCCAACAACCTCGCGCTGGCCATCGAAGCGGAAAAGAATTCCGAAGAATCCGCCCGGGCCGCCTTCCTCCACCGGGCCATGGGGAAAAATCTTTTCCCAAATCTCCTGCGGGCGAAGAAACTTCTCGAAGAAGCCCCTCCCGCCGCCAGCAAGCGGTCCAACAAGTGGGGAGAGAATCGGCAGAAGGCTCTCTCCCTATTGGAAAATCTCGTAAGCGATCCATCCGAAAAGGGCCGGGTGGAAAATCTCTTGAAGCTAGCGGCCCTCTGCGGCGCCCCGGCGCCCTCCGACCCGCCGACCCAAGCGTGGGACGAAGCAATTTGGAAAAACTTCCGGGAAGGCTGGAAGCTCCTTCGCTACTGGCTCTCCCACGTCTCCCTTTCTACGGAAGAAGAAAAAGAATTCGTGCCCGAATCCGAAGTGGCCGCCGATTTGGCGCGCCTTTTCCTCGCCTGGCGGGAACGGACCGGAAAATCCCAGGCCCGGGAAGGGTGGCTCTCTTTTGGAGACCTCCAGGAAAAAACCCTGGCGCTTCTAGAAGACGAAAGCGCCCTCTCCCGTATCCAGGAGGGCATGGCGGCGCTCCTCGTGGACGAAGCCCAGGACACGGGCCCCGGGCAGTGGGCCCTCATCCGGCGGCTCCACGGGAAAAAGGGCGAAGGCCCGCGCCTCTTCATCGTCGGTGACGAGAAGCAATCCATCTACGCCTTCCGGGGCGCGGACGTCTCCCTCTTCGCCAAGGCCCAGGAAGATTTCGGGAAAACGCCAAGAAGCCTTCGGGGCAATTTCCGCTCCCGCCCGGGGCTCCTTTCGTTCTTTGGAAAACTCTTCGGGACTGTTTTCCCGGAAGTCCGCCCGGCCCCCTTCGAG
>JBFLVN010000459.1:0-1920 GCA_040758475.1 Bdellovibrionota bacterium
TCATCCGGGTTCTGGGAAGTCCATGAGTAAGTTCCCGGCTCCCCCCGGCGTCGAAGGTCGAAGAACACATCGAGCGCGAAGGCATTTCCCTGTTTGAGGAGATCCTTGAGCAAGTCCCTCACGGTTGGAAGCGGCACGGGCGCCTTGCCCGATTTCTTGTCGAACTCCGCCGAGGTAGCTTCCTTCAAGAAACGATGCGCTGTCATCCGGTGGCCGTCGGTCGCAACGGCCATGAGGTCAGTGCCGTCTTTCTCGAAGAGGACCGATGAAAGACGCTGCCGCCCGGGTTCGCTCTTGACGTCTTTGAGGGCCGAGAGGATCACCCGTGAGAGGCCCTCATGGAAAACCTCTCCGTGTGCGGTGCCCGACCGTGGCGAGACGTTCTTCCACGCCGCAGTGTCCTGAATCGGGATGAAGGGAGTTTCGCCCCCTTTTCCCTTTCTTTTGCCGATCCGGGAGAAATCAGCGACGGTCGCGGGCCGGTAGCGACCCACGACGTGAACCCACGGGAAGCCCGCCTTGTTCTGCAAGACGAAGTCGTCGCCGCCGGTCTCGATTTCGAGAACCTCTTGGGACTTGAGCGTGACCCGCCGGATGTTCTGCGCGTCTTTGGGGTGCACTTCGGCGAGGTACTCGTAGACCTCGACGAAGGCCGCCTGCATCTTCTGCGCGAACTCGTCCGCCGTGCCAGGATCGCCAAGGAGCGATCCGCGCCAGAGCCATGCCCCGCCTTCGAGGTAGTATTCGAGAAGCGGCCAGGGCTCGCTCGCTGCTTTTGAAGGATTCGCAAACATACGTCCTCACCAGGTAAATCTGAGCCCCGCCACCCCTTGCCAGCCGGGCTCCCATCGTTGTGCTTTCACAAGGCCGCCGCTTCCTTCCGCGAAGAGCGAGAGCCTCTCGCTCACGCGGTGGCGGTAGCGAAGCGCCCCGCCCAGAAAGTTCGGCCGCCCTTCAAGCCCCATTTCCAGCGAGCCGCTCTTTGGTGGGAGTAGGCCCACCTCATTCAAGATGCGACTCACCGCGCCCGCGGGGCTCAGGCTCCCGCGGGCACCACTCCCAAAGGGGGGACTTCGTCCCTTTCCGTACTCCTCTTCACAAGGTTGAGGTCATGCACCGCGGCCTCGACCTTTCCGGCCAGAAACTCCTCGACCTGGGCGTCGGAGGTAAGTCCCAGGATCTTTCCGAGCTCGCCGATCCCCTTGGCGCCCAGATAGGACTTGAGGGCACTGAGCGCCCGGCGCTTGGCCTCCTGCCGCTCGGCGGGATCTAACTTCCCGTCCTCGCGGGCGCTCTTCAGCGCATCGGCGTAGGTCTGGGCCACGCTTTTCACGGCCGTGAAGACGGATTCATCGAGGCGTACGAGAACGCCGCGCAGATACTCGCCCTTCACCTTCGCGGTGATGAGTTTTGCAAGCCACGCCGAGAGGAATGTGAGCCCGGCCACGAGAACCGGAGTCAAAATTTCGATCACACTGGAAACCACTTCGCTCTTGTCCATGAGAGAGTTCTCCTTTTTATTGCTGACTTTCCACCTGCGGCGGGCCGTAGGCGGGCTCTGACAGGTATTGGGTGGAAGCCTTCATCCCCACGTAGTAGCCGCGGTGATAGGCCTCCTGTTTTTCGTCGCCATCAAGGGCCGCTTCGCTTACAAGCGCTTCGCGGTAGCGAAGCGTCGGTGCGAAAAGTTCGGCGCGGAAACAATCCTCTCGCACGAGGCAGGCATCGTTCATGCCTTGCCCCACACCTTGCAGAAACCACTGCTGGGGAGTCCCGCCGTTCTTGCTCAGGGACGGCACGTCGGCGAGCTTCCAGTATCGGGCCTTCATGGAAAGAAGATGCTTCACCTTCTCGTTCCAGGGGAGCGGCGCCGGATTCTTGCGAAGAGAGTTGAGGGTTCGGAGCGTTTTGGCGCTCTCG
>JBFLVN010000460.1:0-1902 GCA_040758475.1 Bdellovibrionota bacterium
GCCGCCCACGAAGTCTACGTGGGGGTCTACTACCACCGTTTCGAGAAATACGAATCCGCTGCCGCCCGGTTCGCCACGGCCCGGGCGCGGTATCCCGAAACGCCCCTCTACGGCGAGGCGGGCTGCCGGATGGGCCTTTCCCTCGAAGGGCTCGGGAAAAACGATCAGGCCCGCATCGCCTACGAGGGAATCCTGAACCTTCCCCCCGAACGATTCCCCAAGGAACCGGACCTGGGCCTTTTCGAGCGGGCGTGGGCCTACTTCCGCGACCCGGAACTTCTCCAGTACCGGACGGGGGAAGAATTCTGGAAAGCCCTGGCCCGGCGGCGTCTCAAGGACCTGGGTAGTGCCGGTAGCCCCACCGCCCAAGCGCCCCAGGCGCAAACAGGCGTTGCCCCGCCACCTGCTCCCTAAGATTCCGGAAACGCCCCGTTTTTCTTTTTTCCGATATCCGTTTATACAATAATTTCACTCATCGCAGACTCGAGGGCGCAAGCAGCGGGAGAACGGGGCATGGCCTCCGAACGCGACGACGAATTACAGACCCATTACTTTCTTGGCAAAACCAAGTTCCGGGAACGCAATTACGAGGAAGCCCTTCCCCACCTCCAGGCCTTCATCGGGGAAAACAAGCGCTTCGCCGACGTGTGGTTCATGCTGGGGGCCATCCACCATTCCATGGGCCGGTTTTCGGAAGCGATCGAGTCTTTCGAGAAATCCCTGGAGATCAACCCCAATTACATGGAAGCGGCCCTCAACCTGGCCGTCACCTACAACGACGTGGGGCAGTACGAGAAAGGTTCCAAGACCTATCAACGGGCCCTCGACGCGGCCAAGCAGCAAGGGGCTGGCGACCTCGATCCCCTCGTGCTCTCCAAGCTCGCCAACCTCCACGCCGACCTGGGCGACATCTACCGGAGCATCGGACGGTCGGGCGATGCGGTCGAGCAATACGCCAAGGCCGTGGACCTTCGTCCCCAGTACGTCGACATCCAGACCAAGCTCGGAATGGCCCTCCGCGAGATCGGCGATCACCACGGGAGCATGACGCAGCTAAAACGCGCCTCCGAGATCAACCCCCAGTACGCCCCGGCCAGGATTCAACTCGGGATTTCGCTCTACGCCCTCGGAAATCTCTCGGACGCCATCGCCCTTTGGGATGAAGTCCTAAAAAAAGTCCCCGACCACCGGGAAGCCCGTCTCTACAAGGCGATGGCGGAAAAGAAGCTAAAAGGAAAGTGACGATCCGGGCCGTCATGCCCGGCCAGCGGTCAGTTTCTTCTTCACGTGCCCCAGGACGCTCGTAGCGAGGGGGGCCAAGGGGTTTCTTGCCAACGCCTGTTCGGCGTGGTGCTGCGCGTGGGGAAGGCGGCCCTCGAAATAATAAATCTGGGCGAGAATCTCGTGGGCCCTGGCGTCGTCGGGTTCCAGGGCCAGAAGTTTCTGGCACACCGCGACGGCCGGCTCGTACCTCTCCAGCAAGAAGAGAGCCTCAATGAGGCTCCGAAGCGGCCCCCTGGGATTGGCCTCTGCGCGAGCCGCCGATTCGAGTTCTCGTAGCGACTCCTCGGCGGCATCGTTATCGCCCCGGATCAGCGATTCCCGCACGCGAGCGAAGAGGGCTTCCCACTGGGCACCCATGGGTCTCTCCCGCAAATGGACGCCTCGCGCGTCCTTCCAGCTTTACCCCAACTCCTCCAAGGATGCCCCCTGCCGGGGGCCCAGGCAAGGTGAGATGTACCGGACGCTGTGCTACGCTTATTTTTACAGAACGCTTTTGAGAAGCGATGGAACGTCCTTGAACGAGATTTCCCTACTCCACCGGCCAACCCATCTCCTTCGTCTTGGTGCGGCTCTCCTGATGGTCTTTGCGGTGGGCGGCTGCGCCGCCGTCGCCGACCG
>JBFLVN010000461.1:0-1899 GCA_040758475.1 Bdellovibrionota bacterium
GCGTCTCGTTCCATTGGAAGGGCCACGGCGTCGTCGTGGCGCAGGACCCGCCGCCCGGAGCGCCTTTGGAGCCCGGTACGAAGGTGAGCCTGCTTTTAAAACCACCGGGTTAGGAAAAGCCGGGCGCTTTCGCTGGGGAGCGGAAGCGTCTGGAGGGTTTCTGGGGTTGAGGGAATAAGGCCCTTGGGAGGGCCGAAAGGGATGAAACTGGAGGAGCTCTTGAGGGGGCTTTCCACAGTCAAGGTCCGGCCGGGCGGCTCCGGCGAAGTCGTGGAAATTTGCTACGACTCGCGCCGCGCCCGCCCACGAGCGCTCTTCGTCGCCGTGCCGGGGACGAAGAGCGACGGGCACGATTTTGTCTCCCGCGCTCTCGAAGGAGGGGCGGCCGGCGCCGTCGTGGAACGGGAATCTGTTTTCTTGGAACTCTCCATCCGTTATCCGGACCGTCATCTCGTTCTTGTCAGAGACGCCCGCCTTGCCCTGGCCGATCTCTCGGCGGCCTTGCATGCACGGCCTTCCGAGCACCTCGCCCTCATCGGCATCACGGGCACGAACGGGAAGACGACGACGAGCTTCCTCGTCGAGAGCATCCTGCGCGCGGCGGAACTCTCTCCCGGCCTCGTCGGGACCGTCAGCTACCGGGTGGGCGGGCAGACCCTTCCTTCGACTCACACGACGCCCGAATCCGTCGATTTGGACGATCTCCTTTCACGAATGTTGGAATCGGGCGCCGAGAGCGCGGTGCTCGAAGTTTCTTCCCACGCCCTCGCGCAGCACCGGGTGGCGGGGCTCGAATTCGACGCGGTCGTATTCACGAACCTCACGCAGGATCACCTGGATTTCCACAAGGACTTGGAGGATTACTTCCAGGCCAAGCGGCGGCTCTTTACCTCCCAGCTCGACCGCCAGAAAAAGAAAAAGAATCCCGCCTGCGTGATCAACGCGGGCGATCCCTACGGAAAGCGTCTCCTCTCGGAATGCCGCGCCGCTGGCCGCCGCGTTTTCTCTTATGCCCTCGAAGGGGATGCGGACCTGCGGCCAGAGAAAATTTTCTGGGATACGGCAGGGATTCACGGAACCATCCGCACCCCCGCCGGGACTTTGGAAATCCGTTCCCATCTCGTAGGAGAGCACAACGTTCTCAACATTCTGGCAGCTGTGGGGGCGGGGCTCTCGCTCGAAATTCCTCCTGCGAAAATCGCTGCCGGGATTGAAGAATTGGAGCGTGTCCCTGGGCGCTTGGACCCCGTACCCAACAAACTCGGCCTTTCTGTTCTGGTCGATTACGCCCACAGCCCCGATGCCCTCGAAAACGCTCTCTCGGCCGCGCGGAAACTCTCCAAGGGCCGCGTGATCTGCGTTTTTGGGTGCGGGGGGGACCGAGACCGCACGAAGCGGGCCCCCATGGCCAGGGCCGTCTCGCGCCTTTCAGACCTGGCCGTTCTTACCAGTGACAATCCCCGCACTGAAGACCCGCTCCGCATTCTCTCCGATGCCCGCGAGGGGCTTTCGGGCAAGGAAGGCGAGAAGTTTTTCGTAGAAGCCGACCGCCGCAAGGCGATCGTCCTTGCCATCGATAAAGCGAAATCCGGTGACGTAGTTTTAATCGCAGGAAAAGGGCACGAGGACTACCAGATTATCGGCACGGTGAAGCATCACTTCGACGACCGCGAGGAATCGGCGGCTGCATTGGCCGCCCGGGAGAAGGCCCGGTGAGTTTTACTCTCGAAGAACTTCGGGCCGGGACGGCGGGGCGGGTGCTCCTCTCCGAACGGACGCGCTTTCCCGGCGCCTCCATCGATTCCCGCTCCGTGGGGCCGGGCGAAGTTTTCTTCGCACTCTCCAGCGAGAAGCGAGATGGGCATGATTTCGTGGAAGCCGCCCTCGCCCAGGGGGTGG
>JBFLVN010000462.1:0-1888 GCA_040758475.1 Bdellovibrionota bacterium
GCCGCCGCCCTGGGCGTCCGGCTCCCGCGGATTCCCATCCCCGAATCCCTCGCCCTTCTGGCGGGCGACGCGATGGAAGGCGCTTCGAAACTCCTCGGCCGCAAGGAACCGCCCATCCTCACGAGCTACCGGGTGCGGGTTCCCATCCATTCGACTCACTTCTCCAACGCCAAGGCCAAACGGCTGCTCGGGTTTTCCCCGAAAATCGGACTCGACGAAGGCCTCCTGCGGACGGTCGAGTGGTACCGGGCGGCCAAGCCGGGAGGCCGTGCATGAGTCTCTCCCTCGTCACCGGCGCCACCGGGCTTCTCGGGGCCAATATCGTCCGGGCGCTTGTCGCCCGAGGCGAAAAAGTCCGGGCGTTTGTCTTCGAGGACTCCATCGCCCTCAAAGACCTTCCCATCGAAACTATCCGGGGCGACGTGCGTGACAAGGAATCCGTCGCCGCCGCCATGAAGGGCGTCACGAACGTCTACCACGTGGCCGCGGTCGTCTCCCTCTGGGCCCCCGATCCCGAGCCCATGCGGAAAGTAAACGTCGGGGGGACGCGAAACGTTTTCGAGGCGGCGCTCCGGGCGGGTGTCCGCCGCGCCCTCCAGGTTTCCACCGTGGACGCCCTTGGCCTTCGGACGCCCGGCCGCCCGGCGGACGAAGACGTCCCTTTTGGGACAGGCCACGCCGTCCCCACGGCCTATGCCACGACCAAGCACGAAGCCGAGCAGACCGCTCTCTCGTTCCTCTCCAAAGGCCTCGAAGTGGTCGTCGTCAATCCCACCTACATGCTGGGCGCTTGGGATACCCGCCCCACAAGCGGAAGGATTCTCCTCGAAATCGCCAAGGGGCGGGTCGTGGGATACCCCTCTGGCGGGAACAACTTCGTGGACGTGGAAGACGTGGCCGAAGCGGCCCTCACCGCTATGGAAAAGGGAACGCCGGGTAGACGCTACATCCTCGGAAACGAGAACATGACCTACCGGGCGGCCTTCCGGCTTTTCGCGGAAATCGTTGGGGCGAGGCCCCCGCTCTTTCCCATCCCCCACGCGCTCGCGAGCCTTGGCGGGCGCTTGGGGGAACAGGTGGGGCATTGGACCAAGCGGGAGCCTTTCCTCCACGTGGCGGCGGCCGAATCGGGGTACATGGACCACTATTTCGATCCCTCCCGGGCCCGCCGGGAACTGGGTCTTCGCCGTACGCCCGTACAGGTGGCCGCCGAGCGGGCCTGGCGCTGGTTTTGCGACCACGGGTACCGGTAAACTCCCCGCCCACCATGATCGGAAACTGGATTCGATCCATCCGGAAAGCGCGGGCGAAACGCCGCGCCAACGTCGTCGCGGCGAGTTCGGTCGCCCTCCAAGTGATCTACCTCTACGCCGGGCAGCCCAAAAATTTCGAAAAATGGTTCGGGGACCGGATCGAGGACGACGATCTTCGAGAACTTCTCTCCCACGTCTACGAGCGCTTTTTCGCCTACGGCGCTTTCTTCGTCGTTCCGGCGGCCATCGTGAAAGTCGTCCTGGGGGAGAGCCTTTCGAGCTACGGCCTTCGGGTCGGGAAATGGTGGAAGGGCCTTCCGATCCTGGCCGTCGGCTTGCCGGCGGCAACGGCGAGCGCCTGGTACGCGGCGGGGAAAAAGGAATTCCAGGACGAATACCCGCTCAGTGAAACCGCGCGTCGCGGGGGCCGGGATCTCCTTTATTACGAAATCGCCAATTTCCACTACTACATCGGCTGGGAGTTCTTTTACCGGGGTTATCTCCAGCACGGGCTGGAAGGAGCTTACGGCGTAGAAGGCGCGACGGCTTTTCAAACCGTCGCCTCCACCCTCATGCACATCGGGAAACCTTTCGACGAAACGGCCGGTGCGGGATTTGCCGGCCCCCTCTTCGGC
>JBFLVN010000463.1:0-1866 GCA_040758475.1 Bdellovibrionota bacterium
TCTTTTTAATTCGCCGCCGCATCCGCTTGCCGGAACACGGCGTCCGCGATCCGCGAAAGGGCGAGCACCCCTTCACTTGCGTTGATGAGGCCGTTGGTGAGGACCGCGACGGCGAGGTTTCTTCCCGGATCGGCAAACGCCGTGGCGACGCCGAAGTGGCCCATGTGCCCGTAGGTACCCGGGGTGGCGAGGCTCCCGAAGAAGCCGGGATTTTTGGTGGCGTCCTTGAGCTGGAAGCCAAGGCCCCAGGGGACGTCGTTTCCAAGGATGCGGTCCCGCGTCCCGGCCACGTGGGGGAATACGGCGCGGCGGATGATTTCCTCGGAGAGAATCCGCTCGCCCGATTTTGCGGCTCCGCCGTCGAGCATCAGGCGGAAGAATTTGACGAGTTCGCTCGCACTTGTCCGCCCGCCGCCGCCGGGGACGAGGGCCTTGAGCATCTTGGGATTGTTCCAGACGGATTGATCGCGGTTGCGCGAGAGATCGACGAGGGGGCAGACGTTCGGGATCTCCTCGTCGGGAACGGTGAAATAGAAACGGCTTGCGCCGCAGGGGAGGGCGAGTTCCTCGCGGACGTACTGGTCGAGATTTTTTCCGGTGATGCGATGGACGAGTTCTCCCAGAATGTACCAACCCGAAAGGCCGTGATACCCGCGCGCTTCGCCGGGTTCCCAGGCGAGGGGCGTCTCGTAGATGATTTCGAGGACCCGGCCGTAGTTTTCCATGTTGGCCAGCACGCTGTCGGGTCCGCCCCGGATCGTGTCGGGAAATCCGCCCCGGTGCGTGAGCACGTGGAGGAGCGTCACCTTTTCTTTCCCGTGCTTTCCGAACTCGGGAATGAACTTCACCACTTTGTCGTGGTACTGGAGTTTTCCCCGATCGACGAGCTGATGGATGGCGAGCGCCACCACGGGTTTGACGGCCGAATAGATGGAAAAGAGCGTCCACTCGGTAACCGGCGCGCCCGTATCCGCGTCGGCTACTCCGGCCCGCTCGTCGAGGGCGATCTCTCCCCGGAAATCCACAGCCACGTGCATCCCCGGGCGAAGGCCCTCGGATATCTGGCGGCGGATTTCGTCCTGGATGGGCTTGGGGTCGAATCGCATGCGGGCGGGAGCATAGCGCGCGGAAGGCGCCCCGCATCTGTGCAACATCGTACCGCGCCCGCTGGGGGCGCCCGCCTCCGGACGGACTTGGAAAGTCCTGCCCCTCCGGCGGGCACCCCCAGCGGACGCGGCCGGGGGTTTCCTCGGAGCGAAAGGGCCGGTTGCGGTCCGTGCGGAGAGGAAATCTCCGGCTGCGTCCGCTTGCACACGCAAAATTGGTTTTAGTGTCTGAAATGGCGGTACCCCGTAAAGACCATGGCAAGGCCGTGTTCATTGGCGGCCTGGATGACTTCCTCGTCGCGCACGGAGCCGCCCGGCTGGATGACCGCCTTGGCCCCCGCCTTCGCGCACTCATCGAGACCGTCACGAAATGGAAAGAACGCGTCGGATGCCACGACCGTACCCTGAAGCGGGATTTGGGCTTTGAGCTGCGCGATCCGCACCGAATCGACCCGGCTCATCTGCCCCGCGCCCACGGCGGCAATCTGGGTTTCTTTGGAAAAAACAATCGCGTTGCTCTTTACGTGCTTGGAGACTTTCCAGGCGAAGAGGAGCGCCCGGCGTTCGTCATCCGTGGGCGCGCGCTTCGTGACGACTTTCCACTCGCTCTCGGCGGCATCGCCCCGGTCCCAATCCTGAACGAGGAGTCCCCCCGCCACCCGTCGCACGTCCCAACTGGAAAGCCCCGGCGGCGTCTTGGCGGGTTTGCCAGCTTCGAAAGAAAGTTCCAGAAGCCGGATGTTCTTTTTCTCTTGAAGTT
>JBFLVN010000464.1:0-1860 GCA_040758475.1 Bdellovibrionota bacterium
CAACAAGTCCGACGCGACGCGGAAAATCCTCTCGCAGCTCTACGCGGAGGGATTTTCGGCGCACGCAACACCATGAACGGCTAGAATCACTCCCATGCCCGAGCCCACCCCCATCGAGATGCTTTTCTCCAAAAAGTTCGAGGAGTTCCAGGCCCTCGCCCGGGACGCCCTCTCGGACGAAGTCCCCGTCGATGAGAAGATCAAGAAGCTCTACGAGTTTGTGGGGGAGACGTTCAACGAGAAGGACGACGAACGGGTGGATTTGCTCGACCTGAACTACGCCCGCGAGCAGTTCCGGAAAATGTGGCCCCTGGACCTCTACTTCCGGCCCGACCTCTACGGGGCGGAAAACTTTCCCGAAAAAGGCGGGGCGGTCGTGGTCTCGAACCACGTCATCCTGGCCATGGATACGATGCTGCTGTCCAAGGCCCTCTTCGAGAAGACGGGGCGGCTCCTCCGGCCCACGGTCGATAAAGTGATGATCCGGCTTCCGTACTTCCGGGACTGGGCCTTCAAGATGGGGTGCGTCTGCGGGTCGCGGGAGAACGCCCTCAAGATCGTTCAAAGCGGCGAGCCCCTCCTCGCCTACCCCGGCGGCGCCCGGGAAGCGCTAAAAAACACGCAGGGGGACGCCTACAAACTCCTGTGGGACGGAGCGACGGGGTTCGTCAAAGTCGCCATCCGCACACAGGTTCCAATAATCCCCATCGCTTCCGTGGGCGGGGACGAATCCTTCGCCACCTTGAGCGAGGATAACGGCTGGCTGCGCCGGATGGTGGGGAAGATCAAATACACCATGCCCCTCTACTGGGGCGTGGGGCCCTTCCCCCTGCCGGTCAAATTCCTCTTCGCTGTCGGAAAGCCCATCCACCCGAACCTCCCCCCCGAAGCGGCCGACGACCAAGGCGCGGTTAAAGAGATCCAGCAGCGCGTCCGCCGGGAACTTGAAGCCCTTCTCGATGAAACCCGTCTCAAACGCGGCGCGAGCCCGTTTGGGTGATCTTTCCGCTCGACTGAGCTATAATAGTTAAATGTACCGCTGCCTCGCTTCGATTCTGTTCTTATCCCTTTCCTGGGGATGTGTCTCATCCCTGGAACCATGGAATTACGCGCCACAGAAAGCGAACGCGCAAAAACTGCCCCTGTGGGATTTGCCGATTGCATTCGTTGAAACAACCGACGCTCGGGAACTGCAAACCACCAGCAGCCTTCTCAAATCCGCGTTCTTCGTTCTGCCGGGAGCCCTCTATCTGGATTTCGAGGAAGAATCGCCTTTTTTGACGAGCGCCGACCGGCGCCGTGCACAGGAGGGGTGGGAGGCCCGCCAAATGGCGGATGCGGCGGGGCGATCTTTCTACGAACAATTTCTCGCTTCGGGTATTTCCACTCGTGTTGACTACGCCCCCCGTTTTCCGCGCACGTATCCCGTCGTGATTAAATCCCGCATCCGGGGCTGGTCTTGGAAGCGGCGCTACTACCCTTATGGGCTTGGCCTGGGGGCCATAGGGGCTTGGGCGTTGCTCGCGCCCAGCCAATCCTGGCGTTGGAACTATGAAATAGAAGTCCAAGCACAAGGGCCATCGGGAGCACTACTGGCCCAAAGCTCGGCGAAGGGCGAGGCGAGCGGCCTTTATATCCTTGCTCCAAATTTCGAGGTTGAACGGATGATTCGGGCCCTCTCCGAAGCAAACCAGAAAGCCATCGACAGCCTCTTACCGGCTTTCGAAACCCTGACACCCGAGGCGCTCGCCGGATTGGAGAATGATGCGAAGTCGGTTTACTGCCAGGATAGAGACCCCGAAGCGTTGAATATTTCCCTTCAATCCGATCTCGCCGGGCTTCGCGCTTCTCGCTGTGTTT
>JBFLVN010000465.1:0-1836 GCA_040758475.1 Bdellovibrionota bacterium
TCGGCTACGCCCGGGCGCCCCGAATCCTTCGGGGCGTCAAACAACTCGATCCCGGAAGTTATGGCGTGGTCCGGGAAGGGCGCCTCGCGGAAGCGGGCCGCTATTGGCGCCCCGCCGCCAGGCCCCGGGAAATTTCCGAAAAAGACGCACTCCCCCTCATCCGCGAGACGGTGAAAAAAGCCGTCTCCTCCCGGCTCGAATCGGACGTTCTCTTGGGGGCGTTCCTTTCTGGCGGGATCGACTCGACCATCGTGGTGCGCGAGATGCGGGAGGCGGGAGCCGCGGACCTCCACACCTTCTCGGTCGGCTTTTCCGACGGCGAAGGATACGACGAGAGCCCTTGGGCCAAGAAAGTCGCGGCGCTTTTCGGTACGAAGCACCACGAGCAGATCGTAGAAGGGGACGAGGCCCTTCTCTCTTCAGTCCTCTCCGCCCTCGACGAACCCATGGCCGATTCTTCGGCCATCGGCGTCTACGCCCTCACACGCCACGCCCGCAAGGGGATCACGGTCGCTCTCGGGGGTGACGGGGGCGATGAAGTATTCTGCGGCTACGAGCGCTTCACGGGCGTGGAACTCACGGAGAAAATCCCCAAAGTTTTCCGCCACGCCCTTCGCTCCCTGGCGCCGCTCGTTCCAAACACGAAAGGTTATGGCAACCGGGGAGACCGCCTGCGGCGCGTCCTCCGCGAGGGGTGGCGCGATTCCGTCGAAAAGCTCCTCCGGTGGCAGGCCATGAGTCCGCCAGAGGATGCGCTTCTCCTGATTCGCCCCGAACTTCGGCCTACGGAAGATTTTCCCTGGCCCCTTTCCCTGGAAGGGAAATCCCCGTTCCATCTGCATGAAATCCTGCAAGCCAATTTCGAGAGCTACCTTCCCGATGACCTCCTCGTAAAAACCGACCGGATGACCATGAGCCACGGCCTCGAACTCCGCTCTCCCTTCCTCGCCCGCGAAGTGATCGAGCTTGGGCTCTCGCTTCCAAAAGAAGGGCTCCTCAAGGGACGGACCCTCAAATACTGGCTAAAGACGGCGTACCGGGGAATTATTCCCGATGAAATTCTGGACCGCCGCAAGCACGGTTTCGGAATGCCCGTCCATCTTTGGTGGCGCGGCAAGCTCCAAAAATTCGCGGGCGAGCGGCTTCTGGATTCCAGTTCTCCGCTCTGGAATCACCTCGGCCGCGAAGCCGTGCAGGCCCTTTGGGATGGGCACCAGCAGGGAAACTTCGACGCGGGGCAGCGGATTTACGGGCTCCTCGTTCTGGGTCACTGGCTGCGGCGGATCGCGAAATGACCATCAAGATCGTCCGCATCATCGACCGCGTGAACGTGGGCGGGCCCGCCATCCACGTGGCCCTTACGAGCCGGGGGCTCTCGGCCAAGGAGACGGACAAGAAATTCGACACCCTTCTCGTCCACGGCCGCGTGGCGGAAGGCGAAGAGGAGATGGGCCATCTCTTTGATTCCTCCATCCGGCGGGAGATCGTCCCGTCCCTCTCCCGCAAAATCTCCCCCGTGAGCGATCTTCTCGCGTTTCTCTCGATCATTCGGATTCTTCTCCGGGAAAAACCGGAGGTCGTCCACACCCACAAATCGAAAGCGGGAGTCCTCGGGCGCCTCGCTGCATGGCTCCTTCGCGTCCCCGTGCAGGTCCACACGTTCCACGGCCAGGTTTTTGAAGGTTATTTTTCGCCCACCGTCTCGGAGTGGATCGTCCGGACAGAGCGGTTCTTCGCCAACCGAGCGGACGCGATTATCGCTATTTCCCCGGCGCTCCGGGAAGAAATCTCGGCAAAACACCAGATCGCTCCCCTGGAAAAAGTCCGGCTCGTTTC
>JBFLVN010000466.1:0-1815 GCA_040758475.1 Bdellovibrionota bacterium
TCCATGCCGCCCGATCTTTCCATCGAAAAGGAACTCTGGGCCAAGGGCCTTACGGCCGTCGCCGGCTTGGACGAAGCCGGCCGGGGACCGCTGGCAGGGCCCGTCGTGGCGGCGGCGGTCGTTTTCCCAGCGCACATGGAAGCCGTCGAGGGAATCGATGACTCGAAGAAACTCTCCCCCGAACAACGGAAAAAACTCTCAGTCTTGATCCGCGAGCGATCCCTCTTTGCCATCGCGGAAGTGACGGCGGAGCAGATCGACGAAGTAAACATCCTTCAAGCCTCGCTTCTCGCCATGCGGCTCGCGGCCGAGAAGCTCTCCCAAAAGCCCGAATTCCTCCTCATCGACGGGAACAAGAAAGTCCCGATGGATACGCCCCAACGGGCCATCGTGAAGGGGGACGGGAAAGTCCTCTCCATCGCCGCCGCGTCCATCCTGGCCAAAGTGCATCGGGATGCCTTGATGGAAGAATTCGCCCGCCAGTACCCGGCCTACGGATTCGAGGGGCACAAGGGCTATCCGACCATCTCTCACCGGGAAGCCATCAAGCGGCACGGCCCCTGCCCCATCCACCGGAAGACTTTCCGGGGAGTGAAGGAGTTCCTCCCGTGAGCCAGACGTCCCGTCAGAAAACCGGCACGTGGGCGGAGGAACTCGCCGAAAAGTTCCTCCAGAAAGCCGGTTACAAGACCGTTGCCCGTAACTACCGCTGCAAGACGGGCGAGGTCGATTTGATCGTGGAGAAAAATGGTGCCCTCGTTTTCGTCGAAGTCCGGGCGCGAGAGAACGAGGATTACGGAAATCCCATCGAGTCTCTCACGCCTGCCAAGCAACGCCGGATCGCCCGGGCGGCCCAGTACTATCTCGCAAGCGAATGGAAAAAAGGCGAACCCGAGGAAATGCGCTTCGATTTCATCGGCATCGTCTTCGGGGAAAGCGACGAACCTCAAATCGAACACGTGGAAAATGCCTTCGATCTGCCCCGGGGAATGTGGTGAGGCGCTAAAAAAAAAGCGGCGAACCTTCCGGCTCGCCGCTTGGCTTTATCCGTTTAAATCGCGTTACGGCAGGGTGACGATCACCCGGACGGTCGCGAACGCCGGAGGTGGTTCCAGGTCGATGGGGAGCGTCCCCGTGTTGTCGAGGCCCGAGAGCTGATCGAGGATGTCGCCGCCTACTTCCGTGCCACCGCTCAGGTCTCCGCCACCGAGGTCCCCGGCATCACCGGCAGGAGTATCGTTGCTGGCAACACTATCGCCGCCCGAATCCCCGCCGGTTTCCTCGCCACCGGCTTCGGTGCCACCTTCGTCAGAAGCCACCTGATCGCTTCCCTCGTCGCCAGCGCCTTCGCCCCCTTCATCGGAAGCGGTCTGATCACCTTCATCCGAGCCCTGATCTTCGTCTTGATCGCCTTCGTCAGAAGCCTGCTCCCCTTCGGAAGAATCGCCTTCTCCCTCTCCCTCTCCCTCTCCCTCGCCCTCACCTTCACCTTCATTGGAGGCTGTACCGCCCGCCCCCGTGTCGTTTTCCTGCTGTACTTCCTCGGGTGGAGGGGCGTCGTTAGAACTTTCCTGGTACGTATCCGTCGGCAAATCTTCCGAACCGCCGGGAGTCTCATCGATATTCGTGCCTTGGGTGTACTGATCGGCGATATTCTGGGGAACCTGTGTGACGTCGGAAATCTGGCCCTCGACGGCGGCCACGAACATCCCCTGCGGAACGTTCACCACCTGCCCCGTGAGTGGACTCGTCAGATCGACGCTTCCTTCTTCGACGTAGAGGTTCGTCTGGTTCGTACCCGGATCGTAAAGGAAG
>JBFLVN010000467.1:0-1807 GCA_040758475.1 Bdellovibrionota bacterium
CGCCGGGGTTGGTGAGCATCCGTTCGGCCGTATCCAGGTTCATCCCGGAAGTGAAATCCACCTTGAGCCCGGCGTCCGTGCCGGCGGCCATGTTGATGGCCTTCATGATGAGGGGATTGGCCCCGGAGCGCTGGTTCTGGCGGGCGGCCTCCACGGACGGGGCGTACCCAATGATGCCGCTTGCGGCCACCTGTGTTCCCGCGCTCCTCGCATCCACAATGGGCCTGCCCGTGCCTGAATCGATGATCCGAGGAAAGAGCTCGGGCTTGGCCGGGACGTCCGTCAAATCGAGAATGATGCCGGTCTTTTTAAGTTCTTCCTTCGTGGTTTCCGAAGGCGTAGGAGTGGGCTCCGCCCCCTGCTCGACGGCATAGGCCTGGGCGGGGAAAAAGAGCTTGGCGAAGAACCGGAAAGGGTTCTTGAAAAGCGAGCCTCGGATCCCTCCGGGAGGGGGCATCCCGCCCGGCGGAGGCGCATTTCCCCCTCCACCCGGATTGATCGGAACGGGCCCCGGAACCTGCTGGGGCGGCGCCCACAGGCCGGGCGCATCGTACAGGGCGGCGGCCAGCTCCCCCCACAGGGGGGCCCGGATCTTCACGGTGGCCACCTGGCCGTCGAAATTCTTCTCGATCTCAATGGCCCCGCGGACAACCCCTTCCACCTTCGTGCGGATGGTGTCCGAAGTCGTCACGAAGTTTTCCACCGTCGTCTCGCTCGCGACGCGGACGCCCTTCACGGCTTCAAGGAGATTTCGGAGGGCGTCTGCTTTCGCGGCCCGCTCGGCGCCCAAACGGGCGACAACGGCCGAAGGAGCGTTCCCATTGGGTGCCCCCGAGCCTTCGGCCTCCACGTAACCGCCGGACCAGGAAACGACGCCGGTGCCGAGTTTCTCGACGAGCTCGAAATTGGGCGCCTGGGCCCGGGCCATCTGAATTCGTTGCGCGAAAACCGCCCCCGCGAGGAGGGCGGCAAAACAGAACCCCACAATGCGAATCTTCACGAAATCCTCCATCCCGCTTTCACACGACTACCAGCCTAACCCCTGAGAGCCTTCAGCGCCTGTGCGCGTCCTCACAACAAAATAACCAGTCTTTTCAACTTGTTAAGTGGCCGCAGGCGGAGCACCCCGGGCGGCGTGCCAAAGGAACTTCCCGGAACTTTCCACCCAAGGCATCGACCGTGAGAAGCCGCGAAGAGAGCGATTCCCCAATCCCCAAAAGGAGCTTGATCGCCTCCGCCGCCTGGATGCACCCCACGAGGCCCGCGAGCGCCCCAATCACCCCCGCCTCGGCGCAGGAGGGGCACGTCCCCGCCGGCGGTGGGCGTTCGAACAGGCAGCGGTAGCACGCCCCCTTCCCCGGAAGGACGGTCTGGACCTGCCCGTCGAACCGCAAAATGCCGCCGATGACCAGGGGTTTTCCCTCCGCCACGCAGGCGTCGTTGGCGAGGAATTTCGTCTCGAAATTGTCCGACCCTTCCAGCACCACGTCGTATTGTCTCACGGTTTCCCGGGCGTTTTTTTCCGTAAAGCGCTCCGCCGGAACGCGGACCGCGCCGTCGGGCCAGAGAGCTTTTAGTTTTTCCCGGGCCGCCTCCGTCTTGGGGCGTCCGATATCGCTCGTCCGATAGAGAATCTGCCGCTGGAGGTTCGAGAGCCCCACCCGGTCGTCGTCGCAAATCCCGATGGTTCCCACCCCGGCGGAGGCGAGGTAAAGCGCCGCCGGGGAGCCGAGCCCCCCCACCCCCACACTCAGCACCCGGGCGGGGAGGAGTTTCTGCGGCGGCTGACGCCCCAATTCCTGCGAAA
>JBFLVN010000468.1:0-1718 GCA_040758475.1 Bdellovibrionota bacterium
ACGGCCACGAAACTCTTACCGTTCCAAGCCACAGAATAGAGGGCGAAATTTTTAGGGTTCGCTCGCTCCGTCCAGTTAATTCCGTCGGGGCTGGTCACGATATAGGCGTCCGAGCCGTCGGCCTGCCCGACGGCAACCCAAAGGCTTCCATTCCATGCGACGCCGAGCAGGCCCACGTTCTTCGGGTTGGCTCTTTCAGTCCAGGTGTCTCCGTCCGGGCTGGTGACAATGTAGGCGTCCGAACCGTCCGCGTTCCCAACGGCGACGTAAAGGCTGCCGTTGTGAGCGACGGCTTTCAGCGTGACGTTCTTGGGATTGCTTTTCTCAAGCCAGCCTGATTCTCCCAATTCGTTCGTCGTCTTGATGATATAAGCGTCTGCGCCATCCGCATTGCCCACGGCGACAAAAGCCCCGCCACCCCAGGCAACGCCGTTCAGAGAGAAGTTCTTGGGATTGGAGATTTCCCCCAAGCCGATCACCGTCCGCGAACCGCGCAACAGATAGGCGTCGGTTCCATCGGCGGCTCCCACGGCCACGAAAGCCTTGGAAGAAGCCGCCACGCCCCGAAGCTCGAAGTTTTTCGGATTGGAGACCTGCGAAAAATTCGAAAGCATCAGATTCTGGAGTTTCTCGTCAGTGATGATCTCTATCGCATCCGCAAACTGATTGTAGTTTGCGTCTCCAACCGTTCCGTTTGGCGTCAACCCCGCCCGTTCTATCGACCGAACGATGCTTTCCACCAGGGAATTCGTCAGATGGGCGTTGTGGTGGGTCGCGGGCCAGGAAGGCGGATTGGCGTTCCGGCAGCCGTGCTTTCCCGAACCGAAGAGGTCCGGGGCGGCGAAAGAGGGGTTTCCATCGGGCCAGTTGGGAAGCGGGATTCTGTCCATTTTCTTATCTCCTTATTTCTTTAACTGTATTCAAAACTAAACAGCCCATGGGAGGGCTGGTAGTGCTCGAAGAGGCATTCCAGGAGGGCGTCCTTGGAGGCCCCCTGGCTCGCAGTAGAAACGATCCAGTTGAAGCCCGCCGCGTCGTCGGCGTAATAGAAATCGTCGCACTCGCTCTCGCAGGTGAAGGGTGGCGGCGTCGTGATCGTGATGTTGTATCCGAGGGCCGACGCGATGCCGGTCCAGAAGGCCGGGGTGCCATCCGCATTCCCGAAAAGATTGGCCAGGAGGACTTCGATCCGTTCGTCCAGGGTGGAAGGGGGCTCCGTGCAGGGGTCCGGAAGGCCGTATTCCTTCTCCCATTCGTCGATCAGCTCTTCCACCGTGGAAGGGAAGGCTTCGCTGATGAGATCGTGTACGCGCCCCTCCACCCGGGCGAGTTCGGCCCCCAGGGCGAACAAGAGCTTGGCCAGGTTGGAAGTCGCGTCCCTGGGCCACGCCCGCCCGCGCGGGAGAAGGGCGAGGAGGAGCGCCCCGTAGTCCGCCTGGAGGTGCCTTCGGATCACGGCCACGTGGGCGTCCCCCAGACGGCGAGTTCGCTGCCCGTGTGCGTCACGTTCCCGGATGGAACGGAGAGGGCGAAATCCTTGACCCCGGCGGCGCTCGAAACGGCTTCCCGGAGTTGCGAGAGGAGGAGGGTGTCCCCGGGCTTGTGGACCCGGCGGAGATAGTCCCGGACCTGGGTGGCGATGTTGGCCTGGACGGTCGCCAGCACGTACCCGGGCTGGAGGGTCAAGGATGTAAACGTCAGGTTGAGGGCCTTGGCCA
>JBFLVN010000469.1:0-1710 GCA_040758475.1 Bdellovibrionota bacterium
GTAGAGCGGATCGTCCTTGACGCCGCAGCCCTTTCCGAGGGGGACTTCCTTCTTGAAGAAATAGCGCTCCCGAAGGAGCCGCTTCCCCTCGGGGGAAGCCTCGTAGAGCCCCCGCAGGGCGGCGACGCAGGCGGTCTCGTCGGCCCTCGCGTCGGGCGGAGGCCGCCGGAGGTTTTCGGGTAGTTCAAGCTCTACGAGTTCGCGGGCCAGCGAGATGGGGGAGTAATTCTGGTAACGGCCGAAAAAATCCGAGAGACCCGTTTTCAATTTGGGCCCTGCGGCGGCGGGGCGCTGGGAACCGAAGGCTTCTTCAAAGACTTTCCGGGCGTCCCCCGAAATGGCCTTGCGGGCCAGTTTGTCCACCGCCGCCCCTTCGGATTCGGTCCTTCCCCGGAATTCGAGTTCGGAGATGCAGGTAAGGGCCCGTTCGGCCCCCGGGTAGACGCTCTCGATCGTGAGGCGGAAGCGGTCGCCGCGCAGTGTGTCGAGCTTGTCGAAATGGAGTTCCACCGTGTCCCGGAATTCGAGGATGCGGAATTCGCCCAGAGGGTTGGTCAGGCGGATGCGTTGCACGCGGTTGTAGGGAGGATTGATTTTCGAGGCTTTTTCGGGGAGGAACGTCCCGATCAGGCCCACCTGCTCCAAGGCGAGCGGGGCGAGGAGCCCCACTTCGATCCATTCCCCCACGCCCAGGAGGTTTTCCCCCGCGCACCAGGCGGTACCCGGATCGGCGTCCAGCAGGTTGAGGGGCGAGAAGCCGAACACCTGTCCCTCCGGGTCCTCCCGCGTGGAAGAAGCCTGGGCGTCCGTGGAGGCGGCCATCAGCAAAATCTTGGGCGCGGCCGGAGAGGCTCCGAAGAGAACGGCAGGGAACGAAAGGGCGGCCAGGAGCCCCACGGCCGGGAGGAACTTCCGGGATTTTTTGAACGCGATATGGCCCATGGCGGTTGAAAAAACCTTCGCCTTCGCTTTACACTCATTGTTGTTCATTTTGGTGAAGTAGGCGAGTGGCGGGGCATTCGGGCAGCTTCTGGGCAAAGGCCTCTCATGCCGCGCGCCGTCAAGCAGAAAAGCTCAAAATCCTACCACCCGCGGCGCCACCACCGGGCCCGGGTCGATCTCCCCGTCATGCTCATTCACGAGGAGGCCGCCCACGAGGGGCGCATGCTCTCGCTTTCGCGCGGCGGCGCGCTCGTCCGGACGGACGTGAAAATCCCCACGGGGGCCAAGCTATTGATGGGGTTCCACCTCAAGAACGTACCGGACCCGGTCGAATTGCCCGTGGAAGTGGTTTACCAGGCGAAGGCCACGAAGGACGCCCGCATCGGCAAGGGCCAGGGCCTGGGGCTCCGCTTCGGGGCCTTGGACGAAAAACTCGCCGCCCGAATCGATACCTATGTGAAAGACGAGCGGTTTTTCGGCCCTTATTCGGACCTCATCAAGGAATTCCAGCGGCAGCGGCCCCGCAAGCGCTGATTTACTGCCGCCGGTTTTTCCTCCGCTCCTGCCGGTTCTCCCGGCGGTCCTCGCGGCGCTCCTGGCGATTTTCCTGGCGTTCTTCAATCCGTTCGCGGCGATCTTCCTGAATCTCTTCCCTTCGCTCCTGACGGTTTTCTTGTCGATCTTCTCTGCGTTCCTGGCGATCCTCCCGGCGCTCTTCGCGGTTTTCGCGCCGGTCTTCTCTTCTCTCTTCGCGGCGTTCCTGCCGGT
>JBFLVN010000470.1:0-1708 GCA_040758475.1 Bdellovibrionota bacterium
CAGACCCGCGGGCTGTGGGGGAGCCGTGTAACTCGAAAAATACCGCGTGAGCGTTTCTTCGATGCTCTCGAACTGGGGGAGCCCGGCCTTCGTGAAGTCGATTTCCATAAGGAGCGTTCCGTCGGAACGGGGGAAGAGTTCCGCCGACTGGATCGAGCCGCCGTTGGCGGCGATGGCCGCCGTGGCCTGGACAAGGGCGTAGGGCGAATTCATGGAAAAAGTAAGCAGCCGGTGGGCGGCAAGGCCGGGCGTGAGCCGGAAGGAGAGGGGGTTCTTCCGGAAATCCTTGAACGGGTAGCCGGGGTGGGACGTGATGAGCGAGAGATGGGCCGCCACTCGGGCCTCGTTCGCCCGGGCGTTATAGCCCTGCGGCATAAGCGAGAGTTCCCGCTCGCTCACGCCGGCGTCCAAAGAAATTGGAGACTCGGATTGCAAACTCACGGGTGCCTCGCAGCCTAGAGATTCCAGACACCCCGCCCTTCTCAACGGCGCGCGAAGTTGGCACGGGAGGAGGGGCTTGGCAAATTGGACTGAGTGGCGGGTCAGTCATTCCCGCTGTGGAGCTACGGAATGTTCGACTCGATCTCCCGGACGAGGAATTTCATGTCCTGGTCCAGGTTGAGGGGGCGGCGGAGGCGGTCGACGGTGTGGAAGACGTCGTGGACGCGCCCGGCCACGGTGCGGATGTCGGCCCGCAGGACTTTGATCCCGAGAATCGAGAAGGCACTGGCGATTCGGTAGAGGAGCCCCCGGCTGTCGAGCGCTTTTATTTCAATGACGGTTTCCTGGCGGCTGCCGCTCAGGTGGTGGGTGATCCCGAGGTCCCGGACGGGCTCGCACCCCTTGGGGCGGGGCGGAGGCTCGTGAGAGGAGAAGTAGCGCTGAAGGGTTTCTCCCAGGCTGTCGGACGAGATGCCCGGAGGAAGAGCGAACTCCGTATCCATGATGAGGGTGCCGTCGCTCCGGGGGAACAAATCCGCCGATTGGATGGAGCCCCCGTTGGCGGCGATGGCGGCGGTCGCATGGACGAGGGCGCGGGGCGAGTTGAGGGAGAAGGTCGTGAGGCGATGGCTGATGGAGCCTTGCTCGAGTTCAAAGGAAAGGGGCGTGCGGATGAAATCCTTGAAGGGGTAACCCGGATGGGAGGAGATGAGGTGGATGTGGCGCCGCGTCCGGTCGGGGCTCACCCGGTGCCGGTAGTCGGCCGGCATGAGCCCGAGTTCGTGCTCTTCCGTGGTCCGGTTGCTCGCCAGTTCTTTCTCTTCTTTTTGATCCTTGGAAAAGGCATTGGAACCCATGGCCACCGCGACTTGTGATTTCACGATGCTTGATCTCCCGCGAGCCTCGTCCCCCTCCTTGCCTCCCCGTATTCCGGAAAGGCACTTCACCCCTACTTCTTCACCATGTAGGTGCAAAGCCGGTGCCACGTTCAGGAATCGTTACAACCCTGAGATTTGGCCCCGAAACATCGGAATCGGCGTCCAAGACGCTTGAACGGAGGTTGCCCTGTCGCCGCCTGCTGCCGCCGGGGTAAGCGCCTGCCTTCTTCCTAGGCAACGGCTGAATCGAAGGGAGGGCCTCTTGCATCATAAAGGCGGCCCTGTCCGGTGAAGTCCGGGGGCGTATTTCCATCCCCCTCTTCCCCTGATAGTCCCCCCCCAGCGCCTCCGTCCTTGAGCCGGGCAGGGCCTCTGACTAGGGAAGGAGC
>JBFLVN010000471.1:0-1663 GCA_040758475.1 Bdellovibrionota bacterium
TCGAGAAAAAGGGGTTCGCCCCCGTCCGCGCGGAATGGGAAGAGCGCTCGGGAATCCGGGAGAAGAAACTTCTCGCATCCGCCCCCGGCGGGAAAAAGATCGAAGGGGTTGCTTTGGGCCTGGACGAAGAGGGCGCGCTGATCTTGAAAGTTTCCGGCGGGCGAAAAGAACGGATTATCGCCGGGGATATAACGCTGCTTTGAAACCCTAGAGCGCCGCGATCCCGCCCAGGATCATGCGCGTCAGGAAGGAAGTCGTCTCTTCCACGTCGGGGTTTTTCTCTCCCACCAGTTGAAACCCCTGGGAGGCGCACATGCCGATGATGGCGGGCGCGAGGCGGTCCAGGTCCGCGCGGCGGATGAAGCCGAGTTTCTCGCCCCGGTCCAAATCCTCGCGCAGGTCGCGCGTCGCCTGCTCGAGCATCCGGCGGCCCACCTGCCCCTGGGCGCCGGCCCCCGCGATTCCTTCGCGGAAGAGAATCCGGAAAAGGTCCTTCTCCGCCACCACGAATTCAGCGAAGGCCCGGACGGCGTTTTCGATCCGCTGCCGGAGGGTCTGGCCCGGATCGCCGCCCATGCGGACTTCCCGCAGGCGGCGCCCCAGTTCCCGGGAACTCTCCTCCACGATGGCGCAGAAGAGTTCGTCCTTGCTCTTGAAATGGAGGTAGAAAGTCCCGATGGCGAGGTCCGCTTCGCGGATCACGTCCCGGATCTGGGTGGCGTCGAGGCCCCGCTGGGCGAGCACCTTTCGCCCGGCGGCCAGGAGCTTTTCGCGGGTCTGCTCCTTGGATTCCTCCCGGGAGATGCGCCGGGGAGCGGCCTCCCGGCGGATGGATGCGCGTTTGGCGGCGATGGCCATAAAAAATCCGGTTGCTTCCTCACCGAACAATTGTTCAGTATAAGCGGCGCCCGGGCGCGGTCAACCGGAAAGGCCGGGAGGCGCCCTTATAGCCCCTTATGAGCACACCTGCGTTGAAAGACCCCGACGCGATCTTCGAGGCGAACGGCCAGCAGCCCCTCTCCTTCGAGGACCTCACCGAACGCGCCGCCGTGAAACTCACGAGTCTCCTGCGGCTCGTGGCCCGCACCAATTGGCCCCTCTTCCAGGAAAACATCATCCCGAACGAGCAACGGACGAAGACGGGCCTTACCGCGATCATCTACCGGATGGAACTCGAATCCACGGGAAACTCCGTGGACCTTACCAAACCCGCCAAGGTGGACGTGAAAATCTCCCTCGCCCACGCGGGGGAAGGAAAAGACCGGCGCATCATCAGTGTGAGCGACATCGGGCTCTGGGGAAACGCGATCCGGGAAAACAATTACGTCCTCGCCGCCCGGGTCTACATCCACCACGTCTTTACGCGGCCCTTCGGCCCGCCCGAGAACCGGCGCGTGACCGAACTCGAAGCGCCGCTTGGGTTCTCGAAACCTTTTCCCGATCGAAAGATTGATTTCTTAAGGCCCGAGGACCTTCTCTCCCCGCCCGAAGGCTTAAAGCCCCTGCATTCGGACCTCTCCGACGGCGAACCCCACGTGTGGGCGTACGAACTCACGGACTTGAACCAGCACGTCCATGCCATGGACTACGTGGGGACAGGCATCACCTTCGCCGCCGACCAGATGGCGCGGGTGGGGCACCCGCCGGGGGATTATTATTTCTC
>JBFLVN010000472.1:0-1662 GCA_040758475.1 Bdellovibrionota bacterium
TGCTCCCCGGCCCTCCCCGGCGCCGCACTTCCTCGACGACCTTGGCCGGCGGCGCGTATTCGGGCGGGCTTGCCACGCGAAGGTCGATGGCAAGGAGGCTCGACGCCATCATCCAGGAGTGGAGGACGTTGTTCCCATCCCCGATGTAGGCGACCGATATTTTCTCGCACCGCCCCAGAAGCTCGCGGATCGTGAGGAGGTCCGCGAGGATCTGGCAGGGGTGCGTAAGGTCCGAAAGGCCGTTGATGACCGGGACGCTGGCGGCCCTGGCCAGCTCAACGACCCGCTCGTGACCGAAGGTCCGAAGGACGATCCCCTGGCAGTAGCGGGAGAGGACGCGGGCCGTATCGCGGATGGTCTCGCCACGGCCGAGTTGGATTTCGTCCGGAGCGAGAACGACCGCCCGGCCGCCCTGTTCGCAGATGGCGACCTCGAAGGAAACCCGGGTGCGGGTGGAAGGTTTTTCGAAAATCATCGCCAGCGTCTTTCCCGGAAGGCGGGGCTTTTCCTTCCCGCGGGAACGCTCGCGCTTCAAGACCGCGGCGAGGTCGAGCAGGTCGAGCAGTTCGTCGGCGGTGAGGTCCGTCAGTTCGAGAAAATCGCGCTTGGCCTTCTTCACGGCTGCGTCGCCTCCAAAGCGGATTCGAGAATGGAGAGGGCGGTGCCCACCTCTTTTTTCGTGACGAGAAGGGATGGGGCGAAGCGGATCGTGTTGGGGCCGGCGACGCCGACGATGAGCCCCCGCTCCCGGGCCGCCTTCTGAACGCCCTCGACGGCTTCGTGGAGTTCGATTCCTACGAGGAGCCCGGCGCCGCGGATTTCTTTCACCCGGGCGGGGAACTTCCTAGCCAGTTCCTCCAAGCCGTTCCGTAGCGCGGCTCCCTGCCGGACCACGTTCTGAAGCGTCGTTTTCTTGGCGATCTCTTTGACGGTCGCCAGGGCAGCGGCACTGGCGAGGAAGTTCCCGCCGAAAGTGCTGCCGTGAGAGCCTTGTCCCAGGAGTTCAGCCAACTCCTTGCGGGCCAAGAGGGCCCCCACTGGCATGCCGTTCCCAAGTGCCTTGGCGAGCGTCAAAGCATCGGGTTCTACGCCATAGTGCTCGTAAGCGAAAAAGCTTCCCGTGCGGCCCATGCCTACCTGGATCTCATCGAAGAGGAGGAGAATCCCTTTCTCGTTGCAAAGGGCCCTTAGCCCGTGAACGAATTCCCGGCTCAAGGGATGAACGCCGCTCTCGCCCTGGATGGGCTCGACGAGGATCGCGCAAGTCTTCTCCCCCACGGCCCGGCGAAAAGCCTCCAGGTCGCCCCGGGGGCAAGTGATAAAGCCCGGCAGCAGGGGCCCGAAATCCTTCTGGTATTTCTCCTGGGGCGTGGCCGACAGGGCGCCCAACGTCCGGCCGTGAAAGCCGCCCGAACCCACGATAATCTCGAAGCGGCCCCCGCCCTTCTGGGCTCCCCAGCGCCGTGCCAGCTTGATCATGGCTTCGACGGCTTCCGCACCCGAATTGCAGAAAAATGCCCGGTCGGCGAATGACCGGCGGACGAGTTCTTCCGCGAGGCGAACCTGGGGCTCGATCAGAAAAAGATTCGAGGTATGGATCACCTGGGCCGCTTGCTTCTGAATGGCCCTCGTGACGGCCGGGTGGGCGTGGCCCAGGGCCGT
>JBFLVN010000473.1:0-1657 GCA_040758475.1 Bdellovibrionota bacterium
TACTCTGCCTTCCCCGTGGGGGCCCACGACGACATGCTCGACGCCCTCTCGCGGATTCTCGACGGCCCCCTGGGGGCCAACTTCCCGCCGACGGAAGAAGAGCGGGCCCGCAGAAGGAACCGGCACCGGAACCGGCGCCAGCCCGCTACGTGGCAGGGGGTGTGAGGACATGGGGTGCAAGGCGCGCTGGTCGTTTCTTTCCCATTCCGGGGCTAGGCTCTCCCCGATGCCCCTGGACCGCGAGAGCCGGAATCTCCTGCGCGTGCAGGCCGTCATGATCGTCTTCGTGGCGACGGTCCTGGTCGGCTCGCGGGCGGGGCACGACTGGGCCGGGCCGGTCAAGTACTCGCTCTTCCTCGGGCTCGGCCTGCTCGCGGTCCTTCTCCTCGGCCTTCTCAACGTGTTCCTGGAGTACCGGCTGTTTCCCCGTTTCATCTATCAGTACTTTTTCAGCATTTTCTTTTCGATCGGCTGCACCGCCGTCATCCAGGCGGCCGGCTCGACGACGACCCCTTCGGCCGTCCTCTACGTCCCGTGCATCGTCTTCTCGACCCTGCTCTGGGGCGTCCCCGTGGGAGTCACGGCGGCCGCCGTCTCTCTGGGGGGATACTTTGTCGTGTGGATGGGAGATTTCCTGGGTTACTTCCCCTACGCGCCGCTCTATCCCGAAAAAGCCCCACTCGCCCACGACCTCCACATCGCCATCGTGGCCCTCCTGTGGGTGGTGGCCTTCTGCATCTTCAGCGTCCTTTTTTCAGCTTATTTCCGCGGGGTCTTCCGCAAGGAGGCCGAGGCCCGCGAACGGGCGATCCTGGAACTCCAGATGGCGAACAACGAACTCGCCCGCACCCGCCGGGAGCTCGCCCACAAGGAGGCCATGGCCGCCACGGGGACGCTCGCCGCGGGGGCGGCCCACGAACTCGGGAATCCCCTCGGCGCTTCTTACAGCCTCCTCCAGGCGCTTTTCTCGGAAGCCGGCGGCGCGATGGAAGAAAACGGCAAGATCGAACTGGACCGCGAGGACGTCCTTGCCACCCTCGGCCGGGCCCTCGAAGAGCAGCGCCGCGCCCGCTCGATCGTTTCGGAGCTTCTGGAACTCACCGGAGAGAAAGACCAGGGAACGACCACGTTCGACCTGAACGAGCTCATCCGCTCCCAGGCCCGGCGCGTGGCGGGCGAAAAGAGTTATTCGGGAAAACTGGATTTCGACCTGGCCGAAAGTCTTCCGGCGGTGCGCGGAAACGAGCGGCAGATCGGAAAGGCCATCGCCGCCATCGTCCAGAACGCCGTGGAGGCCGTGGGCCAGCGGGAAGGCGGGAGGATCGCCCTCCGCTCCGAGGCGGCGCCCGACGGGAAGGTCCGCTTCTCCTGCGAGGATAACGGCCCAGGGATTCCGGAAAATCTCCGCCAGGAAATCTTCCGCCCCTTCTTCACGACGAGGCGCGACAAAAAAGCCATTGGCCTCGGGCTCTACGCCGTCCACCGGGCCGCCGAGCGGCACGGCGGGAAGTGCTGGGCGGAGGGCGGTTCAATAGGCGGGGCGCGGGTGTGCATGGAGTTCGCGGCGTCTTCCCCGGCCCGCGCTGAAGAACTGTCTAAAAAAGGAGGGTAGCCAAATTGCCCCTCCCCCTTTGGGGGAGGGTGGCACCACCAGGGC
>JBFLVN010000474.1:0-1619 GCA_040758475.1 Bdellovibrionota bacterium
TCACAAATGCCCACCAGAGGGCGGCATGGCACTTGCTTAAGTAAGAAACAAGGTTGGTCCTGGGGCTCTAGGGTCTCAGGGCTGGCAAGGTCTCACGGCCCCCCCTCCCTTCGGTTGTGAGGCCTTGCCCCTAAAACTCCCCTTTTTACCCTCAAAGGGTCTGTCCCCCCCGGCAGGCCCTTTGACCTTTTTAGGGTTCTTTTCGATTCGCTTTCCTGTGATTACCGTCAGGATCTGATGAAACATCCGGAACCGAAACTCTTTCCCGCCATTCTCGTCCTTTTCCTCTGCGCCCTCGGAGCTTGCGGAACGAAGCCCCCCGCCCTCGCTTTGACCCGCATCGAAAACGAACGAATGGACGTTGTCCTCTTCCAGCAGCAGGACGTCACTTCGGACGGGGCCATTCTGGCGGAAGTATCTCCCCTCGCCCCTTTCGCCTTCGAACCCCTGTGGAACCCCGCGCATCGCTGGCTGGCTTTCACGCGGATCGACCTCGTAGCCGGCGGGCAACGGGTCCTGGCCCTCTACGATCGCGAAGGGAAAAAAGCCCGGGACGTGGCCGCCATGACGCCCGCCCATTGGTCGGGCTATGGCTTTACCCCTTCCTGGCATCCCTCGGGTCAGGCCATCGCCTTCAAGGTCCGAAGCGAGCGGGACAGCGGCGTGTACGCCGCGATCCTGGCGGGCGAACGAATCGTGCAGATCCTTCCCGATCCCAATTTCCAGATCCGCGAACTCTGTTGGGGGGAGGCGGGGCTTTTCTTTACGGTCGAAATCCCGGATGAAGGGTGGGACCTGCGGTGGGTGAAACTTCCCCCGCCATCCGATCTGGCCGCTCCCGACCCGCTGCGGCTGGCCGGCTCTTCCGTATCGCTCGGCCAGGGCCTCCGGCCCGTGGCCTTTGGCGGCGCGCTCTACTATGTCCGCCCACGGGAAAAGGGCCTCGCCTTCGATCTCGTCCGCGATCCCTTGAAAGGCGCCGGCGGAGCGGGGCTCGAAGTTCTTGCCACCAACGTGGGCCCTTATTTCGATATTTCCAGCGACGGCGTGATCGCCTATCAAAGCGACTCGAGCGGCGGCACGCGCCCCGTGGAAATCGCCCTCCTCCGGCCCGGAAAGAAGGAGCCCGAAGCGGCGGCGGTTTCCGCCTTCCGGTTCTGCTTCTCGCCCGATGGGAAAAAACTGGCGGGCCTTTGGCTCGTCGCTGGAACCCCGCGTTACTTCCTCTACGACATCAAGTCCCGCCGGGCAGTCGAGATCGGGGCGCTAAGGGGGGACCTCTCCGCCAACGCCCTTGCCCAGCTCATGGACCGGCCGCTTTTGGATTGGTGAATTTTCTCAGAAAATAGGAATTTTACGATCCGGTACCCGCTCCGGTGGCGCTCTCCATAGCGGGCTTTTTCCGGCGGCGCCTTCCGCCTCGCGACCCACGGCTGCTCTTTTTCTTCGCGGAGGGGTTCGCCCCGGAAGCAACCGGGGCTTCGTTTGAAGGACCAGCCGGCCTTTTCCCGCCTTCAGCCCGTTTGCCCTTCGAAGAGGGCCGGGCGCTTTGCCGGCGTCCGGCGGCGGAGCGCCGGGCCGGAGCTTCCGGCGGCTTTGGCATTTCGGTTTCTTCGCCC
>JBFLVN010000475.1:0-1618 GCA_040758475.1 Bdellovibrionota bacterium
GCTCTCCCGGTTTTGAAGGGGGGAGGGGGCCACTTTGTAGGCCGCGGAGTAGGGAGAAACGCTCTCTCCCAGGCCCCCGAAGAAGAGCCGGATGCCCCGGAGCCACCTAAACCGGCTGATCTTGGCTGGAGGGGGTTCCCAATTGCCCGTCGGAGGGACGACGGCGATGTCGATCGAAGGAGGGGGGTGTCCCTCCTTCGCGGCGGTCCGGGCGGCGTAACTTTTCTGGATGTGATCGACCAGGGCCCCGATGGCCTCGCTGCGGGCTGAATCGGGCGTTTCACCGCCGATGTCGTATCCGCCCCATCCCGCATAGAAGAACTCCTCGCGTCCCGGGCAGGGGTCGCTTGGGAGGGCGCGGAAGCCGTATTGGGCGTAGATTTCTTCCTGGAAAAGATCTTCATCCAGAGCCCGGTGGACGTGATCGTACCGGAGGATGCAGACGTCCTGCTCCTGGATGGGGCCGGACTGCGGTAAGGGGCGTCCCGAGAGGAGTTTTTCGAGCGCCGGGGCCAGGCCGAAGGTGAAGTCCGCGCTTTCGAGGTAAATCTCCCGTTGGGGGAAGACTTCCCCTTCCGGAAGGCGCCGGCTTTTGAAGGTTTCCGGGGGCCTTAAGTCGTGGACCGAGAAGCGCACCGCCGGCCCGGGCCAGGTCTTGGCCTGCCGTTCGAGCGCGTCGAACTGGTCGGTAAAGAGGACGGACTGGAACTCGACCCCGGAAGGGGCGCACGCGAAAATCCACAATCCCGCGAGAAAGAGGGAAAGGCTTGCTCGTGTCCGCATCAAGGCCGCTCGTTTTCCCGGAGGCCGGCCGCCCCACCGTAGCACATGGCCAGCCGGGGGATACAGCGGCGGGGCCTTGGCGCGGCGAGGCGGGAAGGCCATGCTTGGTGGCGCCGCAAGGCGAGAATGAGGAAGACTTTCATGGCCAGTCTCAAGGATCAGTTTCTTTCGGGGAGCGTGCCGCAGAATCTCGATCTCATGGGGGAATGGGCGGTCCATCTGGTGGCCGAATACCTGCCCCCCATCCGTTTCTTCATGCACAAAAAAGTCGTCCAGCGGGAAACGGGCGGCGGACTTGCGGGGCACAATCAGTTCCTGGGCGCTATCAAGGCGGGCCACTTCAAGGTCGACCGGGGCCCGAGTTCCGGGAACCCCGAGCTGGAAGTCGTCCGCATCAGTTACGACATACCGAAGAACCCCGGCCTGTTCCGGCCGCTGACCGATGAGGTCCGGATGATCGCGGACGATAAATACCTGGGGCAGGGGATGTACAAATTCCCAAGCGGCCCCCGGAACGTCTTCTGGTTCACGATGACGCGGCTCTAGGCCGCGTTTCCTACGCTTCGATTTCCTTGCGAAGGTGGCCCACGTCCCCGGAGAGATCCGGGGCGCGGCCTTGCCGGTCCACGACGAAGAACGTGTCGCGGGCGCGGGAGCCCTCCGTACGGATGTCCGCCCGGGCGACCTTGATGCCGAGAGCCGCGAAGGCCCGGGCGATCCGGTAGAGAAGGCCCCGGCTGTCGCTGGCCATGATCTCGACCACGGTTTGAAGGTTCTGCTCGGAAGCCGAATGCCGGATTTCGAGATTCTGCACTGCTTCCAGACCCGCGGGCTG
>JBFLVN010000476.1:0-1598 GCA_040758475.1 Bdellovibrionota bacterium
TCTTTCTGGCCGACCGGGATGGAGAAGCGGCGGAGCAGGCCGCTTCTTCCCTTCGGGCGGAAGGCGGCCGAGCGAGGGCCCTCCCGCTCGATGTTACGGACGCGGTCCAGGTCGAAGCCGCCGTTGGAGAAGTCGTCCGGGAGGCGGGCCGGATCGATTACCTCTTCAACAATGCCGGGATCAATGTGATCGGGGACGTCCTGAAGACAACGCTCGCCGATTGGAACCGGGTCGTGGACGTGAACCTCCGCGGAGTCATCCACGGGGTTTGCGCCGCGTATCCCATTATGGTCCAGCAGGGCTTCGGGCACATCGTCAACACCGCTTCGGCCCAAGGGCTTGGCCCCGCCCCGGCGGCGACGGCCTACACCGCGACCAAGTTCGCCGTCGTGGGTCTTTCGACTTCTCTTCGCGCGGAAGCGGCCTCGAAGGGTGTCAAAGTCACGGTCGTCTGCCCGGGCTTCGTCGACACGCCCATCCGGGACAATGCCAAGTACGCGGGGATGACCAAATCCGATTTCGAGCGGGCGAGCGTTCTAAAACCCATGAGCCCGGAGCGCTGCGCCCGCGCCATCCTCAAAGGCGTCGAACGGAACGAAGCCATCGTTCCCATCTCGCTCGAAACGCGGCTCCTCTGGTGGGCTTACCGCCTCGCCCCGGAGCCCCTCATCGATCTCATGGGTTACGTCTACCGCAGCCGCTTTGGGAAGTAAGAGTGGCTCACGGCTGGCTGGATTGCGGGAGCCGGTACCGGCAGATGCCGTACCGGTGGAGCGTTCCGAGGTATAGAAAATCCCCGTACGGTTCGGCCGAAGTGACTTCGGGAAAAATTTTCCCTCCCGGATCGTGAAGGCTCTCCAGGATTTTTCCGTTCTCATCGATGGCCAGGGCTAGTCCGTAGGGCTCGGGTTTGGGCTGGAGGAATTTGGGGAGCGAGGCGGCGATTTTCTTGATGAAAGGATGAGGATGGATGGCGTCGGCCAGCTTGTTGCGGACCGTGAACATGGCCACCCAAAAAGTCCCTTTGCCGTCGGAAGAAACGCCATCGGGAAAACCCGGCAGGTTGTCGATGAAGACGTCGTGTTCCCCGGCCTTGGGACTTTTGAGCCAGTACCGGGTGATCCGGTACCGGTAGGTTTCATTCACGAGCACGAAGTCTTCGGCTTGCGAGAGGGCGATGCCGTTGGCGAAGTAGAGGTCCTTGAGCAGCACGCGGGTTTCGTTCTTCGCCGGGTCGTACGCCAGTAGCCTTCCATAAGGGCGAGCTTCCAGGGCGTCGAAGAGGTAATCCTTGAGCCCCCACTTGGTGCTGGCGTCGGAGAAATAAACCATCCCGTCCGAGGCCGCTTCCACGTCGTCCGTAAATCCGAAATCCCCTCCTTCGGCCGTGCTGGTCATGACCTCGACTTTTCCGCTGGGTGTTACGCGCAGGAGGCCCTTGCGGGCGTCGGCGATCCAGAGGTTTCCACTCGAATCGAAATCGAGCCCCAGGGGCCTTCCGCCGGTGGCGGCGAATTCTTCGATTTTCTCTTCGCTCTCGCTTTTGGTGATTTTGAGAATCTTGCCGTCTTCCGTGCCGCCGTAGAGGAAACCGTTTC
>JBFLVN010000477.1:0-1598 GCA_040758475.1 Bdellovibrionota bacterium
ATGGAATTCCGTTTCGTCCGCCCGAAAGTGCCTGGAAGCAAAGTCCCCGACCCGGAGCGGGGCGGTTATCTGCCCGGGGAGGTTTTCACGAAAGTGCCCAACACCCCCTTCTGGACGCGCCGCGTTTTGAAGGGGGACGTGGAAGAAAACTCCCCCGCGGCGGACTCTCCGGCCGCCGCCCCCGAAAGCCGGGCCGAGAAGCCGGAAGCGGACCGGTCCGCCAAGAGGAAGTAGCCCATGTCCTTCGACCAGATCCCCTCGAACCTCAAAATCCCGTTCATCCGGACGGAATTCGGCATCAAGGCCAAGGCCACGGTGGGCTCGCTCCCCTGGAAGAACCTCCTGTGGGGCCAGAAGCTTTCGGGCGGATCCGCCACCGCCAACCAGCTCGTTCGGATTTTCAAGGGCGAGCAGACCGCCAAGTTCGGCTCGGGCTCCATGCTCAAGCACATGTTCGATCGCTACTTCGACAACAACAAAGTGGACGAAGTATGGGCGCTCCCCCTCGCGGACAACGGCGCCGGGGTCCAGGCCACGGGCACTTTCGCCCTTTCGGGTACGGCGACGGCCGCCGGAACCTGGCGCCCCATGATCGCCGGGCGGCGTCTCAGCGTCGCCGTGGCCAGCGGCGCCACCGCCGCCACGGTGGCTTCGGCGCTCAACGCGGCCATCAACGCGGATACGGACCTGCCGGTCACTTCGGGAGTCGTCACCGCCACCGTCACCGTGACCGCCCGCCACAAGGGCGAAGCCGGGAACGCCATCGACCTGCGGAACAACTACTACACGGAGGACGCCCTCCCGGCGGGCCTCTCGTGCGTCGTCACGGCCATGTCCGGCGGAACCGGAAACCCGGACATCACGACTCCCCTGGCCGCCATCGGGGACGAATGGCACCAGAATTGGGCCTTCCCCTGGACCGATTCGGCCAACGTGGGCCTCGTGAAGCCCGATCTTCTGGCCCGTTTCGACGCCAACAAGGCCATCGGTTCAATCGCCTATTCGGGCGCGATCGGGAACCTCTCCACCCTGACCACGCTGGGCGACACCCACAACAATGGCTTCTTCGGCATCGTGGCGGCCACTGGCGAGCCATTCCCCTCCTACGAGAAGGCGTCCGGCCTCGTGGGGGCCATTTCGCCCCACGCCCTGGCCAACCCGGCGCGGCCCTTCAAGACCATCGTGATCAAGGGGATTCTTCCGCCCCTTCCGGCCGATCAGTTCGATTCGACGGAGCGGAACTCGCTCCTCGCCTCCGGGATTTCGACGACCATCCCCACCCCGGACGGCCAGGTGGCCATCGAACGGCTGGTCACGACCTACAAGAAGGACGCCCAGAACGCGCCGGACGAGAGCTTCTACGACCCCAACACGGCCTACAAACTGGAGCGGATTCGCTACGATTGGAACAACTACATCGCCGCCCGGTATCCCCGGCACATCAAGGTTTCGAACGCCCACGAAGGGAAGCCGGGTCTCGCTTCGGTGAGCCCGAACACGATCAAGGGGGAACTCATCGTCCGGGCGAAGCTTTGGGAGAGGGAAGGCTGGCTGGACGACTACGACCAGTTCGTCAAGGACGCCAGCGCCGTGAGCGG
>JBFLVN010000478.1:0-1582 GCA_040758475.1 Bdellovibrionota bacterium
GTCCCCCTTTTTGTTTTCCTCTAGTGAGCCGGTTCCAGGAGGAAAATCAACGCCCGTTTGCAATCTTTTCCGCCTGAGCTACTTTGCCCGTTCACTCTGCGACAGGCCCTTTCTATGAGTGCGCTCGAACGTGCCGCCGTCCTCCTCCTATCGGCCCTCGGGCTCGCCCTGATCGTCCTCTCCGCCATGGATGGGGCAAAACGAGTGGAGGCACCCTTCCGCGGTTTTGCCGCCATGGAAGGGCCCCTCGTTACGCCCTTTTCTTCGCCCGCCTGGAGCGGCGAGCGCGCAGGACTTAAACCTCTCGACATCGTGGAAAAAGCAGACGGGCGGACGGTCGCCTCGCTTTCCGAACTGGACGCCCTCGTCGCGGGAAAGCAACCGGGCGAAGCGATCGAATACGAAGTCCAGCGCTTCGGGGCGGGGAAAGAAACCGTCCGCGTCCCCGTCATGACCCTTTCGGCGGGCGACCTCTGGGGTTATCTCTTCCCCATCGCACTTACGGGGATCGCCTACATCGCCATCGGGCTCATCGTCTATTTCTTCAAGCCCGGCACGGCGATCGGAAGGCTCTTCTTCGTTTCGAGCGCGTTCCTCGGATTTACGACGGCCCTGGATTTTGAATTCGCCACGGTGGGAAGTTTTTCCCGTCTCTGGATGATCACCGGTCCCATTGCCATCGCCACCGGGACCCTTCTCCTCTTCCACTACCCGGAAAAATCCCGGTGGCTGGACCGGTTCCCTTGGCTTTCCAAAATCGCCCCTCTCCCGCCGCTCCTCTTCGCCCTGGGATTCCAGACCCAGCTTCACCGCCCGGAGCGGATGATTTTCCTTATCGGCGGGTATTCCTTCTACACGATGGGGGTTTTGCTCCTGGGCGGCCTCCTTGTCTGGGACACCTACCGCCGTTCCGTTTCGCCCCTCGTCCGGATGCGGGTAAGAATTTTAGGCGTCCCGTTCGTCGTCCTGGCGCCCTTCGCGGTATTGGCCGCGGCGGCAGCGCTCCTTGCGGACCTTTGGCTCCCCGTTCACTACGTGGCCGTCCTCTCGGTCCTCTACCCCGCGTTCATGGCCTACGGCCTCACCCAGTACAACCTTTTTGAAGTCGCCAGTTTCGTCCGCCGGGCCGTGGGCTATTCCGTCGCCACCACGGCCGTGGTGCTCTCTTTTTCGGTCCTTCTCCTTCTTACCCAGGCCGGGGCGCGGATGGTCCTGGGGCACGAAGCGGCGCAGGAAACGCCCATCCTCTCGGCCCTCGCCACCGTGCTTCTTTTCCTTCCCCTCTGGCGCTCTTCCCAAGGGCTTGTCGACCGCCTCTTCTACCGGGAGCGGGCGGACCTCCAGAAAATCCTGGCTCACACCTCCGAAACCCTCGTCCGCTCCTTCGATGCGCCCGAGACCGCCAAGGTCTGCGCGCTTGCGATCCAGAAAGCCCTCTCGCCCGAATTCCTCACCGTCTTCCTCCGGGGCGAGGACGGGAACTGGTGGCCGGTCATCCAGGAAGGGGAACTTCCCCCCGCCGCCCAGGAGACCCGCATCGACGACAATCACCCCTTGATCGCCGTGCTCTCGAAAGAGCGGC
>JBFLVN010000479.1:0-1569 GCA_040758475.1 Bdellovibrionota bacterium
CGTGGTCGAACCCGACGGGCAAGATCTTTTCGGGAAGCGCCGCTACAAGCGCTACACCTACCGGCAGCTCTCGGCCGACGCGGAAGCCGTGGCCCCGGGCCTCCGGGAGATGGGCGTGGAGGAAGGGACGCGCACCGTCTTCATGGCGCCGCCGAGTTACGAAGCCTGCGTGATCGGCCTGGCTCTGACGCGCGTCGGGGCCATGACCGTGTGGATCGATCCGGCCGTGGGTTACCGGAACGTGGGGGAGCGCCTGCGGCGGATCAAGCCCCAGGCCTTCGTCGGCGTTCCGATCGCCCACCTGGGCCGGCTCACCTTCGGATGGGGCCCCCGCACCCTTCGAAAGCTGATCGTCGTGGGGAAGCCCGGATTCCCCGGGGCTCAGAATGTGGAATCCCTCCGCCGGAAGGCCCCGGCCGATCCCAAACCCCCCGCCGTTTCGCCCGACGATCCGGTCGCCATCCTCTATACGACCGGCAGCACCGGCCCCGCCAAGCCCACGCTCTATCTCCACCGCAATTTTTCCCGCCTCTACCGGATGGTGCACGAGAGCTGGCGCTTTGGTTCCAGCAACGAAGTGCCGGTGGACATGCCGGTCTTCCCCGCGTTTTTCTTCATCGCCTTGAGCGCAGGCGGCACCGTGGTCGTGCCACCCATCAATTTTGTCTATCAAAGCCCGGCCACGGCCGATCCCAAGGCCCTGCTCGAAGTCATCAACGACTGCGGCGTCAAATCCATGTTCGGCTCGCCCGTCTTGCTCGAAAACCTCGCCCGGTACGCGCTCGAGCACGGGGTCAAGGCGCCCTCGCTCCAGCGTGTCATCGGCGGCGGGGCGCCCATCTTCGCTTCCGTCATCCAGCCCTTCCTCGAAATGATGGGCCCCGAAGGGGAGATTTTCTCCAACTACGGCGCGACCGAAGCCCTTCCTTCGACCGAGATGGGCGGCCGCGAGACGCTCGCGGAGACCTGGGCCAAGACCCAGCAGGGAGCCGGCATGTGCGTGGGCCGTCCCTTGCCGGGCGTCGAGGTCAAGGTCCTCCGGATGGTCGACGGCCCCATCGCCTCCCTGAAGGAAACGGAGGAACTCGCCCGGGGGAAGATCGGGGAAATCGTCGTCCGGAGCCCCCACGTGAGCCCCTCTTATTTCTGGGACGAAGAGAGCACGCGCAAGAACAAGATTCCCGATGGGAAAGGCGGCGTGTGGCACCGGGTGGGGGACGTGGGGTACCTGGATGCCGAAGGGCGCCTTTGGTACTGCGGCCGCGTAAGCCAGCGGGTAAAGGCAAAAGACGGCCCGCTCTTCTCCCTTCAGTGCGAACCCATTTTCGACGCCCACCCCAAGGTGCGGCGGAGCGGTTTGGTCGGGGTGTCCGACGGAAACGCCGAAATCCCCGTCATCTGCGTGGAAGTAAAACCGGGCTTCAGCCGGTGGGACCTCCCCGGCCTTCGCGCCGAGCTTCTGGCACTCGCCGCGAAATACCCCGAAACCCGCGCCATCCGGCACGTCCTCTTCCACCATTCCCTGCCCGTTGATCCCCGGCACAATTCCAAGATCGAGCGCCCGGCCCT
>JBFLVN010000480.1:0-1553 GCA_040758475.1 Bdellovibrionota bacterium
GCCCAAGACTAACAAGGAGCGCCTCCGCGGCCGGAAAAGGCGCCGCGGACGGGTGGAATCGAATTATGGGACTCATCGGCGCGACGGACATCCGGCTGGGCATGCTCATCCAGCACGAAGGCAAACTTTGCAGCGTACTCAAAGTCGAACACCGGACCCCGGGGAACCTGCGCGGTTTCGTCCAGGCCCGGATGCGGGACATCAATTCGGGGTCGAGCTACGAGCACCGCTTCCGCACGGTGGACAAAGTGGAGCAGGTCTCCCTCGACCACAAGCAGATGGAGTTCCTCTACGCCGAAGGCGACCAGTACCACTTCATGGAAAACGAGACCTACGAGCAGCTCTCCCTGCCGGCCGACGTCCTGGGCGACGCCCCCCAGTACATGCTTCCCAACACGAAGCTCCAGATCTCCTTCTACGAAGGCAAGCCTATCGCCGTCGAACTCCCTACGGCCGTCGAACTCAAAGTCGTCGAGGCCGAGCCCGGTATGCGGACCGCGACCGCTTCCGCGTCCAAGAAGAACGCCAAGCTCGAAACCGGGCTTTCGATCCAGGTTCCTCAGTTCGTAGAAGTCGGGAACATCGTGAAAGTGGATACCCGCGACGGGTCTTATCTCGACCGCGTGGGATAAGGGATTCGGGAAACTTCTTGGCTGACGGGTTTCGCGAAGCGGGGCTCTTTTCCCGCTCCGTGCTTTGATCGCGGCTATTTCTCGCCGGAGAGTTCTTCGACCAGCTTTTCGAGTTCTTCGATGCGGGCGCGCAGGCGGTGGATTTCGCCGTGCATGTCCTCGCCGTTGGCGGTCTTGCCGCCTTCTTCCGGCTTCTCGGCGGAACGGCCGGTGAGACGCTCGACGTAGTGGCGGATCCGTTCGTCCAGGTTCTTCTGGAATTCCTCGAACCGCTGCTGGCGGGTGAGGAAGAAATCCGCCAGGGCTTTTTTCGTTTCCTCGGCCGTCATCTCGCCGCGGGACATGATTTTCTGGATGCTCTTTTCCGTCTCATCGCGGAGCTGGTTCATCCGCTCGGCGCTCTCGGTAAAGCGCGACTGGATGTACTCCTGTCCGCTTTGGATGATGTTCCGCAGGGCCGATAGCGGAAGGATCGATTTGTTCTTCTTTTCTTCTTCGTAGATGATCTGGGTGAGGGTGACGCTCGTAATGTCCTCATTCGACTTGTTGTCGATGATCTGGACGTCCTGCCCCTCTTTCACCATGGCCGCGATTTCGTCGAGCGTGACGTAGCAGCTGCGCTCCGTATCGTAGAGCTTGCGATTGGGATATCGCTTGATGACGCGGCGGCCCGTGGTGGTGGGGGTTTCAGACATTCTGGGCGATCCCTTCGTCGTGGCGAACACGCTCTAACGCGGTGCGGCAACTTGGTGGAGGAAGTATCGCACGGGAAAGCCGTGGGTCAAGGTTGACCCCCGAAAGCCTTTGGAGAACGTTTGGCCCGCCTGGGGGCTTGGGATTTCTCCCCGTTTCCGCTATAAATTTAAGAAGGTCGGCCCTTCCTTAAGGTGCAAGGTTAAAGGGGCCGGGGGTGGTGGGGGC
>JBFLVN010000481.1:0-1523 GCA_040758475.1 Bdellovibrionota bacterium
AAGCACTCCGGGAAGACCTCCCGCCGTCTCTGCAGGGAAAAGCCGCCCCGCTCATCGACCGCATTCTCGCCCGGGAGCGGGAAATCGCGGAAGTCGTGACCCGGCTCCAAAAAGAAACGGAGGAAATCGCGCGGGAAGAAAAGCTGGAGAAAAAGCCGGCGGCGGGAACAAGCGGCGGAAGCGGTACGAGCGAAGGCCCCGGTTCCCTGCGGGGCGCTTTCGCAGGGCGTTACCAGAAATACGCCGAATGGCCCCTTCCCCGGAAAGTCCTTTTCGGGAGCGCCGTCTCGGTGCCACCCCTCGTCTTTCTCACTTCCATAGTGGCTTATTTCTGGATCGCCGGAGTCGGGAAAGAGCTGCTCAACCTCTATCCGCTCGTCTGGCTGCTTAGCGGTTACACCCTCTGGCTTGTCCTCTGCGTACTGGTGGCCCGGGTCTTCATCCGGCGGGCGGAAGAATCGCGCGTTCCCGCGTACTTATTTCTCGTGGGCGTCTTGTTCCTTTGTTTCGGGCTCCTTCGCCTTTTCGGCACGGTGAGCAGCGCGGTCTTCGCGATTTTCCCGGGACTCCTCACCTACCATTCGATTTTCTTCGATACCCGGGTGGGATGGACGGGCTTTTTCGCGGCGATCACCGGCATGCTTTTTCTCGCGTGGGGCGATCTCTCGGGGGCGTGGACGTACGCCCCGCTCTTTTACCAGCGGCGGATCGACGACCAGCTCCTGCCGATCTTCTATTTCTCGCTTCTCCTGACGGTGTGGACGAGCTTCACCTGGGTGTTCGTGCAGGTGCAGCTGGCCGAACGCCTGCGCCTCGCCCGGCAACGGGAAATCGAGGAAGCCACCACGCGCCTTGCGACCATGAAAGAGGAACTCGCCCACGCCGAAGCCAAAGCGGCCGCCGGCAAGGTCGTGATGGATTTGATCCCCCGGTTGCTCACGCCCCTCACCCGAAACGAACCGGACCTCAAGGAATTGGAGCGCGAGTTCGCCGCCGCGCCCGGGGAAATCTCCAAGGACGATCTCGAAGCGGTGGGGCGCATCCTCCGCGCCGAAGCCCGCGCAATGGACATGGTGGGACGGCTCGAAGAACTTCCGAAGCCGGGCACCGGCCCAGTCCTTTCGTAAACGGGCTAAGGATTCATCCCCGGAAGCAGGAAATAGGAGAGAAGATAGAGCGCGACGAAGATCGCCCCGGAAATGCGGTCATGCCGTTTGCGGGCCATGAGGAGTCCGGCGGCTACGATCATGCCCGCGGCGGCGATACCTGCTCCAAGCAATCCTCCCCGCCCATCCACCACCGTTCCGAAAAAGGCGGGACCGATGCCCGGGGCGAGCGTGGCATCGATGAGGCAGGACCCCAGGATGTCCCCCAAGGCGATCTCGTAATGCCCGCGCCTCGCGGCCGTCACGTCCACCACAATCTCGGGGAAACTCGTCCCGATGGCGGCGCCAAAAAAGCTGATGACGTACTCGGGGATTCCCAGGAGGGCCGAGAGCTTGGCGACCGAGAGCACGACCGCC
>JBFLVN010000482.1:0-1517 GCA_040758475.1 Bdellovibrionota bacterium
TTCCACGTGGAGGGAAATCTGTTTTCTTTGAAGTTCCGCCGGAAGTTCGGGCCCATAGGGCCGCTCTTCTGGATCGGCCAGCTCGACAGGGGGAGGCGCCGTTTACTCAGCCGCCATTTCTTCTCCGACAGGCGGTTCCGTTTCCGCCAAAGCGACCGTCTCGGAAGGCTCTATATCCGGAAGGCGCCAATAGGAAACAGCGAAAAGAGACACGGCGATGACCAGGGCGATTGCGGAAAGAACCCAGAATGCCCGGCCGGAAATTTTCTTCTTCCGGGAAGGCTTACGGGAGGGTCCCGTCGGATGAAGCTGCCGGTAGGAAAAACCGTAACCCAAGGAAAGGCTCCCGCAGGTTCCATTGGAACCCCGAAGCCCTCACCGAAAACCGGCACCTCTTACGCAAAGACCGTTTGAAGCACCTGGAATTGATTATTTTGGTATCCGCTCTTGGGAAAAGAAATACGTCCGACAATTCCTAGCGAACCAGTTATTTAGCCGGTGAAACGCCGTGCTCGTGAAGAAGTTTTCCAAGTTGCTCGCCGTTAACGAGGTCCACCGGCGGCCCTTCGACGATGTTGTGGACGTCGGCCGTGAAATAGCCGGTGGTGATGAAAACACCTTTGAGCGCCCGCTCACCTCGCACGGCCCCGAGGAGCGCGCTCACCCGGTCACCGCCCACGGGTTCCTCCGTCCAGACACAGTGGAAAACAACCATTCCCTTTCCGAGCCCGCCCCCCGCGCTCGCCAGAATCTCGAACTCGTCGTCGCTCACCTTCCGGACTTCATCCACCGTCATGCCCTGGGCCTCGGCGAGGCCACGCACGGCTTCCTCCAGGTCTTCGAGACTGGCGAAATCGGGGCGGGCACCGCCATCCCCCTTCCCTTCTTCGAGCAGAACAGCAGGGGGAGAGCGGCCCATGAGGGCGATCAAAATGAACCCGACGAAAACGGCGAAGAGGGCGAGAACGATGACGGCCATGAAAGATCATCCCCCGGGCGGCGATCATACCGCTCGGGGGAAAGGGTCACAAGGATTTGTGATGAAAGAAAGAGACGGTCAGTCGCACATGTCCTGGTAAATCATCTCCCGCTGGCCTTCCTCAATCCGCTGGTCGGCCAGGAACGCCTGCTTGAGGGAGAGCCAGGTGAAAAACCCCACGAGAAACATCATGGCGACGATCGGAATGTTGTCGCCCTTCTTGACGATCAGGAGGAAGTCGCGGCTCACGATGCAGCCGAAAACGATCCCGCCGCCGCCCAGGACGAGGAGAGCCAGAAAGAGGATGTTGAGCCGTTTGATCCGGGGATTGCTCATGGTGAAGGTCCTTCCCGCAAAGCCCCCTCTGCGGGCGGCCCTTTTGGTAACCGGTGGGGCGGCGGGGGGTCAAGAGGGGTTAAACCGCCCCCGCGATCTCCAATAGAAGCCGCTCCAGGTGGATTTCGGGGAACTGGGAACCACCCTTGGAGAGGCGATCAAGACGGGAGAAGCGCCGAGCGAGGCGCCGGCATTTTTGGGG